>NZ_JBCGCS010000001.1:262584-303412 GCF_038594925.1 Achromobacter sp. JD-1 | reverse complement strand
AGAAACGCGAAGATCATGGCGCGGCCCTCGCTGCTGGAAAGCCGGCCTGGCCGTGCCGTTTCGCGGTTGTCCACCGAAACGGCGCGCTTCTACTAAAAGTTAGAGATTTATAGTTAGGTAAGTTAGAGGGGACGCAAACCCGCGCTGTTACTGGCTTTGCGGCGTTTTCGTACTCCTGATAGCACGAGGGTCGTACTCCCGATAGCACGATACCCGGTACTCCTGATAGCACGAGGCCGTCCACACCTTTTCCCGCAGTTATCCCCGTGCCGTGAACGGCACGGGCCGGAAGGTCAGCAGTTCCAGCCTTTCGCCCGGCATCGGCTCGATGCCCAGGACGTAGCCGGGCAGCGACTGCCGCGCCACCAGCATGCGCAGGTCGTAGGCGAAGTCCGAGAAGCGGGCCGCGCTGCCCGACTTGCGGTAGAGGTGCCGGAAGTCGAATTGCCAGCCGTGCTCCTGCCGTCCGCCGTGCTTGCGCACCAGGCGGTACAGCCAGCGTTCGATGCCGCCCTTCAAGCGGAAATAGGCCGGGTCGATGGTCAGCACCAGGGCGGCATCTAGCACGCCGGCATAGAACCAGTCCGGCAGGATCAGCTCGATGCCCAGCGGCGTGCCGCTGGCGTCGGCCAGCTCGCGCCATTCGTTCACCCACGAAAAGCGGTGCAAGCGCCGCCCAGTGGTTTCGCGGATGGAAGTCGCCACGCTGGTCGATTGCAGCCGGTCGAGCGCGGCTTTCAGACGCTGGTAGTCGTTGAGGGACGTGCCGCGCCCGATGAAGCGCAGGATTTCGTAGGGCGTGGCGTGTATCCAGCGCGACGGGCGAATGCCTGCGTCGCGCGCCTCCACGATCTGCGAGGCCGCCCAAATCAAAACGTCGGCATCCCAGATCGTTGCGATGCCGTGCTCCTGCGTTCCCTCCACGCGGATGGTGATGCCACCCGCCCGGAAGTCGATCGGCTCGGTGCGCCGCGACTTGGCGAGCGAGAAGAACGGAAAGGCCATCAAGTCCTGGCTGTCGCGCGGCGCCATGTCGCCCGGCAACGCGCGGAACAGGTCGAGCTGTTCGCGTTGCTGCGCTGGTCGCTGCCGCAGGGGCAGCGATGGGCTGGACATGGCGATGGCCACCGGCGAGCCAGAAATCAGCGGCCGTCACGGTAGTCGCCCGCATGCCGTTCGGCATATTCCGGGTCGGAAGTCGCCGCGTAGCTGCGCGCATCGGCCCAGGCGTCGAGGTCGCTCACGGCATACATGACGCGGCGGCCGAACTTGCGGAACTTCGGGCCGCCGCCGATCACGCGCTGTTTCTCCAGCGTGCGCGGCGACAGCCGCAGGTATTCGGCGGCTTCGTCGTTGGTCAGGTAGCGTTGGGGCTGCACGGGCGCAGCGACAGCAGCGGCGGCAGGCCGCAAGGGAGCGGGTCGCATGGGATGTACCTCCATCAAGCCCGGCCACACCACGCGGCCGGATAGAGGCACTTTCAAGAAAGCAAGGCTTCTTGCTCAGGGACGTTTTGCAGGGGATGCAGCGCGTCCCTGTGCAACGGGCGGAAGCTGTGCAAGGCGGCGGTAGCCGCCGCGCATCAGCGCATCGCCCCGCCGTACCAGCCGGCGAACGCGGGCGCGCAAGGCGCTGTCGGCGTACCAGTCGTCGGCGACGGCATCGACGCCGAACAGCCCTTCGGCCACGTCGCGCAGGGATGCGCCTGCGAGGGTGCCGTCGAGCGCCTGGAGCGTGTTCAGCTCCAGCAGCGCCGCGGGTGCCGGCCGCGACCGTTCCGTTCCCGCCGGCGCTGCATCGCCGGCGGTGGCCAGCTTGTCCAGTTCGGCCGCCAGCGCCTGATAGCGTCCGCAGGATGCGGCGCAGGCGCGGATGGCATAGGCGTAGGCCATGCCGTCGGCCAGGCCGGGAGCGATCACCAGCCGCAGGCAGCAGCCCGGCCAGCGTGTCAGCAGCACCAGGCGCTTGCCATCGTGTATCAGGCGCTTTTGGCCGGGGAGGCGCCAGAACGCGAAGGCCACCGCGTCGGGCGGCGGGTCGGCGTCCGGGTAGAGCTGCACCACCGCATCGTGATCGGGGAACCAGGCCGGATGCGCGTCGCGCGCATCCAGGGCGGGATCTTCCAGCAGGCGCAGTCCCCAGCGCGCGGCGGCCTCTGGCCGGCGGCGCCGGCGCAGCCAGTCGCGGCGGTAGTCGGGGTGGCGACGCAGGTATTCCCACGCCAACGCGGGGCCGTCGAGGTGCAGCGTGTAGAGATACGCGGCGGTCGGATACCAGTGTTCGGCGTTCGGGTCAGCCATGACGCAGCCTCCTGTCATTCAGCAGGAACGTCGCCACGGATTCCGCCGTGCGGGAGCTATCGAGTCGCCATCAAGTCGTCATCGAAATCGGGATAAGCTGTAACTGCTGGTGTCAAGACTGATTCGCTCCAGGGCATTGCGGAAATCGTCTGAATGCGACGGCTGCGCCGCCACGAAAACAGCGCGCAGCATGAAGCACCGTGCAGCAGCCCGCACCAAAAACCATGACTGTTTGCAACAGAACGCACCGCTTCGGTGCAAGAATGCGGATTCAGACTGCGCAGGTCTTGGGTAAGACTGAAATAGTCAGAATGCGCCGTCGTTGGCTGGGACTGCTCAGTCGGTGATCGAACCGCTTTCCTCGGCCAGCCGCAGGTACTCCGACAGCAGCCGCACGGGCTGGAAGTAGCGATCGCGCATCACAGGCTGCTTGTGCGGCCCGATGATGGACGCCAGATCGGACAGCTTCACATGGCCCAGGCCGGGCATGCCTATTCCCAGGTCGATCAGCCCCCATGCCGTATCGCCATCGGCCGGGTCGAGCGCGGCCAGCAACCAGGTGGCGTGCGCGTCAGGGGTGAACAGTCGCACCGCCGGCATCGGGTCGATGCCCCGATCAGCGGCGCGTGCCGCGCCGACGGCGAGCAGTTGTGCCTGCTGTTCAGCGGTGACGAGCGGCTGGGTCATGGCCCGAATCCCCACGCATCCGAGGATGCACGGATACGATTTTCCACCGAAGCGCGGAACCGCCGAAGCGGATGCGTGCTTTGGCGGGAAAGCACGAAGGCGCAAGCCATCGAATCCGTACATGCACGGAAACGCAGAAGCGGAATTCCGCAGGCCAGGAAAGACACAGATGCGGTTCCCCGATTCTGTCGGAATCCGCCCATGCGGATTTCCGTAAAAGCACGAAAGCGGTTCGGCCAATAGGAATGAACACTTTAGATTGTAGCCCTATTGGGTGCAATGGGCTGTCATCTTGGTTTTTACGGGGAAACCAAGTTGGTGACAGCGAAACACTCATTGGCCACGGCAATACGGACGGTCAGGAAAGCGCGTGGCTTGAGCCAAGAAGCGTTCTCCGACGTGTCCAGCCGCACCTACATGAGTTCGCTGGAACGCGACTTGAAAAGCCCGACCATGCACAAGCTGACCGAGCTGTGCGAGGTCATGGACGTGCATCCGTTGACGTTGCTGACGCTGGCCTATGCCGGCGACAGCACGCGCAAGGCCGATCAGCTTCTGGCGCAGGTGCGCCAGGAGCTTGAGGCGGTGTTGAAGGAACGCGACACGCCGTAGGCGCGTGCGTAACGTGCTGCGCCAGCAGCACGGCGCCCCGCCGCAATGGGCGGGGCGCCGTGGGCGGCCGTCAGGCCGCCTTGGGTGCTGCGCGACCAGATCAGGTCGTGCGTGCCGTCCTCGTTCTCGATCAGGCGGGCATAGACCGTCGCCGAGAACGAAGGATCGTCGAGGGATACGGACACGTAGGGCCGCCCGGCTTCGCTGGTCTTCTTCCACGCCGCGCCGATGTCGTGGCCGGCCGCCTGAAGGCGGAAGTCGGGGGCGTTCTCGGTGTCGCCCTTGTCGTTGGGAATCAGCTTGACCTTGACGTTCAGGGTCAGGGTGCGGAGCTGGCCGGTGAAGCCGTCTTTCTCTGCGGTGAAGGTGCCGATGTTAGCCATGATGTTTCTCCTTTCGGGTTGAACGAGGTCGCGCCAGTGCGTCCTTGTTGTGATCCGGCCGGCGGGGGATGGGCTGGCCGCACCGCGCAGCGGTCGCAACACCGTGGAGAGCCTGGAAGCGAAAAGAATTTGTCCCGAGAGGAATGCGCGTAGCGCAGGGGAAATTGTTTTCGCTGGAAGGTTGCGGCCATGAAGCCCAAGGCGCAGCCGTTCCCTCGCCAGGATTCACGACAAGCCAAGGACGCACAGGCCGCCCGCTCCCGAATGGAGATGTGGCCGACTCGGCATCCCCGCGTGACGGCTTCACCGGCTTGCACCCTGGCACTGGCAAGGCCAACACCCCAACGACAAGCGAGAACGCTCCTTGCCGCAGATTGCGGCGACGGGCTTGAGGCGTGGCGTGGATGCTCCATAGCGAGGCCGGGTGGCGTGTCGGTGAACCGTCCTTCGTGACGTACAGGCGCGAACCGCCAGCGTCGAGGACGGCACGCTTTGGCTCAACCTGCCGCAGCAAGCCGGGGCGTAGCCCCACAAGCCCCGCCCAGTACGGCGGGGCGCTAACCTGGCTAAACCGGCAGTGCCAGTTCGGCAGTATTCGTGAGGTGCCAAGCTACGCGTGGCGGGGCTGGGCCATGCACCGCCCCCCCCCCCGGAAGAAAGCGTCGGCTCGAAGGCGTGAGGGATTGAAGCCGAATAGCCGTGACGGCAAAAGTAGCACGGGGCGCAGCCCGAAGATCCGGCGGCACATCGTGCCGACACGTCCATACAGCCTTAGAGCGTGTTATGAACTTTGATCCCGTTTCGCTATCGTAACGGGATGAAGCCATCCCGTCCGTATCCGACCGATGTTTCCGATGAAGAGTGGGCCTTTGCCGCGCCCTACCTGACACTAATGGATCCAGAGGCTCGACAGCGCAGATACGATCTTCGCGTGATGTTCAATGCGTTGCGCTGGATGGCCCGGGCCGGAGCACCATGGCGCTTGATTCCCCATGAATTTCCGCCATGGGAGGCGGTCTACCAGCAGACTCAGCGCTGGCTGCAGGCCGGTTGCTTCGAAGCGATGGTCAACGACCTGCGCTCGGTGTTACGCGTGGCCCAAGGCAAGCAAGGCCAGCCCAGCGCCGTCATTCCGGATGGGCGCACCGTGCAGTCCACCTGTGAAAGTGGGCCACGCGCTGGCTATGACGGCTACAAGCGCAAGAAAGGCAGCAAGGTGCATATGGCCGTGGATACGCTTGGCCATCTTCTGGCAGTTCAGGTCACGCCTGCCAATGAGCAGGAGCGCGCCCAGGTGAGCGCCCTGGCACAGGAGGTTCAACACGTGACGGGCCAGACCGTAAAGCTTGCGTTCGTCGATCAGGGCTATACCGGCAAAGATCCGGCGGAGGCTGCAAGGGAAGAAGGTATCGAACTGCATGTTGTGAAGCTGCCTGAAGCAAAGAAGGGCTTTGTACTCTTGCCGCGTCGATGGGTCGTCGAACGCAGCTTCGGCTGGGTCAACCGATTCCGGCGGTTGGCGCGTGACTACGAGCGTCTTCCTGAAACCCTGGCAGGCTTGCACTACGTCGTCTTCTCAATCCTCATGCTCGGAAATGCTGCTGCGCTTCTTCAAGGTTCATAACACGCTCTAACACCCAGGTAGAGTGACAACGGAGAATGACTCGTCACAGCTATTATTCGACAACGAGTCATCAAAGGAACAGGGAGAACCATATATGCCATATCCCGTTGTGCCGTGGGAGCACGTTGCACCCAATTACCATCGAGGTACGATTCTGCTGGGCAATGGGGCTAGCATTGCTGTTTCACCGAGTTTTGGCTATGGCTCGTTGCTGGATCATGCCCAGCGAGCAGGCTTACTCGGAGCTGATGTACAGCAACTCTTTGGCTTTTTCCGAACATCCGATTTCGAGTTGATCCTTCGACTGGTCTGGCAAGCGTCAAACGTCAATAGGTCACTACAGATACCAGACAATCGCACGCATCAAGCCTACCTGAATGTCAGAGAGTGTTTGATTCAAGCCGTTCGCGACGTGCATCCTGCATATGATCTAGTGAGTGGTCATTTGCCAAGCATGTACCAGTTCCTCAGAGGGTTCGATACGGTAATTTCCTTGAACTATGACTTGCTGGTCTATTGGACGATGACCTATGGACTCGACATTCAGGACGGACATCTATTCAAGGATTGCTTCCTGGGGAATGGCATGTTCGACGATGCTTGGCAGAGATTTCGAGCCCCCTATAGGGAACGGACTAACACCTTGGTGTTTTATCCGCATGGAAGTCTGGCTCTGTGCCGAACTGCAGTGGAGCAGGAGTTCAAGATTCACAACGCTGGGGAAGGTTTGCTGGAGGCCATCCTTGCGGAGTGGCGCAGTGAGCGCGTTGTGCCGCTGTTTGTCAGCGAAGGGACGATGCTGCAGAAAGTTTCCTCTATTCAGAATAGTTATTACCTTTCTACGGTGTACCGGGAGGTACTTACGTCACAGCGGTTCACATTGACGTTATTCGGCTGGGGACTCGGGGAGCACGATCGGCATTTATTGCGACGGATGCGCGGAACCGGCATCCAACGGGTGGCGGTCTCCGTTTTTGGTGGCAATCAGGTCTATTGCAACTATGCCTACCAAGTCATTCAGGATGATTTAGGGCCTGTCCATGTGGACTTCTTTGATAGTGAAAGCCCTGGATGCTGGATTCATGCGGTGCCGCCGGCGTTGCCAGGACTTGACTAACCCTACGTTGGCTTTCAGCGTTATCCGATGGCATCGTTGAAACCCCGGCGCTGTGCGCCGGGGTTATGCTGCTATGTCAGGCGGCGAGCGCGGGCTTCCACTACGTCGGCAGCATCTTCCACGTCCTCCGCGCCGTCCTGCGACTCCGTGTCGTGTCCGCTCTTGAACACGGCGGGCATCCAGCCCGTACCATCGGCCAGCCGTTCCGCTTCGCTGGCAATGTCGGCCTTCTTCAACTTCGCCAGCCGGGCAGCGTGCGACGGTGCGAACTCGCCCACGGCTTCCAGAATCGCGGCCTTCGGCACATGCCGGAAATACCCGTCTGCGGTGGGCTGCCACCATGCGGCCATGTCCAGCCCCACAGCCTGCGCCAGTTCCGCGCCCGGCTGTTGCGCCGTGGCGCGAGGCGTCACCACGTCCACGGTCGCCGCCACGCATACCGCCAGCAGCCGCACCAGTTCGCCTTGCTCCATCGCCAGCAGCGCGGCGAACAGTTCGGCGCTGTCCTGCGGCAGCGCTTCGCCCGCGACCTGCTGCAACTCGCGCAGGGCTACGGCGGCGGGCGATTCGGGCCAGTCGGGGGCCATGCCTTCCAGCCGGTCTTGCACTTTCAGGCTCACGCCCAGCGGCAAGTCGTGGCCGTAGTGGTTGTCCTGCAAGACGCTCTGCACCATGCCATGCACCAGCGCGGCCAGCGCGACTTGCGGATGTCGGGCGACTTCGATTTGCAGCGCGGCGGTGCGGTGCGCGCTCAACCGCTGCGCCAGCCGGTCGGACAGGCTCGCGGCCTTGGGCTGCTCGGCGTCCTCGCCTTCGTCGTCGTTCCCGGCTTCGCCTTCCGCGCTGCCGAAACCCTGCCGCAAGCGTTCCAGCGTGCGCAGCGCGTTGGCTTCGGCTTCGCGCAACAGCCCGCGATGAATCACAGCTTCGCCGCCGCGGTCGAGGGTGACGATGGCACCGGCCACGGCGCGCACGTCCGGGGCGTAGCCCCGCAAGGCTTCCTCCACGGCTTGCAGTTCCCCGGCGACCTGTTCGCGGCGCGGTTCCAGCGCCTCGGTCTTGTCCTCGTCCTCGGCGTCGTAGGCTTCTTCCAGTTCGGCGTCGATCTTGTCGAGGCGGGTTTGCAGCGATGCGATGCGGCGGGCTTCGCGGGCGCTCGGTTCGCGGCGCTGGCGCGGCGCGTTCTGGAACGCCTGCCGCTCGGCGTAGCTCATGTGCGGCACGGCTTCCACCCATGCCCAACCCTCGGCGCGCACGTTCCCGGCCAGCGCATCCAGCTTGCTGCGCACCAGCGTTTCCAGCAGCGCGGCGTCGGTCAGGTAGGTTCCGGCATCGCCTTCCGCGAACAGGTCGCGGCGGATGCCGCCGCCCGCCGCCGTGTAGGCGTCCAGCCCAACGAAGCGCACTAGCGGATGCGTGGCGTCGATTTCGCGCTCGGTCAGGCGTTCGCGCAACGCGGACGCGCCACGCTGCCATTCGGGCGCACCGTAGAACGCGGCTTCCTGCGCGGCGTGGTCGTCGGTGATGGTCAGGGCCATCAACTGTTCCAGCGTGACGGCTCCGCCCCGGTAGTCGGCCAGCAGGCGCGGCGAGACGTTGGCGAGTTTGAGACGGCGCTGCACCACAAGCGGGGTCACGCCGAAGTCGGCGGCAATGTCTTCGATGGGGCGGCCTTCCTTGACCAGCGCGGCGAACGCCTCGAACTGGTCGGCGGGGTGCATCTGCTCGCGCAGCAGGTTTTCCGCGAGGCTGACGGTACGGGCCGAAGCGTCGGGCACCAGCAGGCAAGGCACTTCAAAGTCGGCGGCGATGCGCTTCTTCTTCGCCAGCAGCTTCAACGCGGTCAGGCGGCGGTCGCCCGCCACCACTTCGTATTGCTCGCCATCGGCGGACAGGATGACGGCGAGGTTTTGCAGCAGACCGATGCGGGCGATGCTCGCGGCCAGTTCGGGAATGGACAGGCGCGGGGTCTTGCGTGCGTTGCGCTTGGAGCGGCGCGGCAGCAACTGCGAGAGCGGAACCAAAATCAGGTTCTTGGTCGGGTCGGCCACTTCCAACGGCGCGGCGGTTTCGATGGCTCGGGTTTCGATTTGGGTAACGGCGTTCATGGTGATAACTCCTTGCGGTTAGGGATGCAGCAGCGAGAGAAGCGGCAAGGGCTGCTGCCTGCCCCTGCCGCGTGGGGATTCAGGCTTTCAACTGGCGCATGCCATCGGCCAGCAGCCAAAGCGCACGGTTGAGGCGGATGTTCTGGTCGATGCCCTGCACCGGGCGGGTTTGCTGGCGGCGTCCGTTGGCGCTGCGCCCGCGCAGTCCGCCTTGGGTCAGGTTCTCTTGCGTGCGGTTGAACACGCTCCACAAGTCCGGGCGGCGATCATCAAAGCGGCGCGGCATTAGGATTTGCGATTCCGTGATGGGCGCGGGCTTGTCGGGGTCGTCGTACTTGAGGGCCAGCGCGGCACGGGCGAACACTTCGGATTCGCCATCGTTCAAGGTGATGGCGCGCATGGAATCGCGGGATTCCTGCACGCGGTCGAAGCCGCGCAAGACTTCGTAAGCGCCTTCGATGACGGAACCGGCCACGTCGCCTTTGTGCGGCACGCGCACATCGGCCACGGTGTCGCCGCAGACAAGGCCATTGCTGCAAACGAACCGGAACATTCCGGCCAGCATCTGATAGCTGCTCGTGCCGTCATGCGAGTTCAACAGCACGATTTCATTGGCTTCCGCGCCGTTGATCTGGCTGGCGTGGCGCAGGCGCAGCATGTGCTTGGTGAAGTCGCGGCGGTCCTCGTTGCGCACGCGGGTCTGCGCCACCATGAAGGGCTGGAACCCTTCCTTGCGCAGTTCCGCCAGTACGGCGGCGGTTGGGATATAGGCGTACCGCTCGGAACGGCTTTCGTGCGGGGCGTCCGCGAAGATGGACGGAGCTACGCGGCGGATTTGGTCATCGGACAGCGGGTAGTCGCTGCGCAGCGACGGGGAGCGGGAAGCGAATCGGGATGCGAGTTGCATGGCATTTCTCCTGACGAAAAAGGTTTGCTGTTCAAACCGCACACCGGATTCCTAGATTCGGAGCCCAGCCTTTCGGCTGTTCGGTGCGGTCGGCACGAGGAACCCGGTTGGCCTCGTTGCCACCGTCTTTCCTGAGTTCATCGCCCGCGGCCAAAGGAGCGCGCGGACGGGGGCCGTCAAGGAAACGAGCGCAGGGTTGGTGCGGCCCGCAGGCGCAGCCGAGGACACGGCCCTGCGCGCCTTGACGGCACACGGGAGCGGGCTACGGTCGCGGGTAAGGTGATGAAGTCAGGGGAGACGGCTGGACAAGGCAACGGCCATCCCTGTATGCCGACCGCATGCAAGCGAAGCGCGCAGGCCCGAAGCTGGAAGCCGGGCCGAAGGCGTCAGCCGAGCGGAGCGAGGGAACGATGGAAGCCAGATAGGGGCGAGACTCGCGCAGCGAGGCTCGATGCGCTACGCGCACGACAGCGCGACCGGCCATTGCTCAGATGGCCGGGGACGCCCGAACGCAAAGTGGCCTTTACGATGACGCTATGCCCGAGACAGAACACGCCGATTCCAACAATCCCCTGGAACACATGTTCCAGCGCTCGGAGGCCTTGCACGAACGGTTCAACGAACTGCTCGACGGCGCCGATTTCGACGGCTCCCCGTGCATCTGGCCTGGAGGTGCTGCGTAACTCGAACGGCCTGAGGACCATGATCGTCATGATGATGGCCATCCTCAGCGGCGATGAAGCCATCACCATTCCGATGGGCAAGGCCCAGCCGGCGTTCGCCGACTGCCCGCCGGACTTGCTCAAGCCCTGATGGCCGGTCATACGACACCCCGCCCGACCAGGCGCGCATAGGCGCTCAGGCGCTTCTCAGCGTGGAATCGCAGATCACGCTAGACGGCAAACCTGCCAGTCGACGACGGCGCTGTGACCGCCACTGCCGCAGCCTCTCTTACCACTTGACCTCGCTTTATGAGATAATTACTTTAGTCCATTGAAGAATTTTTATTTTTCAATATAAATCAATCAGTTATCGAGGTTGCGGGCGAAATGAGAGAAGAGCAGTCAGATTTAGCCCAGATGGTCCGCCTGGCTTTGGCCGAGCAGAGTGAGGATGTGCGCCTGTTCACGGCGCGGCTAGTCCGCAAGTACCGAGGGACGGCGCCCGACTTGGCCGAGCAGCTCGAACTGTTCCTGAAGTCGAAGCCAGTACGCAGTGTCTCTCCCATGCGCAAGCTGTCGCCTCAGCCGCCAACGGCCCACGCCTTGCCGGTTGACGACGAATCCCGTCTCTCTCTCCTGAAGGTGTTCAAGGACGAACCGACGACAGATGCGCCGCTGCTGTCCGGCGATGTCGAGGATTCACTGGGGCAACTCATCGCCGAGCGCCGGCAGAGCGATCGACTTCAGGCCATGGGGCTGACGCCGACCCGCTCGGCCATCTTTGTGGGGCCGCCCGGGGTCGGCAAGACACTCACGGCCCGCTGGCTGGCCGCGCAATTGAAGGTGCCGCTGTACGTGCTCGACCTGACAGCCGTGATGAGCAGCCTGCTAGGCAAGAGCGGCACCAACCTGCGGGCGGCCATCGATTTCGCCAAACGCGAGCCTTGCGTGCTGCTGCTGGACGAAATCGACGCTATCGCCAAGCGACGCAGCGATGACAGCGACGTAGGCGAACTCAAGCGCCTGGTCACGGTGATCCTGCAAGAAGTCGACGAATGGCCTGCCAGCAGTGTATTGCTGGCGGCCACCAACCACCCGGAACTGATCGATCCGGCGCTGTGGCGACGCTTCGACCTGGTAGTCCAGTTCAAGACGCCCGATGAACAGGCAGTCAAGGAAGCCATCAAGCGATTCCTGGGGCCGGACTACGCCCTTTTTGCCCGTTGGATCGACATCCTGGTGTTTGCATTCGCCGGCCATTCGTTCAGCGACATCGAGCGCGACGTGCAGCGCTTCCGGCGTGCCGTGGCGCTGGGCACGACCACCGACGCTGATCTGGTCGAAGACTTCATGAAGGCGCGTGCGTTGGCGCTCGATAGGCAGGGCCGCATCGATCTGGCAGTGATGCTGGCCAAGCAGACCCGCCTGTCCCAGCACACTGTTTCCGACATCACCGGGGTGAGCCGGGACACGATCCGAAAGTACACCAATGAGACGTCTGCGGTACGAAAGGCCGCACAACGGAGAAAGGCTGACGCATGAGCCAAACCAATTTCCTGATCGGTCGTGGCGAGCTGCTGACCCATGACATCGTCGGTCCGAAGCGCATGCCAGGCAAGGCCGAGGTCTACACGTTCGCGCAGGCGAGGGAGCGAATGGTTCCTCAGTTCCGCAGTGCAAGCAAGGCGCTGGACGAGCTATCTGCTGACGCTTGCCCGGGCGACTTCGCGGTAGCCCGGCTGATGATGAATCCCAGCTTCATTGCGCGCTCGTATTTTCCGACAGGACTGCTGCGTAGTACGGGACTGGAGTCCATCGGGAGCCGTACCGTCAAGGTCAAGCCGCAGGCCTGGACCCGCAAGGGGCAGCCGCATGAAACCACAACGACCGAACTGTTTGTCGCCGGCAAGCGCCAGGCTTTCCGCAACCTCTCCCGATGGACGCAAACCATTGAGGCGGAATCCGACGAGGGCGAAGATCTTGCCCACATCGAACAGTTTGCCGCCTTTGCGCCAGCAGAGCGAATCGTGGGCCTCGGCGGCCCGAAGGATCGCTTTTTCGAAGTAGGCCTACATCTGCTACCGGATGAAGACCCGGGCCTAATCCAGAAGGCTTTCGTGAAGTTCGCGCAGCAGGAAGGCGTGAAGGTCCACAGTGAAGTCGATTTCATCGCCGGCAATCTGTGGTTCGTGCCGGTCGAGGGCAAGCCGCGCGACATTGAGCGGTTGGCCAGCTTCGCCTTCGTGCGGGTGATCCGTCCCGTGCCAAAGCTGCGTGGTATCCGTCCCTTGCAACGCAGTGGTGGGCCCTCAGTGGGATGCAGCCTCCCCACCGAACAGGCCCTTTCATCCGAACCTCGTGTCGCCATCCTGGACGGTGGCCTGCCTAAGCACCATCCGATCGGCCCCTGGCTGCGCTCGTACCGCAAGCTCGACGAAGACGCCGACGATGATCCGGACGGCCCGGAGCATGGCTTGGGCGTGACCTCGGCCGTGCTGTTCGGTCCGATCCAGCCCAACGGTACGGCCGGCAGGCCGTTCGCCCCGGTGGACCATCTGCGCGTGCTGGACCAGGAGGCGGGCGGCGAAGATCCATTGGAGTTGTATCGCACACTCGGTCTCATCGAGCAGGTTCTGCTGTCGAGGTCCTACGAGTTCATCAACCTGAGCCTGGGCCCAGATCTCGAAGTGGAGGACCGGGAAGTTCACGCTTGGACGTCCGTTATCGACGAGTTGCTCAGCGACGGCGACACGCTCATGACGGTGGCCGTTGGCAATAACGGAGACCGGGACCGCGAGCTCGGCTACAACCGCGTGCAGGTTCCATCGGATTGCGTGAATGCGCTCGCGGTCGGCGCGGCCGACGACACCGATGCTGGCTGGGCACGCGCGCCCTACAGCGCGATCGGGCCGGGCCGCAGCCCCGGGGTTATCAAGCCAGACCTGATGGCGTTCGGTGGCAACCCAGCAGCCAAATACTTTCATGTGTTGGCGCCGAACGTGAAGCCGGTGCTGACGCCGCAGTTGGGTACCAGCTTCGCGGCTCCGTACCTGCTGCGTAGCGCGGTCGGCGTACGCGCGATCCTGGGCGGAGATCTGACGCCACTCGCCATCAAGGCCCTTCTGGTTCACGCGGCCGATCCTGGCGAGCATGATCCGGTCGAAGTGGGTTGGGGCAAGATTCCTGAGGACACCCTTGACATTATCACCTGCCCGGATGGTGTGGCCCGCGTGGTCTACCAGGGCGAGCTCAAGCCCAGTAAGTACTTGCGTGCCAGCCTGCCGCTGCCCAAGGAAGGACTGCTCGGCAATGTGCGTCTGAAGGCGACGTTCTGCTATGCCTCACCCACCGATCCGCAGGATGCCGCGGCCTACACCAAGGCCGGCCTCGAAGTCGTCTTCCGGCCCAACGACGAGAAGATCAAGGATGGCAAGAGCAACGCGGATACCAAGGGCTTCTTCGACTTGAAGAAGTTCGCCACCGAGCAGGAGCGGCGTTCGGATCAGGGCAAATGGGAAACTGTGCTGCACGGAGCCAAGACCTTCCGCGGCTCCAGCCTCAAGAACCCCGTTTTCGACATTCACTACAACGCCCGCGACGGCGGCGGCCGGGCCACCACTGGTGCCGAGAAGATCCGCTATGCACTGATCCTCTCGGTCGAGGCCCCGAAGCATGCTGATCTCTACAACGACATCTTGCGTGCCTATGCCAAAACCCTCGTGCCGATCCAGCCGCAGGTGTCCTTGCCGATTCGTGTTCGGTGACGGTGGAAAAGAGAACGCATGTATAGAGCGGGCTGACGGGCAAGGAGAAGATCGATGCCGAAACCCTTGAGAAGCAAGGATAAAAACGGGGAGCCGTTCGCGCGACCCCCGGAGATCGACGCCTGTTTGCAGAGGCTGGAGTCGATCGATGCCGCGACACGCCTGCAGGCCTTCACCGTCGCGTCGAGGAAGAGCGACGGCTATGTGCCGTCGGAAGCACTGACATATTTCCTGCGGCGCGCCCATGCGACAGGCGCAAAGGACGAGTTCAAGCAGCTTTTCGGACTGCTCATGAAGCGCGTCGGGCAGTCTCTGTTTGCATCGATCCCGGACTCTCGTATGGCCGGGGCACAAGACATCCGAGAAGAGGTCATGAGCCGATTCGCTGAGCGAATTGCCAAGGACTGCAGCGGCCGCTTCGCTATGCTGGATTTCTTTGAAGTGCGGTTCGACCTAGCATTCGCCCGGTTCCGCAAGACCGTGCTGAGGCAGATTGGTCCGGCCTCGGTCCTTACAGTGCCGCTGTCCACGGATGACGATGAGGGTCAGGACATTTCACCGGAGGTCGAGGCAGCAGCGGCCGACTTCCTCGGAGGCGACCCTCAAAAAATTGACGACCCGGCTTTCCGGTTGGAGTTGGACGCTGCGATTGACGCATTACCAGACGATCAGAGGCGGGTCGTTGGCTTGCTACGGCAAGGCTTCCAGATCGACTCGAAGGACCCGAACATCATGACTATCGCGAAGATGCTCCAGTGCGATGAGAGAACCGTGCGCAATCGCCGCGACCGTGCCTACAAGACCCTCAGGTCTGTTCTGCAGGAGGACGCATGAGTACGTCAAAGCCTTTCGCTGCAGACGAGGAATCTGTGCTGATGGCGTTCTCCATGGAGCCCAACCATGGCCGGGAAACGCTTGAACGCTACATTAGGGAGTACCCGCAGCATGCGACCGCGCTGATCGACTGTTCGATCGATCTGCTTTATGAGGCGCCAGAAGGCGATGTTCCGGCGACCGAAGTGCCGGACAGCGCGATTGATAAGGCCTGGCAGCGATTCGAGCGGGCTGTCCAGCAGCCCGATGCGGAGGTTGCGAATCCGTTCACCAAGCTCAATACGAGCAGCTTCAAGTCGCTCGCACGCAGCCTGGACGTCAGTAACCTCTTCCTCATGCGGGTGCGCGATCGGGCCATTCGTACTGCCACCATTCCTGCCCGATTCGTCGAGAAGCTTGCGTCAGAACTGGGTGTCACCGTTCAATCTGTGAACGCATACCTGCAGGGGCCACCGGGCATGGTTTCCGGACACGCTTTTCGGTCAAATGTGAAGCCGAGTGTGGGCGAGCAGATCACGTTCGACCAAGCTGTCGCGACTTCACAACTCACGCCGGAGCAGCAGGCGACGCTAAAGGCACTGTCGGACTGAACGATGGACGCCACCGAGGCCGCTCGACTGGAAGCAGAACGCCTGCACCGTGCGAACGTCGCGGCCGGCGGAGATCCGACCCGGCCTTTAGTGTTTGCGCTTCAGGAAGCCTCAAATCGCGGCTTGGATGTGTACGCGCTGCGAGAAGGAGACCCACAGCTTAAGGGAGGCAAAGCCACGTTCGACTGTCAGGCTGGAGGCATCCTCTACGAGGATCGTGGATCAGACTTCGAGCGCGCGTTTTTGATTGCACACGAACTCGGCCATGTCGTGCTGGAAGGTGGCACGCTCGATGTGGTGACGGTGGATGTCGAGCCCGACCGATCGCTGGAAGACGCACCGGTGGGCGTCGATCGTGTCCTTGACTACGGGGCGCGTGAGCGACGTGAAGTGAAGATGGACCTCTTCGCGCGCGAGTTCCTGCTGCCGCGTCCTGTGTTGCGCGAGTTGCATGTCAACGAAGGACTGACATCCGACGCGATCGCGATGCGCTTCGGCGCGCCGCTCGCTGTGGTGCAGCAACAGTTGCTTGATGCACTGCTGCTGCCAGCGGCCGAAGAGCCGAACCCCGTAGGCGCCGGCGCCGTGGCAGCTCCGCTCACCCCAGACCCCACGCAGGCTCAGGCGGCAGCACATCGTGGCTTGGCGTTTCAGCTGCAGGCAGGGCCGGGTACGGGCAAGACGCGGACGCTTGTTCGTCGCATCGAAGGGTTGCTTGCGGACGGCGTCGATCCCACCACGATCCTGGTACTCACCTTCTCCAACAAGGCGGCCAATGAACTGTGCGAGAGGATTGCCGCGAGCAATCCTGTCGCGGCGGCGGCGATGTGGATCGGCACATTCCACGCATTCGGGCTGGACATCGTTCGCCGCTTTCACGACCGACTGGCGCTGCCGCCGGACCCACGATTGATCGACCGGACGGAGGCCATTGAACTCCTGGAGGACGAGTTTCCGCGGCTCGACCTGAAGCACTATCGCAACCTCTGGGACCCGGCCCTGGATTTAAGCGACATGCTGAGCGCGATCTCGCGCGCCAAGGATGAGGTTGTCGATGCAGCAGGCTATCGCGCCCTCGCGCAGTCGATGGCGGATCGAGCAGGGACCGACCAGGACGCGAAGGTTCGTGCGCAGAAGTGCCTGGAGGTCGCCACGCTCTTCGAGGCGTACGAACGGCTGCTGACCGCGCGCCAGCTGCTGGACTTCGGTGACCTGGTCGCGCTGCCGGTTCGTCTTGTCGAGGGCAGCGCCGAGGTAAGGGATGCCCTGCGTGCTCGCCATGAGCATGTACTGGTAGATGAATACCAAGATGTCAACCGCGCCTCGGTCCGGCTCCTGAAGGCCATCGTCAGCGACGGCCGCAACCTGTGGGTTGTCGGCGATGCACGCCAATCCATCTACCGCTTCCGCGGCGCCTCTGCGACGAACATCGCGCGCTTTGCGATCGACTTCCCCGGCGCGCAGGCCGCACAGCTGGGCGTCAACTATCGCTCCGACGAACGGATCGTCGATGTGTTCACCGAGTTCGCGCGCGGCATGCAAGCATCCGCCGGTGCGTTGCCGCTGAACCTGCTGGCCGACCGCGGCTCCACAGGAGAACGGGTTGAGCTTCGCGTTGCCGGGTCGGCTGACGATGAAATCTCCGCGCTTGCCGCGTCGATCACGGCCCTGCACGAGCAGGGCATTGCCTATGGTGGCCAGGCGGTGCTGTGCGCGTCCAATGCGCGCCTGAACGCCATTGCAGAAGGTCTTGAGGCCCGGGGCATTCCCGCGCTGCACTTGGGCAGCTTGTTCGAGAGGCCGGAAATCAAGGATCTGCTGGCCTTGCTCTCGCTGGCGACCGACCCGCGGGCGGCCGCGATGGTGCGCGTGGCAACCATGGCTCGGCACCAAATGCCCTTGAAGGATGTCATGCGGGTCATTGAGCGGCTGCGGACGACGAATCCAGCTTCGCTGGATTGGTTGGCAATACACGCCGGAGTGGATGGCCTGACAGACGGCAGTCGAGAAGCGCTATCTCGCCTGTCCGCGCTCTTTGCAGGTGTGAACGCATCGACTGACCCCTGGCTCTTACTTGCTGGATGGACGATCGATGGTCTCGGACTCGCGAAGACGCTTTATTTGGCTGGTGATCCGCAGAGTCGCATGCAAAGTCTGGCTGTCTGGCAGTTCTTGAACTTCTGTCGCCGGCAGCCAAGAGGCCAAGGCATGCCAGTGGTTCGCCTGCTTGATCGCGTCAGGCGGTTAGTTCTGCTCTCTGAGGATCGTGGATTGAGCCAGTTGCCCCGCAGTGCCGAGAACATCGAAGCAGTGCGCTTGATGACCATCCACGGAAGCAAGGGGCTGGAGTTCGATGTCGTTCATTTACCTGGCATGGTAACGTCCGGCCTACCGCGCAACAACGTGCCGCCGCGTTGTCTTCCTCCGGACGGTCTGATCCATGGTTCGGAGGGACTGACCGGCATCGAGGCGGTGAAGGCCGGCCACGACGAGGAAGAAGAGTGCTTGTTCTTCGTAGCGCTTTCGCGAGCGCGCGATAGGCTGCAGCTGTATGCCTACGGCAGGCAGGCAGATGGTCGTACGCGTAGCGCCTCCAAGTTTATCGCCCCGATCGACCGACTCCTTGTTCGTCCGGTACCGGTGCCGTTGCAAGCCGGCTCGACATCGACGGGCACCCCGCTCGCCATCACATGGCAAGGGCGTCCCCAATGGACCGACATCCAGGTCAACCTCTTCGAGCGGTGCCCGCGCCGCTTCTTGTACACGCACGTGCTGAGGCTTGGAGGTCGACGAACTGAAACCGCATTCATGAAGATGCACAACGTCGTGAGCGACGTGTTCGATTGGTTGAAACGGGAGCACGAGACGACAAGTCCCACGGTCGACGAGCTGGCTGCACGCTTCGAGGAGGCCTGGTGCTCCAAGGGTGCGACAGAGCATGGATATGCGGAGGACTACCGCCGCATCGGCAAGCGGCTCGTCGATTTCCTCATCGAGAGCCGGAATCGTGACGTGGCCGCGCCGGCGCCACCGATCTCGCTGGGTTGGGCCGAGGGCGAGATCCTCGTAACCCCGGATGGTGTAGCTCACGGAGCCGGTGGCCGGGTCACGGTGCGGCGCGTCATGACGGGCAAGCAGCGCTCGAACGCCTTCGATGATATTGAGTACACAATTCTCCAACTCGCCGCCGTCCAGGCTTATGGACCACATGCGCAGGTCGAGGTGACCTACCTTACCAGCGAAACCATCCAGCCGATGGAAATCACGTCGCGCAAGCTGGAATCCAGGCGCGAGAAGCTGCAGACCTTCTTTCAGGCAATGCAGGCCGGGCAGTTCCCCTCTAAGCCCGAGGCTCGTAGCTGTCCGCGCTGCCCGCACTTCTTCCTCTGCGGCGAGTTGCCCGGAGGGGGGTGGGTACAAGAAAAACTTTGATCGACCTTTCCGGTCTGCCGCTGGGCTGCGATTGACCAAGTAAGGGGCTAGAAAACCTGCAATCCCGCAGATGACGGCTCTCCCTATGAGGCAATCAAATGCAAACCCAGACCACCAGCGGTGATGACCGCTTCGATGTCGAAGATGTTGCTGCGGCGATCCGCGAAGGCCGCAGCCTGCGGCCAGCGGCGCTCTACCGGATCGTCGTCCTGGACGACCAGCTCCACGAACGTCACGTCGATCTCTCCGATCCGGTGCCGACCGGGCGCCAGATCCTTCAGGCCGCCGGATCGCGCCCGGCCGATGAGTACAGCATTTATGCGATTTTGACCTCTGGCGAGTTCGAGGACCTGCGTCTGGACGAAACCTACGATCTGCGCGGCCGCGGTGCGGAACGTTTCGTCATCTTCCAGACTGATCGCGCGCTCAAGTTCACGATCGATGACCGGCAACTGGAGTGGGGCAAGCCCAGCATCAGCGGCCGCGTGCTCAAGGCGCTGGCCGGTGTCCCACCAGAGACCTACGACGTCTATCTCGAAGTGCGTGGCGGGGGCCAGGACATTCTGATCCGCGACGGTGACCTGATCGATCTGGGTAAGCCGGGCATCGAGCGCTTCATCACGCTGATCCGTGACACCACTGAGGGGCTGCTCACGCTGCCCGAAGCGGACCAGCGCTATCTGAGCAGCCATGGCGTGGCTTTCGAGATGGTGAGCGACGGTGCGCACACGGGCGTCATCTTCAAGCAGTTGCCGCTGCCCTCCGGAAAGCTCAACCACGCCACGGCCGATGTGCTCGTTCTCCTGCCGCCGGGCTATCCCGATGTTGCGCCGGACATGTTCTATTGCGACCCGTGGCTGACGCTGCAAAGCGTTGGGCGCTACCCGACCTGCGCTGACCAGGCCCACGCGTTCCAGGGCCGCAGCTGGCAGCGCTGGTCGCGCCACAACACAGCGTGGCGCCCGGGCATCGACGGCCTGCACACTATGCTCAAGCGCATCGAGCACGCCCTGGCGGAGGCGAAGTGATGTCGCCGGCCGCTCTGGACATCGTCCTGCTGGAGCCGCACGAGGCGGCCCTGCGCTTGCTGCTGCAAAGGGAAAACGGTGCGGAGGCGTCCGCCTACGTGCTGTTCGGCAAGGCTGACATCTCGGCAGACCCCTGGTCGGGAGTGCCTCGCACCAGATTGATCTCGCACGAAGTCATCCCCGTCGCGGCCGATGAAATGGTCTCCGCATCGCCTGTCCATGTCACATGGTCCACCCGAGGCTTCATGCGCATTCTCGGCATCGCGAAAGAACGGGGCTTGGTTGCGGGCCTGGTACACACGCATCCGAACGCGGCAGCGTTCTTCTCCGACCAGGATGACCGAAACGAGTCGGAGCTGGCCCGGACGACGTTCAACAAGGGCGTTTCCGGCCTAGCCAGCATGGTGTTCGGCCGCGATGACGCCATCGCGGGCAGGCTCTGGACTGCCCCCGGCAAGACGGTCATGGCATCCTCGATCTCGCTGGTAGGAAGCCAGATCAAGATCGCGCGCAAGGTGGCTGCGGCTGACGAAGATCAATTCCTGGCGCGGCAGGCCGCGCTCTTCGGCCAAGGGTTCAATCCAGTCGTGCGCGGGCTGCGGGTGGGTGTCGTAGGGGGCGGCGGCACGGGCAGTGCTGTCGCGATGCTATTGGCGCGGCTGGGCGTCGGCTTTCTGGGGCTGATGGACAAAGACACCATTGATGTCACCAATCTCAACCGCGTGCATGGCTCGCGCACCGCAGATGTGGACGCCGGCTTGGCCAAGGTGGACATCCTCGCGCGCGAGATTCGCGCCGCGGGTCTCGGCACCCAGGTCGTCACCAAAGAGGAGTGGGTCGGCCATCCTGATCTGCGCGATCTGCTGCGCTCCTGCGACGTGCTTTTCGGCTGTACCGACGACCATCAGGGGCGGCTGACGCTCAACCGCCTGGCGCACTACTACGGCATCCCGCTGATCGATGTGGGCCTGCGCATGCGCGCGGCACGCAGCGGCGCGGACTTCGACATGACGGGGCGCGTGTCGACGATTGGGCCCGGCAAACCTTGTCTCATGTGTCTGGGAGTAGCCGATCCGCGCCGCGCTGCGGCCGAAGGACTCCGGCGCAGCGACCCGGCCGAGTTCGAGCGGCGTAAGGCGGAAGCCTATGTGGACGGCGGCGGCGACCCGGCGCCTGCGGTGGTCACGTTCACCACGGCCATCGCCTGCGCGGCCGTCGATGAACTCATTCAGGGACTGACCGGTTTTCGCGGTCCTGCGGGCATGTCGCACAACAGGATTCGCCGCTTTGACCGCGTAGAGGATCGCACCATGACCTGCCGACCCTTGGCGTCTTGCCCGGTTTGTGCCAGCCAGGCGAGCTGGGGACGCGGCGATGTCAACCCATTTCTTGGGGTGATCGGATGACCATGAAGCGACTTATCGCGCGAGCGCTGCGCCGGCTCGGGTGGCTGCAGTACAACCTGCTCGTTTACCCGGTCGCGCAGCATCCGGGCAATAATGCCGTGCCGCCGGGAGAGCTGTGGCTGGTCATCGACACCGGCGTCAAGAAGTGGGCTTGCATGAGCTGCCCCGGCGGTTGTGGCGTGCAGATATCACTTTCCCTTAACCCGGATCGACGACCCCGGTGGTCTGTCGAAACAGACTTCTGGGGGCGACCAACCATGTCGCCCTCCATCCACCAGCATCGGGCATGTTCCTGTCACTTCTGGGTAAAGAAGGGTTTGATCGAGTGGTGCCGGTAGAGACCCACCCGGCACCATGTCCGGCCGATACGCAATCGACGCTGTCGTCGGCAAAGGTGCAGCCTTTGCCAAGCTCCGGGAGAAATCCACCATCCGCTGGTCGACTGCTGTTTAATATCAGATTCCGAATATTTGTCCTTGCGGTTCAGTGACTCCAACTCATACGAGCTCTTGATTGCATCGTCAGGCTTTGGCGGTGCGCTCATAGAAGTGGCTGCCGATCTGCCATTCGAGCTGGCGCACCGCGCGGCGCCTCGGCCTCGTAAAACCGACGGGTATGGTCATCCTTGACCGCCAGCAGCCGGACATAGGCCGACCACAGCAACCTGAAGACCAGGGCCAGTTCGGAGAGGTCAAATTTCCGAGACAGCGTCTCGGAAATTGCCTCAAGGGGGTAAGCGGCAAAGAAGCGCCGCATGTTTTCCAGGTTGTCCGGGCTGAACCCGCGCCCAAAGCGCGCCGTCAGACCGGCGGACAACCGCGCCATCAACTGCTCGCCGTAACCAGCCCGCCGCCTGCCTTTCTGCTCGGCTTCCACGATCCGGCGGCCAATCTCCCAATAGCTGGTCGTCATCAGCGCATTGACACTGCCCGCCGCTGCTTGGCGCGCGGCATCCAGCAGTTCCACGATGCCGCCCTGGATGCCAGCATATCCAGCCCCGGTAAGGCGGCGGATTCCCCACTGCTGCGGGCGTCTTCCTTGTCATGCTGTCACCTCCACAGAACGGGACGCCCCGGTAATCGCCAGCCGCCGATTCGCCACCAGCTCGGCGGCATCTCGCACCGGCTTGTCCTCGGTATGTACGTAGTGCATAAACATCGCAACGGTCTTGTGACCTGTGAGCTTCATGCCCACTTTGGTTGGCACGCCTGAGTTGGCAATGTCGGTCGTCGCTCGATGGCGGATGCCGTGCGTGCCGACATGCGGCACGCCGGCGGCCTTGAGCACGCGCTTCCAGCCGCCATAGTGTTCGCCATGCGTCAGATGCCGGGCCGGGTCGTTGGGCGACGGCAGGACGTAGGGGGAGCCCTCCCGGCGCGGCGCCGTCGAAAGCAGCCGATAGGCTTCCTCGCTCATGGGTTTGGAAATGCCGCCGGTCTTGCTGTCGGGCCAGACGACGCGGCGCTTTTCCAGATCAACCCAGCCCCATTCGAGCGGGCAGATTTCGGAGCGGCGGGCGGCAAACTCGAATTGCAGGCGGATCGCCAGCGGGATGACGTAGTTCTCCAGTCCCTCGGCTTCCAAGTGCTCCAGGTGACGGAAGATCCGCACCAGTTCATCGTCCACGATGAGCCGGGTTTCCTTGCCGGGCGGAAACATCGGGACGTGGCGGCACGGGTTTGTGCCGTCCGGACGCAGCCCCCACACTTCGGCCAGGTTGAACATCTTGCGCAGCACGCCGAAGGTGCGGTTGGCCTCGGCCGGCTTGTGGGCCAGCTTCTTCATCAGCGCGGCCACGTCCGGGCGCTTCACGTCCTGCACCTTCATCCGCCCCATGATCGGGATGATGCAGCGGTCGATGACGCCCTGATAGCCGCGCTGCGTGCTGGGCTTGTTGCGCTGCTTGGAGTAGTCCTCCATGAAGGTGTGGCAATACTCCTTCATGGTCTGTGCCTTGCGGGCGGCGGCCTTAGCCGCGCTGGGGTCGCCGCCCCGGCGCACCTCGGCCAGCCACTCCTGCGCCATGACACGGGCCTGCTCGACGGTCAGTTCGCCGTACTGGCCCAGGGCCGGCTTGCGGCGCTCGCCGGCGTTCGTCCGGTACTGGAGCATGAACACCTTGCGGCCGGCCGGGGTGATCTTGCACAGGAAGCCGGGCACCACGGTGTCCCGCAGTTCGATGGCCTGCGCCTGGGGCTTGGCGGCATCGACAGCGGATTTGGTGAGTTTGATTCTTGCCATGATGACTCCTCGGAAACCTCGGTTTCCAAGAGCCACATGGGAGCCACGCGACCGGAAGCCGGGTCAAGTTTCGGAAAGCACCGGCATATGATGGACGCGCCTAAGTCCTTGATAAACCTGCTGTAGCGGGCCTGGGCGCAGTCCAGCGAAGTGCCGGGCTGGAGTCATCGTCAAACAAAGAGCCCGCGGCGTTGGACAAATCCGGCTCCCTGGATTGAGGTGCCAACGTTATCGGAACGTCAACTATCAGAAATGCCAGGGAGAGGAACTTGACCGATCTATTCACGACAAAGCCCAAGCCTCCCTTGGCCGAACTCCTGCGGCCCAAGACGCTGGATGAATTCGTCGGGCAACGGCACTTGCTCGGCCCCGGCAAGCCGCTTCGTCTCGCGTTCGAGGCGGGCAAGTTGCACTCGTTCATCCTCTGGGGGCCGCCAGGCGTGGGCAAGACCACCCTGGGGCGCCTGGCCGCCAGTGCGACCGACAGCCGATTCATCGCCATCTCGGCCGTGCTTGCCGGGGTGAAGGACATCCGGCAAGCCATCGACGAGGCCCAGGCAGAACTGGACAACCATGGTCGATCGACGGTGCTTTTCGTCGATGAGATCCATCGCTTCAACAAGGCGCAGCAGGATGCCCTACTGCCCCATGTCGAGTCGGGGCTCCTGACCCTGGTGGGGGGGACGACCGAGCATCCGGGGCTGGCGGTCAATTCCGCGCTGCTCTCGCGCGCGCAGGTCTATACCCTCGAACCGCTGTCCGGCGACGAACTGAACCAGCTCTACGAACGCGCACTGCCGCATCTCCAGGGCGTCACGTTGGACGCGGACGCGCTGGATCTGCTCAAGGGCTTTGCCGATGGCGATGGCAGGCGCTTCCTCAATCTGCTTGAGCAGGTGACGAATGCTGCGTCGGGCGCGGGCAAGGCCGTGGTCGATGGCGAGTTTGCCAAACTGTCCACCAGCCCATCACTGCGCAGGTTCGACAAGGGCGGCGACGAGTTCTACTGGCAGCTCTCCGCCTTCCACAAGTCGCTGCGGGGCTCCGACCCCGACGCGGCCCTGTACTGGCTGGCCCGCATCCTCGACGGCAGCGGCGACGTCAGCCAGGTGACGCGCCGCATGATCGTGGTGGCCAGCGAAGACATCGGCAATGCCGACCCGCAGGCGCTGCAACTGGCGCTCAATGCCGCGCTGGCTTATGAGAGGCTGGGTTCCCCCGAAGGCGAAATACCGATTGCCCACGCGGCGACCTACCTTGCTGCCGCCCCCAAGTCGAACGCTGCCTATGCCGCCTGGAACAAGGCGAAGGCCTTCGTCAAGAACAACGGCTCCCTGCCTGTGCCTCTCCATCTTCGCAATGCGCCGACGAAGCTGATGCAGCAGATGGGGTATCACGAAGGCTACCGCTACGCCCATGACGAGCCCAACGGCTATGCCGCTGGGCAAAGCTACTTTCCCGAGGGCGTGGCGCGGCCGGGCTGGTATCAGCCAACGGACAGAGGTGTTGAGCGCAGGCTGGGAGAAAGGCTTACTTGGCTGCGCTCGCTGGATGATGGGACGCTGCCAGAGGCGGACGCCTGACTGGTCGTCTCCGAAACCGGCTCATCGCGACTTCACGAACTACAGGAACAGGATAAGAACATGTCAGCCACTTCTTTCGGTGCATCCTCGGCGAAGATCAGCCGGGGACGCGTTGCCCGCTATCTGCGCACGGAGTCTGGTGCTGCGGTGCTGCTGGTGATCGTCACGGTCGTGGCGCTGGCGTGGGCGAACTCGCCGCTATCCGATGCCTATTTCGAGTTGTGGCACCTGGACGTCGGGTTTGACTTCGGGCCGCTGGGCCTGCACATGGACCTGCATCACTGGGTCAACGACGGCCTGATGGTGGTCTTCTTCTTCCTGATCGGCCTGGAGGTGCGTCAGGAGTTCGCCCACGGATCGCTCCGGGATCGCAGCCGTGCCCGTCTCGCTCTGATCGCGGGGGTCGCGGGTGTCGTGCTTCCCGCGCTGGTGTATGTCCTGATCGTGGGGCTGGCCGGAAGTGAGGGCCTGCACGGGTGGGGGGCGGTGGTCGGCACCGATACGGCATTCATGCTGGGCACCCTGGCGATCGTCGGCCCGCGGCTATCCGGTCAGTTGCGCGTGTTCCTGCTCACCCTGACCGTGGTCGATGACTTCCTCGCCGTGTCCATCATCGGCATCGTCTATAGCGATGAGATTCGGATCGTCCCGTTGTTGATCGCCCTCGCCAGTCTCGTTGCGTTGTGGCGGCTAGGGCGCACCCGCCAGTGGCGGGCAATGCCGTATGTGCTGATCGTGATCGTGCTGTGGCTCGCAACCGTGTACTCCGGCATCCATGCCTCTCTCGCCGGGATGGCCGCGGGGCTGCTGATCCCCGCCTACGCGACGCAACGTCACAAGGTCGTCGCGGCAAAACAACTGTTCCGCGACTTCTGGCAGTCTCCGAGTGCCGCATCGGCCCGCGCGGTGGACTGCGGGCTGTCCCGGGGTATCTCGGTGAACGAGCGATTGCACGAGTTCCTGCGGCTGCCGACGGCGCTGCTGATCGTGCCGGTGTTCGCCTTGGCGAACGCCGGAGTGGACGTGCGTGGCGGGCTGCTCGCCGAGGCCTTCGGCTCGCCAGTCACGTGGGGCGTCATCGCAGGGCTCGTGCTCGGCAAGCTCCTGGGCATCGGGCTCATCACTCTCATCGCCGTCCGTCTCGGCCTGGGCCGGCTGCCCGAGGGCGTCGGGGTGGGCAGCGTGTTCGGTGGTGCGGCACTGTCCGGGATCGGGTTCACCGTGTCGCTGCTGATCATCGGGCTCGCGTTCGGCACGACCTCCGACTTGGGCCGCCAGGCGACGGTCGGCGTGCTCGTGTCGATGGTGTTCGCCACGTTGCTCGGGTGGCTGATCTTCAAGGTCGCCGCCCAGCGGTGGGGTGAGAAGACCGCTGACCTGCCGATGGTGCTTGAGCCACCGGTCGATCCGGAGATCGATCACATCCGCGGGCCGGAGGACGCCCAGCTCACACTCGTCGAGTACGTGGACTTCGAGTGCGCGTACTGTGCGCACGCCACCGGTTCGTGGGACGATCTGCGCGCCCACTTCGGGGACGACCTGCGGTATGTGGTGCGCCATCTGCCGCACCACCCGCACGGGCCGATTGCCGCGCGGGCGTCCGAGGCAGCGGCGAACCAGGGGATGTTCTGGCCGTGGCTGGACTTCGTGTTCACCCGTCAGCATGCGCTGGAGCGCGAGCATCTGATCGGCTACGCCGCCGAGCTTGGGCTCGACGTCGAACGGTTCATCGCGGATCTCGACAGCACCGCGGTGATCGAGCGTGTCGAGCGCGACCTCGCCAGTGCCGTCGCCAGCGGTGCGCACGCCACGCCGACGTTCTTCGTCGAGGGTCGTCGTCTGCGCGGCAGCTACGACGCCCGCACTGTCACCGCGGCGCTCGAAGCCAGTCGCCGCGGCCCCCGAACTCAGGAAGTCCCGTCCTGAGCGGGACGAACTACAGGATAAGAACATGCCAAACAATTCTTTCGGTGAATCCTCTTGTACCGCTGCGGCCAGCGGCATGGTGGAAGTGCGCGGCGCGCGCGAGAACAACCTCAAAGAGGTGGACGTTTCCATCCCGCGTAACGCGCTGGTGGTGTTCTCCGGCGTTTCCGGCTCCGGCAAGTCCTCGCTGGCCTTCGGCACCATCTACGCCGAGGCGCAGCGGCGCTACTTCGAGTCGGTGGCCCCCTATGCGCGGCGCCTGATCGACCAGGCCGGCGTGCCGGACGTCGATGCGATCGACGGCCTGCCGCCGGCGGTGGCGTTGCAACAGCAGCGGGGCTCCAGCAACGCGCGTTCCTCCGTGGGCAGTGTGACCACCCTGTCCAGCCTGGTGCGGATGATGTATTCGCGCGCCGGCGCCTACCCAGCCAACCAGCCGATGCTGTACGCCGAGGATTTTTCGCCCAACACGCCGCAGGGAGCGTGCCCGACCTGCCACGGCCTGGGCCATGTGTACGAGGTGACCGAGGCCATCATGGTGCCCGATCCCTCCCTGAGCATCCGCGAGCGGGCGATCGCCTCCTGGCCCCCCGCCTGGCAAGGCCAGAACCTGCGCGACATCCTGGTCAGCATGGGCTACGACGTTGACCGACCGTGGAAGGACCTGCCGAAGAAGGACCGCGACTGGATTCTGTTCACCGAGGAAACACCGACAGTGCCGGTGTACGCCGGCTTCACGCCCGCCGAGACCCGCACGGCGCTCAAGCGCAAGATGGAGCCGAGCTACATGGGCACCTTCACCGGCGCCCGGCGGTATGTGCTGCACACCTTTGCCAATACCCAAAGCGCACTGATGAGAAAGCGCGTGTCCCGGTTCATGGAGGGCAAGCCGTGCCCCACCTGCCACGGCAAGCGGCTCAAGCCCGAGGCGCTGTCGGTCACCTTCGCCGGCGTGGACATCGGCGCGTTCATGCAGATGCCGCTGGACCAGTTGGCGGCCTTGCTCGAACCCATTGCCCAGGGCGATTTCCGCGCCCATGCAGCGGGGGCGGCTACGGACAAGGAAGCGACCCGACGCGACCGTGCCGAACGCGCGGCCTCCGGCCGTGCCGTCCATGCGGTATCGCCCGACGTGCGCCGCACCTCCGCGCTGTCGGAAGAAAAGCGCCTCGCCGCGCAGCGCCTGGCCGGCGGTGTGATGGCGCGCCTGCGTCAACTGCGTGGGCTGGGCCTGGGTTACCTGACGCTGGACCGGGCCACGCCGACGCTTTCGGCCGGCGAGTTGCAGCGCCTGCGGCTGGCCACGCAATTGAGTTCCCTGCTGTTCGGTGTTGTGTACGTGCTCGACGAGCCCTCGGCGGGGTTGCACCCCTCCGACAGCCAGGCGCTGTACGACGCGCTCGACCGGCTGCGTGACGCGGGCAACTCGGTGTTCGTGGTCGAGCACGACCTGGACCTGATGCGCCGCGCGCAATGGCTGGTGGATGTGGGGCCGGATGCCGGGGAGCGTGGCGGCCGCGTGCTCTACAGCGGCGAGCCGGACGGCCTGCGCAAGATTGCCGAATCGCGCACCGCCCGCTATCTGTTCGACGAAATCGCCGCGCCGGGAAGCCGGGCACGCGAAGCGACCGGCTGGCTGGAGCTGCAGGGCATCCATCGTCACAACCTGCATGGCGTGGACGCACGCATTCCGCTGGGCGTGCTGACGGCCGTCACCGGCATCTCCGGCTCGGGCAAGTCCAGCCTCGTCGCGCAGGCGCTGCCGGAGCTGGTGCTACTGCACCTGGGCCACGAGCCCGAGGACGACGCGGCCGAAAGCGCCACCAGCGAAGGGCCGGCAGTGATCGAAGCGACTGGCGGTCATCTGGCGGGCGACGTGGACGCCATACAGCGCCTGGTGCAGGTGGACCAGAAGCCGATCGGGCGCACGCCCCGGTCCAACCTGGCCACCTACACCGGCCTGTTCGACCACGTGCGCAAGCTGTTCGCCGCCACGCCCGATGCGCGACGCCGCCGCTATGACGCCGGGCGCTTCTCGTTCAACGTGGCTAAGGGGCGTTGCGAGACCTGCGAGGGCGAGGGCTTCGTCAGTGTGGAGTTGCTGTTCATGCCCAGCGTGTACGCCCCGTGTCCGACGTGCCATGGCGCACGCTACAACGAGGCCACGCTGAAGGTGCAATGGAACGGGCGCAACATCGCCGAGGTGCTGCAGATGACCGTGGACGAAGCCAGCGAATTCTTTGCGGGTGAAGACGCCGTGGCCCGGCCCCTGCAATTGCTGCGCGATATCGGATTGGGCTATCTGCGCCTGGGGCAACCGGCCACGGAACTTTCCGGTGGCGAGGCGCAGCGCATCAAGCTGGCGACCGAGCTTCAGCGCAGCCAGCGCGGCCGAAGCCTGTACGTGCTCGACGAGCCAACCACCGGGCTGCATGCGTCCGATGCCGACCGGCTGCTGGTGCAGTTGCAGCGCCTGGTCGATGCCGGCAACACCGTGGTGATGATCGAGCACGATATGCGCGCGGTGGCTCAGGCCGATTGGGTGATCGACGTGGGGCCTGGTGCAGGCGCTGCCGGCGGCAGCATCGTGGTGGCGGGCTCCCCTCAGCAGGTGGCCCGAACGTCTGGCAGCCGAACCGCTCCGTTCCTTGCGCAGGAGTTGGCGCGGGCCGAGTAGCTCAGTTCGCCAAATGTTGCCAGCTTTCGCGGGGTATTGATCGTCGCCAAACGACGGTGGCGATCAATGCCCGAATCGCGTCATCCTTCCTGAGTCAGAGCAAGATAGGGATTGTTGGGCGGTATTTCGGGGAATGCCAAGGACCCATCTTCAAGGAGGTAGCCATGCAGTCGGCGGGACTTCCTCGGGCCCGTGACTTCACAGGTCCAAATGTTCAGGCCATTGGGGTGCTTGCGATGTAGCTGCAGCTTCTCGAAGCGCTTCTGCACCCACTGCCAATCCTGTTGATTCTCCTGCTTGGCGAGCGCGGCCACTTCGGGATGCTCCTGCGCATAGCGTTGGAACACACCCGGGCTGACCAGGTAGGCCGTGTCATTCACCGTATGCACGAGCGCCTTCGCGTCGTTGATGATGAGCCGTCGTGAGGTGATTCCCTGCTTCAGCCAAACCATGAACTGTTCCGTGGATGGCTTCGTTGCCGATGACCCAGGCGTAGGCGCGGGTACAGGTGATGGAATGGACGTCGCGGCTGTTGCTGGCGCGGGAGGGTGGAGGAACTCTTCGGCATCCTGTCCAACGCCGGCCGACTCACCTAAGCCCACCATCGCGAGCAAGTCCTCCATGACGTCGGGCACGGGCTGGGCCGCGGGCGGTGAAACGATGGTGGTGCTGTCGTCCTCCCAAATTGGAGGCTCTTGACCTCCCTGCGCTGGGTTCACCGAGACGGTTGGCACGGGAGCCGACATGCTGGCGTCGTTTTCTGCGGGCGTCGCGTCGATCTCTACCGTGCCTGCGAAAGGTGCTGGTCGCTCGCCAGACTCCCAGATCAGCGCGGGAGCGAGACGCAACAGGGTGAACGAATGGGACCAGCCGGTCGTGCTGGTGACGGTCGCGCGCCAGACCGCTTTGCCGTCCGAGGTGGGCTGGAGCATGCCGTGGTCCTGCAGCACGTTGAACACGGCGGTGTTGTTCGCAGGAATGCCATCGATCCCCTGAGACAGGAGGTGTGCGCGCAGTTTGTCCGAGACCGTCTTGCTCACCAGCCACAAACCATCCTCGGTGAGCCAGCCATCGGAGGCTTCCGGCTGGTTCAGCTTCAACTGTTCCTTGAGCAGGTAGCGCAACCCGTCCAGCAGCTTGCGTTGCAGTGCGTGCTTAGGCGCGGCCATGGCGCGCGCCGGATCGCCGCCCAGCTCCTGGGCCACCGACGCCCGGTCTGCTTGCACGACGAGTTCCCCCAGTACACCGGCATGTTCGTACTGACCGGCCAGCACATAGAGCAGCGGTGCCCAGAGAGCCGGATAGTCGCTGAGCCAGTCCAGGACGTGGCGGTCGAGCAGTTGGCGATAGAGCAAGCCTGTTGCGGCGCTGTGCAGGCGGTATTCGCGGTCGTCACGGTAGCGAAATCGGTACGCCTGGTGCAGCGGGCCATGCCACGGATGCCAAGTACTGCCGTCGGCCAGTTCGACGTGTAGATCGACGGCGATCTTGCCAATATCGTGGAGCAGCGCAGCATAGGCGACGGCGGCGGTCCAGGCTTCGGACTGCGCCGCCTGGTCTTCGGGACTGGCACCGATGGGCAGCAGATGGGACTGCCGCAGTTTCAGGCTGTAGGCCACGATCTCCAGGCCGTGGTCGAGCATGCCGCCCGGATAGGCATGGTGATGCGCTTCGGAGGCCGGAAAGGCTTGGACCAGTTCGGCGTAGCGTTCCAGGGGCGTGCGGTACAGGGTGACGAATTGCCGGTGTGAGAGCGACGTGCGCTGCCAGATGTGCTCCAGCAGCTTCTGCCGGCGTGGGGTGGCCAGCAGCGATGCGGCCGACTCAGGACGCAGCAGCCCTTTCGGGAGGTCGGTGACGGGTGATGGCGTCGGTGCGGCAGCGACCGGGGGCCGTTTTCGCTGGAACAGGGAGAGCATGTGAGGTGTCCTAATGACGGGCCGACCGGGAGGCCTTTTGGCCTTTTCGAGGTAGGGCCTTTCCCCTTGCACCCCATTCCCTTGCCATTTCGACCCTTTGGCCTTTAACCGTTTCGGTATAGCGGGGCCTGGATCGCGGCTCCACCGTCAATGTGGAACCCGCTCGAATGCATTGGACGGCGACCAGGCGCTGGCCTCGGTCTATGCTGCGAAGGCGCTGCTTCCGCCGGGTAGGTTGCTTTCTAGGCGTCAAAGTTGACAAACGCGACAAAGGCGACTAGAGTGAAACCTGTCTCAAACCTACTTGGGAGATGACCATGCCCACTGCCATTGAATTCATTGCCGACCGTCTGCCGCGCGTCACGGTGGAAGATGTACGCCGCTTCGCGGATACCGTCGAAATCCGGGATGCCACGGCTTTCGCGGCCGAGTTGCAGGCGTTCGTCCACGAGCGCGTGGAAGCGGTAACACTGCCCGCCAACTTGCAGGGGGAGACCGTTGGGCAGGCCCTTGCACGCAAGGCGGCCGCGCTGCGCGCCGACACGCGCTGGGCACCGAATGAAACCGACGTCCAGCGAGGCCGTGCGGTGCTACTGGAAACCTTCAACCAGCCGCACAACCTGCCGCCCGCGGAGTTCGCCAAGCTGGCGGACAAGTCGCGCCAGCAGATCTACAAGGACATCCTCGCGCGTCGGCTGCTGGCGCTGAACGTGGGGCCGCGCGGTCAGAAGCTGCCCGACTGGCAGCTCGACCCGGTAAAGCAGCAGTTGACCCAAACCGTGCTTCAGGAGGTCGAGGGTATCGATCACTGGACGATCTACCGCGCACTGTCCGAACCGCTCGAAGGCTTGGGCGGTCGCTCGCCGGTGGATGCGGTGACGCATGGCACGATCGACGCCGTGGCCGAGGCCGTGTTTAACGTGCTGGGCGTTCAGGTGCATTGAAGCGAGACTGCCATGAACCACGAGCTGCCTTCTTTTCTGATCGATGCCGGTGAACTGCTCCAGCATGTGAGCCGCGTCGTCTATCGGGGCAGCCCGCTGTACTATGGTCGCAGCAGCACCAATCGCTACGACGACCCGGCCCGAGCCTACGGCGTGCTCTACCTGGGGCGCGACCTGCCCACGGCGTTGATGGAGTCGGTGTTTCACAAGCATCAGTGGCTTGATGACGCGAAGCGCTCGATCGCATTGAAAGAAGTCCAGGGCAGGATGGTGCGCGCTGTAGGGGTGGTGGCCGACGTGCTTCTGGCCGATCTCACGGCACCGAGCGTCATGGCGGGCTACTTTGGCCTGAACCTGGAGCAGTTGGCCAGCCGCGACTACACGCACACGCAGCAGGTGTCCGCTCAGGTGCATGCGATGGTCGGCGACGACGGCCAACCTCTGTTCGACGGAGTGCTCTATCCGTCGCGCAACAACTATCCCGCCAAGAGCATCGCCCTGTTCGAGCGTGCGGGAGCGAAGGTCAGCGTCATCGAGGACATCGATCTGGTTGACCATGTGGATTGGCCGCGTTTCGTTGCCACCTACCGCATCGGCGTGGAACCCGACCCGGGCCCGGTGGAACCGGATGACGAAGCGTCCTGAAGCAGCGAGAAAACACATTGAAGCCTGAAACGGAATGAAGTGGAGCACCCTGGAATAGACATCCCTCAGTAGCAGGAGACGACCATGAACACCACAACTCGTACCAGCACCGCAGAACGTATCGGCCGCGCATTTGGCCGTGTATGGCGTGCCTATGCGCGTGGCGAACGGCGGGTATCGAATTGGTTGATGGTCAAAGGGGTGCCTTCGGTTGGTGCCACAGTGCTGCTGTGGGCGGTCAAGCTGGCTGTGCTGGGCGCGCTGCTCTACGTCGCCTTCTGGTTCGCACTCGTGTTGTTGGGAGTCGTGGTGGCGGGATGGGCTGCTGCTGCCAATACCTCGGATGAAGACGAGTGGCCTTTCACCGACCTCACCGAACTGCGCAAGACGCCGGGCTACGATCCCAACCTGTACAACGATACGTCGCACGAGTTGTACACCGACGACTGACCGGCGCCGCGCTACTTCAGCTTACCTCCGGTAAGGGCCCCAGCGCCCTTACCGCCTGCTTGGCCGGCACTCTTGCTGCCATCCGAAAGCCCTTGGATGACGTGTCCAGCCCGAATCCCAACCCAAGTAAGGCTCGCAAGCCAAAAACCCGGCAAGACCAGGAACATCGTGCCCATGACGAACATCAGGAGCAGGTCGCCAAAGGCATTGTTCAACCCCACCAGCGGATCGAAGTTAGTGTGCGGCCGGTTCCAGCCGAAGCCCCACCCATAGAGCGCATCGAGGATGGTGCTGTCGATCCAGCGAGCGAGTTGGAACCAGAAATCGGTGAAGAACAGCGCGAACTGCACGACGCTGACGGTGACGACCGTCTTCAGGTCATAGGTGCCGACGACCAGCACGAGCGGGATGCAGATGACCAGCGCCATCTTGAGCAAGGCAAGCACCATGGGCAGCGCCTGGCGCACCACGTCCATGGCAGGGAATGCGGCAAGTGCCCCGACCGCCATTCCTACGTCCCCCGTGGCCCGCGTCACGATGTTCGGCAGGGTCTTGTCGATCTGGCCGCCGTAGTCGGTATAGACCGAACCCTGGTTGAGCTTCTGCTGTCGCGGTGACGCGATGGTACGGACCACCGAATCGTCCACCTCGGTACGGCTGAGGAACCCGGCCCAGCCCGCCAAGCGATTCAACAGGCTGGGGTCCACCTGGCTCAGCAGCCGTGCTCGCAGGCCGTTGCTGCCATCGGCCCACCACTGCCTGCAAGTCGGGTAGCCGCCGCCACTGGCCACCTGCGCAAGCCCTGCGTCGCGAGTGTCGTCATAGGGCCATGACTCGCGCGCCGTGCTGGAGCGGTAGCTGTCGTAGTAGCCGCCGGTGTCCGTGAAAAACCTCGAACCGATCCATGTCACGTCGTTCATTTGAGCTTCGTCCAGCTCCGGTCGCGCCATGAACAATTTAGCGCGTGCTGGCCCGTAGCAGTCGTGTGTGAAATCGGCCACTTCCTGAGCCAGCACCGGGTCGTTGATGCGGGTAGCGTCGATCTCCATGCGCATCTGTCGCAGGTCTGTTCCGCACGGGATCGCTGCCACCGAGGCACTGGTGACGGCGCGCGAGAGCGCGTGCATGAATGCCCACCAGACCGGCACCTTGGCACTCTGGTTGTTGATGGTGCTGAAGGACTGGGACCAGCCGGTATCCGTGGGCTGCGGCACGCTGACCTGGCATTGAGCCGAGCGCGAGCTGTCGTACTGAATGGTGTTGAGGTCCACGTCGATGAAGGGGATGCCGGCGAACATCACGACCACGATGGCGACGAACACCCGGTTCTCAATGCGTGCGGCCGAGAGCACGCCCTTATTGCCTTCGTCTGCACCCTCCCCACGGGCCTTGAGCCATTCCTGCACGATGATCGCCACGAAGGGCAGTGCGAATACCCCGCTGGATACCAGTACCGCCCAGATGCCGTTGTTGACGATCCAGGAAACCAGGGTCAGGTAGTACTCCAGGTAGTCGGTCGCGAAAAGCGTCATGGCTCGGATCTCCCCTCAGCCCTGCATCAACAGGCTGGCTTCAAGCGCCACGATGGCAACGACGCCGGCGATCTCGCTGCGCACCAGGCGGCGCCGCGCTTGCGCGTCGTCCTCGCGCGCCAGCAGTCGGCGACGCATCCAGACCCAGCCGTAGGCCGTCGCGCCGTACAGGCACAGCCGCCAGACCAGGAAGTAGCCCGCTGCTGCCGCCAGCCAACGCTCCCAGCCTGCGACGCTTCCGACGAGGTAGATGCCAACGATGTTGGCGCACACGGCGACGGCCGCGAGTACCACCGTCCACAGCAGCGCCTTTGCTGCGCGCCGGCTGAACAGCCAGCGCGGGCGCAGCCAGGCCGCACGCATCGGGCTCATGGCCGGCCTCCCGGATTGCCCTTCTGCAACTGATCGAGGCGGTCAGGCACCGGATCGCCTTCGTAGATCCCACGCGAGCCCGCCGCGCGCGTGCCGTGGCGCTGGATGATCGCCATGGGCGAATTGTTTGCCAGCTCCCGGCGCAGCTCCAGCTCGGTCTTGAGGTTGCGGATCTCGCGATCGAGCGTGTCGCTCTCGTGGTTCACAGCTTCCACGGCGAGCTGGTTGGCCGCCACGTTGGGCTCTTTCTTGCCGGTCAGCAGCGTGCGTTGCAGCAGTAGCGCTTTCTCCAGCACCGACGCCAGCGCAACCTCGGACGCCAGGCGCTGCGACAGCAGGTGCTGGTCCGGCTCGTCGCGCAGTGCCTCGATCACTCCGCGTGTGATGGGCAGCGACGCGCTGCCGGCCTCGCGCAGGTTTTCGGGCGTCGTGTTCTTCGCCTTGGAGACCAGGTCCTGGAGCGCCTGCAGCTTGGCATCGTACTCATCCTGGATCAGCGGCGTCAGCCCGACGCCGGGCACCGTCTCCGTCTTGGTGCAGGCGTCGCAGGTGCGCTGCTCCTTCTCGCCGAGCACCCGCGTCGCCCACTCGACGGCCGCTTGCGGCGTGGTCCAGGTCTGGCACGACAGGCTCGCGCAACTTGCCGGTGCGATTGCCGATGTGTCGGTCACACCGCGGCCATTGACCAGGTTGTAGCCCGCGCGGGTGACGTCGCCGACCACCTTGATCGCGGGCTGACCGGAGCCGCCGGCATTGCTTCCCCCGACCCAAGGCACGCCGTCGTTGCCACGGCGCGTCTCGGCTTGCTCGACGGCCGAGACGGCATCCGTGCTCGAAACAGCATCGCGCAGTGCCAACCCCTCTGCCATCTGGCTCCAGCCGAGCTGGCCGCCGGCCGTTTCGGCCATCTTTTCGGCCATGGCGCGGCACGTCAGCTTCGAGCGGTCGAAATCCAGCCGCGCTTGCAGAACGCCGTTGGTGAGCAGGTTGTAGAGGCCCGGATCAGCCCGTTGGATGATCAACGCCGGCAGGGAGGCCACAGCACTCGTAGCACTCTGGATCACCGAGGACATGATCTGCTGAAAGCCATTGGTCACGCCGTTGAGCTGATTTTTCAACGTGGTCTGGATGCTCATGTCACCGCAGATCAGATTGCTGTTCCAGCCGACACCCACGCCGAGCGAGCGCATGCCGGCTGCGCGACCCATCGAAACGGCGCTGCCGCCGCCGATGGAGTACATGACGTCATCGCCGATGACGTTGCCGCTGGTCTGGTAGCCCAGTTGGCCCCAGGCCACGCCGCTTGCCAGAACCAACGCGCCGGTGAGCGCCAAACAGATCCTCTTGCCACGAGCCGGAGGGGAGAACTGCATAGAGTCGAAACGCTTCATCGCGGCACCTCAAAGGAAATCAACGCTTCCAAGGAACACCTGTCCACGGCGTTCGCAGCAGGCATACGGCCGCCACAGTGCCCAGGCGTAGTCGCCTTGCTGGGCCTGGGTCAGGAAGCCGGTGCGTGGGAAAACCGTGCAAGACGAGGACAGGACGGGCGTGAGTTCCTGCCACTTGCCAGTCGAGGCATCACCCTCCATCAGCGCGCCGGCGGGCCAGTAGCCATCGCGGGCGTTGGCAAGCAGCGGCTGGTACACGTGCAACTGCCCCCGGCGAGTGACGATATCTCCCGCACGCTGGGCCACCACGGCCCCCGATTTGTGGTCGTCGGTCTGGTGCAGGAAGCCGCCGCGGGGATACACGTTGCCCCAAAGGTTCATCGTGGTGCGTGCGCCGACCTCGCGCATGCCGGGAATCAATGCCTCCGGGTAGGCCATCTCGGGCACGTTGTAGCGCCAGGCAAGCGTGTCCAAGGTGCTGAGCAGATACGGCATGAATGCCGTTCCTGCGCCCTCGCAGAAGTAGCCCGAGGACGAAACAAACTGGTTGAACACCTCGACGCCGGGATGGCCGATCACGTCGGCGTTCTTGAATTTCGCAAGATTGTTTTCGTGATCCTCGTTCGTCGTTCCATCGCCCCCCGCTTGGGCGGACGGATTGGCCGTACTCATCGCCCGGACTTCGACCCACGGGTTCTCGCCCGTGTTGCTGTAGCTGGAGACGACCGCATCGGGGATGTAGTGGCGCACCTTGACAGAGGTGCGCACCGTGCATCCTCCCCAGGTGCAGTAGAGCCAGTAGCAGATACCTACCACCCGGTACTCCAAGCAATCGGGCGAGGCCACCGAGGCAACGATGGCGGTGGTGTTCAAGGCGTAGCTACCCGTGGCGCTGAGCAGCAGCAAGGAAGCCACGCCGGCCCGCATGCGGCGCATCAGGTCGAATGGTCGCGTCATGGCTGGGTCCTCCGACGCTGCTCGATGCGCGCGACAGCGCGGGCCACATCCGGCTCGCCATAGACCACGTAGCGCTGATCCACCACGACAGCCGGGATGCTGGTGATGCCCAGGCTCCATGCGTCGGTGACGCCCTGGTATGCGGAAGCGATGCGGCGCTGTAGGTCGGCGCCGCCTTGGCTCAGCCGACGCTTGACGGTGGCCGCCGCCTGTTCGGGGGCGGCGGGCAGTTCCGCAGAAAGCTCCGCTTCAATCCGGCGGGCTTCGTCCAGCTCGATCAGCCGCTCGCCGCCCATGGTCTTGACCGGGTGGTGGCTGTCGGTGACGACCAGTACGTCGGCTGCGAAGGCGACGGGGCTGAACACGGCCAGGGACGCCGGCAGCGCCACGACGAGACCAAGGGTTCGCCAGCCCGACGCGAACGTGGAAAAGGATGCCGGCATGTCGCGTGCCCCGAAAGTTGATCAGGGCCATAGTCAAACGCGAACCCGATGCCACCCCAACAAACAATGCGCATCGCGGGCTGCCCGCATACCTGCTTGTCCCGCGCCATAAAAAAACGGAGGCCGAAGCCTCCGCGGGGATCAATGAAGCAATGCGACCGTTACAGCAGGCCTGACTCCGCAAAGGAGAACGGGGAACCTTGGCCTACGATGATGTGATCCAGTACCCGTACATCGATGAGCGCCAGCGCGGCCTGCAGTTGCTGGGTCAGCACACGATCCGCGCTCGACGGCTCGGAGATGCCCGAGGGGTGCTGGTGCGCGAAGACCACCGCGGCGGCGTTCAACTCCAGCACACGCTGTACGACGACACGTGGATAAACAGAAGTCGAGTTGATCGTGCCCCTGAACAATGGCTCGTAGGCCAGCACCTGGTGCATGCTGTCCAGGAACACAGCGGCGAATATCTCGTTGGGTTCAGCGACCAGTTTCACGCGCAGATAGTCCCGCACAGCGGCCGGTCGGCTGAGGCACGGTCCAGCTTTGAAAACCCGCCTCTCCAGCAGCACGATGGCTTGCTGGATGATCCAGTCCTCGTGTTGGGCAGCGGTGACGGAAAGCGACTCCGGGCAGGAGTCGTTGACGACAAAAGACATGGCGAACCTCCAGACGGTGAGATCGGAGGGCGCGCGCCCTAGGAGGGCCAGCCCTCCTAGGGAACGAACAAGGTGCATCCATCACCGCGGCAGCGGCGATCGTTCGCGACCAGGATGCGAGGCGAACGGGTTGCGGTCAGCGCAGCGGACTGCGCCGTAGCCTTGAAGACCGGGGCTACCTGGGCATGTCGCCGACGACGTCGGCAGGCATTTCGGATGTGGGTGTGCCGGTCGGACCGTCAGCCGTCAGCATGTCCATGGCAGACAACAAGGCGTCGCCCTCGATTGGTCCCTGCAGCAGGATGGCCTGGCCCGTCTCGCGATCAAGCAGACGCAGTGACGGTGTGGCGGTAACGCCGCTCTTGGTGGCTTCCGCGGCCTGGGCGCGGATAGCGGCACTGGACCTTTCGCTTGACATGCACTGCTCGATGGCTGGCGTCGATTCGGGGTAGCGCAAGCCATCCGGCAAGCCCAGGCCGTCGCTGCGCGTGTGGGCATAGACCCATTCGACCGCCTGCCAGAACGCGGCATGCCCGCCAGCTTCGGCTGCGCATTCGGCCAGACGTGCCTCGGCCGACGCGGCCGGCTCGTGCGCGGCTAGCGGCTGGTGGTGCCATTGCAGCGCCACGTCGGCGTTGGTGCCCACCCACCGTTTGAGCTGCGGAAAATATTCCCGGCAGAACGGGCACTCCAGGTCGGCATAGAGCGTCAGCGTGAAACGGCCTTTGGGGTTGCCCATTAGCCAGGGCGGCCCGGCCACCGGTGCCATGCTGACCGGCGTGGGCGGCTGCGGCGGGGATTCGCCGGGCGACCTCGGCACAAGCCAGATCAGCAGCAGCGCGACCAGCACAGCAACCAATGCCCAGGGCCAGCGGGGCCGCCCGTTGCGGCGGCGGAACGCCTGGACCTGCATCGGAATGGAAGGACGTTTCTGTTCCATGGCGTTCTCCGTCTTACGACAGTTCCAAGGCCGGCGACTCGATGCCGCGCGCCTGGTCGATCTTCTCGGCCACCTTGAAGGCCGCTTCCAGTTCGGTGCAGCCGTAGTGCTGCATGAGCTGGTAGCGCTCGGCCTTCTCTTCGGGTTCGGTCTGCGCCAACGCCAAGTACAGGCTGGGCGGCACGGCACGGAACAGCACTTCCATGCTCTTGGAAAGGATGACGCCCTCGGTGAACTTGCCCGCTTCTTTGCGCGCCGAGAGCATCAGCGCTTTCTGCGCGGGCGAGAGTTCGCGGAAGCGTGCAATCTTCTCGACCTCATCGGGCGGCATCGACAGGCAGATCCACCACTCAATCATGTTGAGCATGGGCTCCGCGGCACGCGGCAGATCGTCGATATTTTGTGTAGCCAGCCAGAACCAGGCCCCTAGCTTGCGCCACATTTTTGTAATTTTTACAACGTAGGGCGCGAGCAGCGGGTTCTTCGTGATGATGTGGCCTTCGTCGGTCACATTGATGATCGGACGGCCCAGGTACTGGTCGCGCTCGGCGATGTTGTTCACCGTGCTGATCAGGCTGATGTAGGCGATGGAGAGCTGCGCGTTGTAGCCCTCCCGGGCATAGGTCGCGAGATCCACCAGCGTGATGTCGGCCTCGGGCCACGGCGTGCCATCGCGATCGAACATCTCGCCGTCCGTG
>NZ_JBCGCS010000001.1:0-262493 GCF_038594925.1 Achromobacter sp. JD-1 | reverse complement strand
GCGCGTTGCGCACGTCGCGCGTGAGCACCGTGCGTTTCTCGGCCACGCAGTGTTCGGCGGCATCGAGGATGCACTGGCGGATCAGCGAGCGATCGGCCCGCGTCATCCGGGCTTCTTCCTTGTCCTCGCCGCCTGTGATCATCAGCCGTGCCGTGATCTCCAGTTCACCCAGCACGTCGCGCTGCTCGTCCTCCTCCATGACCGAGGAATCGGCTGGCAATTCTTCATCCAGTGCATCGGCATCAAGCGTCTGCACGTTGCTGGGCGTTTCGATCAGCCGGCGAGCGTCGGCGAACGGCGCCAGGCTGATGCCTGAGCCAGGAGCCAGCTTGACCCGGTTTACGGTCAGACCCAGGCGCTTGGCGAAGTCGCTGAACAAGCCGAAGCTGTTGCCGGCTTCCACGATGAACAGCCGCGGCCGGTAGATGGCCGTGACCTGATTCAAGAGGTTGTTGAGCGTTGCGCTCTTGCCCGAGCCGGTGGGGCCGAATAGGAACAGATGGGCGTTCATCTGCCTGTCCAAGCGGTTCAGCGGATCAAACGTGATCGGCCCGCCACCGCGGTTGAAGAACGTGTTGCCCGGATGGCCCGTACCCTGGCTGCGTCCCCACGCCGGCGAGAGATTCGCCACATGCTGGGCGAACATCAGTTGGGTGAACCAGTTCCGCCGATCCTGCGCAGGGTTGTAGCAGCACGGTAGCCAGCGCAGGTAGCTGTTGAGCGGCGCAACTTCATCGTCCTCGCGCACGGGCTGCAACCCCGCGTTGAGCATCACGTTGGCGAGGTCCAGGCCGCGCCTGTCAAGCTCGGCTTCGTCGCGCCCGCGCAGATAGAAGGCCAGCGTGCCGCGGTAGAGCTTGTGCGCGCTGCCGATGAGCGAGCGCGCCTCCTGCACATCCTTGAGCGTCTGCTCCGATGCCAGTGTTTCGCCGACAGCCTTCTTCGCCAGGTGATTCAGGTGCGATTCGAGGATGTCCTGGGGCGTCGCCACCATGGTCAGACACATCGTGGTGTCTTCGGGCATCTGATCGAAAAGCGTGTTGATCGCATCGCCCTTGCGGGTTTCGCCAGTCAGGTGTCCCGTACCGGGCGGCATGCGTAGTCGGTCGGTGACCAGCACACGGTGCGGCATGCCGTCGAAGTACCAGGTACCGTGCCCGGCATCGGAGCGAGGCTGACCGAAGAACAGCCGTTGGCTGAAATCCCGACCACTCGCCAGCTCGATCTCGCCTTCCTCCACCTCGTCGGGATAGCGGGCCAGCGCATAGAAGCGCTCTCGATTCTCAGCGCTTGGCCCGAGCATCGTTGGGCGTGGGTTGAACCACCGCAGCAACCAGTCGTGAACATCGGCCGCGACCATGCGCCGGGCCTGGATGCCGGCGTTCGCCAGGCCGCCGCAAAGGCGATCGCAGACGATGTTCAGCATTTGCTCGGGTGTCTGGCCACGGCGGTTCGCCTGGCCGGTGGCCCGGCGATAGACCACCATGCGCACGCGCCGCGTCTGGCCGCGCCAGCGCAACCGCGTGACCACCGTGTCCTCGAACAGGCCGCCGGGCTTGGCCACCGCGCGCAGGTGGTGGCCGAAGAAGCGAAGATAGAACTCGGTGAAGGCTGTGCCGCGAGCGCGCGGCTGCACGTAGTTGCGCAGGGTCTGCATGTACTGGTCGAAGCTGGGTTCGTCCTGGGCGTAGAGCTGGAGCACCCAGGGGTTCTCGTCCAGCTCATCGAACGAATCCTGGAGCGCGTTTTCGAGCGCATCGCGGGCATGCGCGAGCCAGCCAGGCTCCCGACCTTCGGTGCCCAGCGGGACCAGCTCGTAGAAGGCTGCGACCGATTGCCCGTCCTCCAGCAGCATGGACTTCGACGGCGGCAGGAACTCCACCCACGGCAGCAGCTCCGCGAACGACTGCGCGACGTCGTACAGCGCCTGCTCGTCCGCCACGGTCGCCGGCTTGCGGCCCTGGATCGTCGCTCCGGGTTCGGCGATGCCGGCTTGGCGCAACGCCTCGACGTGGCGCTGCCAGCCGTCCGGCTGCTCGTCATTGCCACCATCGGATGCAGCCAGCTTCGGCCAAGGGAGTTTCCAGCGCATCAGTAGTCCTCCACGCGCTCGCCCGGCATGGCGTACTGCACGCGCTGGTACAGGGGGAAGACTGTCGTGTAGCCCGGAACAGGCACGGGGTCGGTACCCGCCAGGTGCGGGTACACATACATGACAAGATCGGGGTTCGGGAGGCGGTGGAACTGGCGATAGACCTCGTTTCGCGCCGTGCGCGTGTAGCGCATCTGTTCGGCGGGCGCGGCCTCCACGTCGGCCTCGGTCAGCGGCCGGCGCAGGCTCTGGCGTGCATCGAGCAATTGCCTGCGCGCCACCTGGCCGGCGCCACCGCTGCCGTCGCCGGCGTTCTGCTGCCAGATGTCCATCATCGTGCTGTCGCCGTGCGGGAGCAGCTTTTCCTTGCTGGTGGCACAGCCGCCGAGCACCGCGACGGCGAGGGCCAGCGCCAGGCCCTTATTCAAGTTCGAGAGCATGGCTTTCTCCTGCGCGGTGATCGACCTTGCGGCCTTCGGGATCGAAGTCGATGGCAAGCGGCTTTTCGAGGTGGACGGCGACCTTCGCGCCGGGCTGGACATAGACGGCGGCGAAGGCCTGGCCGTATAGCTTGTTCACCCAGTCGGCCATGTCGCGCACGCCACCGGCCAGGATGCGGCCCACGGCTTCATTGCCCGAGATGCCGACGCTCCCGATGGAGCCGTCGGCGCCGACGTAGGACATCTGGCCGCTGTCGCTGTCGATCAGCGAAGCGACGCCGGCACCGGCGGCGGTAATCAGGGCTTGCGAGCCGAGGTACTGCTGGGCGTTGCTGCGCCGCTCCCCGCTGACGCAGGGAATGCCGTATGGGTCGCTGATCCAGCCCAGGCCGTCTCGCTGCTGGTTGTTCTGCTGGTTGCCGTCGCGGTCTTCGGGGATGGTGCGGATCGTGCCGTCGTGGAAGACGAAGGTGATGCTGCGCACCTGGCCGCGCACGCACGAGAGCGTCCAATCTCCCGATGCGGTGCCGCTGAACACGGCACCGGCCACGTCGGGAATGTCGATGCCATTGGCGGTCAGGTTGTCCGGTCCGACCAACACCTTGAAGGGGTATGGATCGTTAACGGTTCCGTCGATCGGCACGCGGCCGATCAGCGCCGTCATCGCCACCGACCCCATCAGCGTCGAATTGGTCGGTACGGTATAGACCGCCTTGGCGCTCTTGACGCCTGCTGCGCGTGCGCCCGCGTTCGCCACGGTTTCCGCCGTGGTTTCCAACGTGCTCTGCGCGGGGCCGAAGCTCGTCGGGAAGCTCATGCCGCTACCCGTGCCACGACTGCTGTTCCGCCCCTCGGCCTTCCTCGCATCGTCGGGTTCGACCCATCGCACGCCGCCTTCCATGCCGGCCTCGTCGCCGTCGCGCAGCCCCAGACCCACCGGCAGGTCGGCATGGCCGCCGCCACGTCCGCCGATACTGTCCAGACGCCGCTGCAGGTCGGCAAGCAACCCTTCGGTCTGCTGGCGCGCGCTGGCTGCCTGCTCTTGGTCGCGACGCAGGTTGGTACGCTCGGAGTCGAGGGCCGAATTGATGCGCTGATCAATGGAGTTCTCGCGCTGGCGCAGTCGCTGGTTTTCTTCGCGCTGGGATTTGTTGTCCGAGAGCGCGGTCTGAAGCTCGGTGCGCAACTGCTTCACTTGGGCAACGAGCGTCGCCACGGTGTCGCGCGGGGTATCGCCCTCGATGCCCAACGCCTTCATTTCCGCTGGCGTGAGCTTGGCACCGGCATCCGCGGCCGGTGGCGCCGAACTGCTGCCACCCGAGAACAGCCGGATGGCAACGAACAGCACCAGCAAGGCAACCGGGACCATCAGCCACTTCAGGAGTCCATTACTGCGCATGGCGGGCCTCCTTGCGGTCTTCCGGTTGCGGGAGATGCACGGCCGGGTCGAAGCGGTTGATCGCCGGTAGCAGCGATTGCGCCAGGCCGCGCCCGCGCGTCACCAGGTACAGGACGGTCGTGTCCTCGGGCGTGCCACGCGGGCCAAGTGCCTCGTGTTGGAAGGTGGCGGTGAGGAAATCGCCTTGCAGGATGCGCGGATCGAGAGTGATCCAGCCGCTGCTGTTGTTGGTCAGTCGCACGGCAGTGACCCACTGGTCTTCCAGACGCCACGACGCGAGCGCGACCGCGCGCACGGGCAGCGTCGGCATCAGCGTGCCGAGGTCGAGGTCACGACGCAGGTTCACCCGCATGACGCCGGGCAACGGCTCCACAGTGCGCAGCGGAGCGTAGAGGTTCTGCGCGGCGAAGCGCGTCAGGACAACCGGCACCGGGGTCTCGCGTCGCGCCGCCCGCGCACCTGCCTGGTCCTGGGCGCGCGCCGGAGCTTCGTTGTCATCGCCGGGCTGATCGCCATAGCGCGCCGGGGTGCTGTTGCCCTCGACGATGCGCACTGGTTCCAGCTCGGCTTCGCCGTCCTTGGCTGGCTCCGCCGCAATGTCCAGCAGGATCAGCGCGCCCGTGTCGGCGTCCTGCAATTGCAGCCGCGTGGGCTCGATCGGCTCGCTGGCGCGCAGGTACACCGCGCCGCCCGCGCTCTGCACCCGTAGGCGCTCGCCGACGCCCGAGGGTACGCCCACGCGGACGTTGCGGTCGATGAACACGATACGCTCCTGGCCGACCTTCAGCGGCACCGCCAACGGCATACGTTCCCAGCGCAGGATCTCCACCGCCTGGACAGCAGGAGCCGCGGCCACGGCCAACAGCCCCAGCAGCGTGAGTACAGGATGCTTCATGGGGTTTCTCCTTGGGGCGCTTGCGGAGACAGGCCACCAGACGCCGGGCGCGTCGGCTCCGGCGTGCTGATGCGCTGGGGCGCGCCCTCATAGCAGTCGAGCGCCAGGCCGAACGGGTTGCGGGCAGGATCGACGTCCACCCGCGTGACCTTCACGGGATAGCGCACCAGAGCGCGCTTGACTTGCTCGGCGCCGTAGTACTCGTCGGCGGTGATGTCCAGCGTCACTACCCAGTCGCGGTCGGAAACCACGCGCACGCGGGCCGTGGGGTCGTCGCCGTAGCCGCGGCCGGGGATTTCGTAGATGCCGCGCACGCGCTGGCGCAACTCGCCCGTGCTGCGGCGGTAGTCGTAGTCCGCGCGCAGGAAGGCCTGGCAGGATGGGGTGAGGTACGGCGAGAGCGTGTGGAGGTTGCGCGCGTAGTCCTCTTCGCCATTCGTCGGCCAGCGGTTGAGCGTCTGGAACACGTAGAACGTGAACGCATAGACCGATTCGGGCGGCACTTCCCACCACTTCCTGGTACTGCCGGAGCGCAGGTCAGGCGGAACGTGGATGGTCAGATCGCGGGGAGCGCTCCACCAGCCGCCACCCATGACCAGGGCGACGATGATCAGGGCGCCAGCACCCAGGCGAAGCGTCTTGATGTGCGCCTGCAGGTGGGTGATCTCGTTCTTGAAGCGGCTCATCGTGCGCTCCTTCGGGTGGTCCAGAAGCCGGAGCGCGAGATCAGCACATGGCCGCCTACCCAGCCCGCCATCAGCGGATGGCGTGTGGCAATGCGCCATTGCAGTTGCCGATACAGCCAGGTGTCGGGACGCCCGCGCTTGAGGCGGCGAAGAATGCCGCCGCCGATGAACACGCCGAAGGCCACGCCCAGGACGACGAACGTGGGTGCTAGCGCGATCGTGCGGAACACCCACGACAGCGGTGCGCCGACCAGCAGACCGGCGGCGCCGGACAGGCCGCAGCAGATCCACAACTCGTCGGCGGTGAGACCGCGCACCACAACGGGATGTCGATTGAGCCGGTGCGGAAGGAACGTGACCGTCCCGTCCGCACGGACGTGCTGCTGCTCGGACATACCGGCCTCGCTTACAGGATGCCGGTGGCTTCGGTGAGCAGCCAGATGCCGATCACGAGCAAGACGGCGCCGATGGCGACCGTGAGGCCGAACTGGCCCCACGTCTTGCGGCCTGTGTGGATTTCCGCGTAGGTCCCGTAGGCGTGGTAGCACACGCCGATGAACATGGACGCCACCACCAGCAGAGCCACGAGCATGATGATGTCGTAGCCGTAGTTGCGGATCGTTTCCATGATGCCGTTGCCTGTGCCGCGGGTCGGGTTCTCCAACTGCGGCAGACCCTGCGCGAACGACAGGGCGGGCAGCGCTGCGGTGCCCAGGGCCACGGTGGCGCGCTGGGCAAGACGGGAAGTGAGGATGCGGTTTTGCATGGTCATGCCTTTCAGGTCAGGAGAGGAGGAAGAAAGTCAGGACGAGGTACATCGCGACGAATCGGATGCAGACGCCGAGGAACTGGCGCTGGTTGAGGCGGCTTTCGGACCACCCCACGTAGGCCGTTCGCATGGCCCAGACGCCCCAGACGAGCAGGACCGCGAACACGACGCCGACCAGGACGGTCGCCATCGCTGAAGGCGCGATGCCGCTGTTGGCTTGAAATGCCGAGACCTGGGCGCCGTTCATGGCTTGCCCTCCGTGGTCGTCGGCGGTGATGGCGGGACGACCCGCTCCGTGCGGTAGTCGCCGATCAGTTCGGAGGCGTCGCGCGGCTGGGCGCGCGACGGTGTGAGATGGGCCTGGATGCCGGCGCGCACGCGCGCCAGGTCAGCCAGCAGCCTCGGGTAATCGAAGTGGTAGCGCTCGCCCGGCTGGATGGGGGCATGCGTAGCGCTGTCGGCGACGGTGCGCTCCAGCGCGTCGAGCTGGCGCAGCGCTGCGACCAACTCCTGACGCTGCGCCGGGGACTCGGCCAACGCCATCGAGGACTGACCCAGTACAAGGGCCGTCACGAGAAAAGTGGGCACGCCGCGATGCGCGGCGCGCAGCCAGATCGGAGCCAACATCGCGCCATTCCTGTGTGATCAGCAATGGCTAGATCGTGGAGATCGGGGCTGTTTCAGGCCGCAAACAATAGGAACCTGCAGATGACCGGATTGATCTGCTAGAGGTACTTCTTGAAGCTGCCCGCAGTCAGGCTCACGGCCAGTCCCAGCAAGGCGGCGCTCGGCAACAGGATCAGCAATGGATGCACCGAGATCGGCAGCGCCAGGTACGTGATCCACGGCAGCACGGCCAGCGGCATGAGGCTGGCTTTTGCACGGTGGTAGATGAACCCGGATTCGCGGCCCGCGCCGAACCTGCGCACGTCGCGTCGCACCAGACCGTCAATCAGACCGACGAAGGCGGCCGTGAAGATCAGTGGCAGCGTGAGCACCAGGACCAGCAGGCGCACTAGGAAGGTCAGCGTCGTGAAGGCTGCGGCGATGAGGTAGCTCTCGGCCCAGACATAGACTTGGCTGATGTAGTAGCGGAAGTTGCGCGCCTGCTCGTGGCTGGGCGCGCGGACGCGCTCGGCGGTCTGGCTCATGCGCGCCAGCAGCCCCGAGCGAACGAACACCCATTCGTAGCCTGTATCCACCAACTCGTGCGCCGTGCGCCCTGGCTCCTGCACGACCACGCTGCGCGTGAAGTGGCTGGACAGGTGCCCAAGCTCGTACTGCAACATCTGCTGGGAATGGCGCCAGCCCTGATCCTTCCAGAACAGGTGCATGCCGACGCACTCCACCACGATCGAGAACAGCAGCGAGCCAATCAATACCCCGAGCAGGCGAAATGGCAAGGTGATGGTGCCGACGATCAGACCCTGGCGCTGGTTCTGCTCCCGCTGCGCGGTCGAGGCGGCGTCCTTCATGGCGCGGCCTCGTCGGTACTGTGGTCGGTGTCGGTGGCCACCGCAGCAGGCTCGGCTGGAGCAGCATCGTCCAGCAGGTCATCGGGCAAGGCCGCATCCTGCAAGGCAGGGGAGCTGGTGAAATCCCACCACTGCGTGGCCTCGCTGTAGCTCTGGCGCATGTATCCGGCCAGTTGCTGCAGATCCGCCGGCATCACTTCATCCGGGTCTGGTGTCGGCAGCGGCATGCGAACCTTCCAAAGCTGGCCGCCTTGCAGCAGCGCGAAGCACTGGCCTTTTGGCAGGCCGACTACGTGCGATGGCTCGATCATCGGCACGCTGGACATGCTGATGCGGTCCTGGGTGTTCGACGTGAAATCCGTCGCGCCACGGATGTCCGAGCTATCGGTCGCCCCGGAGACGATGGTGGTGGTATAGACCTCGACCTTCGGCAACTGCCGCGTCAGCAGTTCGGCGGTGGCCGTCTCGCGCACGCGCAGCATGAACAGGTTGTTGAAGTTGCCGATCACCTGGCCAGCTTTCGCGCGGTTGCCGATGCGGGCCTCGATATCCGAGAGGGTCTGTGTGTACGCCGTGACCTGTAGCCCGGCACCGCCGCCCTTGTTGATCAGGGGCACGAATTCGTCACCCATGAGTTCATTGAATTCGTCCGCATGGACATTGATCGGCACGCGCGTGCCAGCGGATGCGCCCGGCAGGCCATCGTCGATCCCGTGCTTGTAGATATGGCCCGCGACCGAAACCAGGTCGGAGAACATGGAGTTGCCGACCGCTGCGGCAACCTCGGCGTCGGACAGCGCGTCCAGTCCCACATAGACGATGGCGCGCTTCCTGATGACTTGCATCCAATCGAAGATCGGGCGCGGGTCGGTCAGGTCGGAGTAATTCGGGGCCAGGAGCTGGGCGATCTTGCCGCTGGTGAGCTTTTCCAGCAGCGGCAGCAACGATGCGACGATCTTGTCGAAGTAGGTCTTGTCGTACCGAACTGCCGAGCGCAAGCCGTCGAGCACCGGGTCGTAGTTGCGCGCCTGGGAAAGGTACTGCTCCAGCGCGACCACGCGCTTCTCGCGCCCGATCATGTTGCGCGGGATGTTCTTCTCGTTGAGCTTGGCCTCGATCTGGACGATCACCTCCCAGGCCTTGGGCTCGGTCTTGGCGAAGTAGTGCTGGGCGTACTCGATAAACAGTGCGTCGATGTTGATGACGTGCCGCTGGATCAGCATGTAGTCCGGGCGCTGCCCCAGTTCCACCAAAGCGCGGGCAATGATGTTGACGAAGCGCCACGCGAACTCCCGGAAGGCCGCGCTGTTGCCTTCACCGGAGAGTTGCCCTGCGATACGGGTGGCGACTTCCGAGATGCGACCGAAGCGTCCTACCGCGTTGTAGCGGGCGCTGATTTCCGGCCAACCGAGGTGGAAGATGTAGAACTCGCCTTCACGGCCTGCGCGCTGGGCTTCGACGTACATCCGCTTCAGGAGATCCGCGTCGCCCTTGGGATCGATAACGATCACGACCTCGTGCTCGCCGGCAGCGTTCTTGCGACGGATGTCCTGAGTCACAAACAGCTCGGCCAGCCGCGTCTTGCCCACGCGCGTCGTGCCCAGCACCAGCGAATGTCCGACGCGCTCACCCAGCGGCAGGCTGACGTCCACCTCGTCGGGTTCGATGCCATGCAGCCGCGGCAGGCCACCTACAGGTGGCAGCGGGCGCACAGGGTTGAACGGAACGTCCCAGCCCGTGAGAGCGGAGAGCCGGGACAGCGGGAACGGCGCAAACTCCAGCCGTTCCTCCAGCCGACGCGCCAGGCGATAGGCCGGTGTCGGCTCCGCGTAGCGGCGAAACTCCGGCCGGTATGTCTGCATGAGCCTATGGGTGTGCTTCTGCTCCCACAGGAATCCGCGCCCGATGAAAAGCCGCTGCTGGCTGACGGGCACATCCTTGCTCGTCATCACGTAACGCGGCAGGCGGCGGATGTTGCGCCTATAACGCAGGATGACGCGAGCGTCGCGGTAGCGGATCGCGCCGTAGGCGCCGAACGCCAGGGCGCTGCCGACGCCCATGGCCGGACTCAGCGCGAGCGACCACGGGGCCACCAGGGACAGAAACGCGGCGCCTGCACACGCTGCGACGGTGTATAGCTCCACCGCTGGGCGTAGCAGAACCTCGACCGGCTGTTTCCCCGACATGGCTTCATTGCTCGATGCCGGTGGCCGTGATCAGCGCCGGGTAATGCCGCAGGCCTAGGCGATCGGCCAGGTCGTCTCCGGCTACGGGCGCGAGCGGCACGCCCGGCACCAGGGCACGCAGCCCTGCCAGGCCCTGCGCGGTCTCGACATTGACCACTAGGCCGACCGCGCCGCGTTCGCGCAAAGCAACGCCGCGGCGCTGCAACCAGGCCCGGGAGGCGTCGTCGTCGCCGATGACCACGAACGGCCGCAGGCCGGGCGCTTCGATCACGCGCCGAGCGACGGTGCCAGGCGTGAGTTTGGTGCTGCGCACCGGCAGCATCGCTGCCTCGTCCGCGGGTGTGGCGGGAACCTGTGGCGTCGGAATGGGCGGCCGGGCCGGGACATCGGCGCGCGGCTGGAGGTTGAGGGCCTCGTAGTACGGCAGCGCCGACGTGCCACCGCGATCTTCGACCACGATCAGCGGATCGCCGGCACGCGATGCCAGCGGCAGACCCGCCAGCAGCACAAGCAGGCCCCGCAGGGCCAGATGGGATTTCGTCATGGGGAAGTCTCCTGGCGCGTGGCGAGCACCGCGGCGTTTGGGCGTGCGCCCTGCACACGCGCGAGATGGCGCGACACGCTGCGCCGGTAGCGGGCGGCGGGCTCGCCGCCCGCAGGACGGTGGTAGCGGCCGATCGCCAACAGCCAGTCTTCGCCGGACGTGTGCTGCTCCTTCAGGATCTCAGCGGCGATGGCGAGGTTGCGATAGGGGTCCAGCAGGTCGCACGCGCTGGTGAAGCGGTGCTTGTGGTAACCGAGGTTGATCTGGCCCAGGCCTGCATCGATGCGCGTGTGGGGCGTGGCGCGCATTGCCTGTTGCAAGCCCGAGCAGGCGTCGGCGCGCGTGGCGAAGCGGCGCGACTGGCCGGCGACATTGAGGGACCACGGCCACGGGACGATGCGCCCGTTGCGCCGAACACCGCTCTCCTGCAAGGCCACGGCGAAGAGCACGGTCGAGGGGATGCCCGCCCGCTGTGCGGCGAGTTGGTAGGCCGGTGGTGGAACCTCCTGGGCATGGACGGCGCAGGCGCACAGGCCGGTAGCAAGCACCAGTGCGCGCAGGAGCTGCGAGACGGAGGTGGCCGCTACGGCTGACGCTGCCATTGGCCGTTCACCTCGCGCACAGCCGCGGGCAAGTCACCGGGCAGGCCCAGCGACAGCCAGCGGCCGCCGTCGTGGTTGAGGGTAATGCTGCCGCTGCGCACGCGCGCCGGGTCGATCTGCGCGCGCTTGGCCCAGTCGCGGATGCGTGCATCGTCCTGGCGGCTGCCCACCATATACAGGTCGAACTCGGCACCCGAGGATTGCAGGCGCTGCACGAGCTGCCCACAGGCCGCGCAGCCGTCCTTGACGAACACCGCCATTCGGCCGCTGCCGCGCGCGGTGCCGGCGCCCGGCCCGTCGTCGGGCAGGTTCACGCGCTGCATGCCGGGGTTCAGGCGCTGCCAGGCTTCGTCGTAGGCGCGTTGGTAGGCGAGCAACTTCTCGACGCGGCGTGCTTCGATTTGCACCTGCAGCTCTGCATAGCGCCGCCGTTCTTCGTCGGTCCGTGCCTCGATGCCTAGGGCAGACAGCGGGTCCAGGTTGGGCGAGTAGATTCCCAGCGGCCCATCCATCAGCTCGCGGTAACGCACCCATTCCTGGGGTTGGAGGCCCCAGTTGCTTGCTACTCGGTCGTCCAGGACGCGGGCGGCCAGCGGGCGCTCCTGGCTCTGCGCATTGCGAGCGGGAGCCGTGGCTGACTGCTGCGCCCACGCGGGCCACTGGACTGAAGCCAGTAGGAGTGCGGAAAGGATGATCGACGGCTTCATGTGGTGTGCTCCGATCAGGGAATCGCCACGCGACGGGTCTGGTCGCCGGCTTGGAACACCGCGGCGCTGCCATCGATTGCCTGCAAGCGCCATGGGCCGACCGCATCACCGGGCAGCAGCACCTGAAGCTGGTCGGGCGTGAAGTCCCCACTGCTCGGCGCGACGGACACGCTGCGCTGGCCGGCGCGCAGTTCGGCGCCGACGATGCGGAACGGCAATGGCGGCGGTTCAGACTTGGCGGCGGGCTTGCTCGATGTGCGCGGCTGGACGGGGGCTGCTGCACGCGCGGCGGTCTGGCGCGTCTTGATCTGCTCGATCTCCGCGCGCAGCGCCTGAAGGTCGTCGGCGGCTGCGTAGCCGCTCAGTGTTTTCTCAACCTGGGAAGCGCGTGCTTCCAGGATTTGGCGGGTGTCTTTGAGGTCCGCCGCCGTTGCGACGGCCGGACGCTGCTGGATGGTCTCGATGGCCTCGGCCAGGGCCACCGCCTGCGCTTCGAGGCGTTGCAGACGGGAATCGAGCCGTTCCTGGTCGGCCTGGTCGCTCATCGCCTGGTAGCCGAGGGCCACGATGACGCTTAGACCGAGCAGCCAGAGCCAGAGCATGCTTTGCACCACCACGGCGGCGGTCGGGCGACGCGAAGATTGCGGAGCGTTCACGGCTGGCCTCCTGGAGTGGAAGGCATCAGCGGGAAGGTCTGCACCGCATCGGCGGCGGTCGGTTCGGGCATGGGTTCGGCGGCCACGCTGTCGCCGGGCCGCTCGAAGCAAATCTGTCGTGCGCGGTCATCCGCGTGCAGTTCCCAGGCCGGACCAGCCAGGGTGAGCAGCGCATCGCGCAAGGTCATGGGACCGAGATGCAGGTGCGCCGCCGGGAGCGGCAGCTCATACAGCTCGATCACGGCATGCGCCGTTTGGCACAGGCTGTAGCCGCTGCGCTTGAGCACATGCCGCAGCCCATCGCCGACCGTGGCGCGGGCATCCTCGGGCATCGACACGTCGATGGTCTGCAACAGCAGGTCGCGCTGCGCCGCTGTAGGGGCCAGTTCGACCAGCGTGTAGCGGGCGTAGCGCACGACCGGGATGTACTCGGGCGCTTCGGGTTCGGGCGCGGCCGAGACTTCCTCGATGGTGTCGGGCGCGACCGGCGCAGTCGTCGTCGCGCAGCCACCGGCCAGCACCGACCAAAGCAGGCCGAAAAATCCCGCCAGCAGGCGGCGTTCGGGATGGTGAAACCAGGGTGGAGAGGGGCACATAGCTCGGCGTCCTGAAACATCGAGCCCTCACCATCGCCGCTCGGGCTACGAGCGGCAGCAAACAATGCGAACCAGACAGCGCCCGATTTGCCGGCAGCGCCTTCACCAAAGAAAGGCCCCAAGTTGGGGCCTGTGAAAATGGGTCTCTTATTTCTCGTCGTCGATGCCCATGCGCTCACGCATTTCGGCGAGGAACGCCTCGGGGGCCATCAGACCATAGCGTGCCAGGCGCACAGGGATGTCCTCCGCATCGAGGTTCCCATCTTCGATGCGCTGCCGCAGGAAATCCGCAATCTCGGCTTCCAGCTTCCGTTGGGTGTCGATGGCTTCGGACGGTTGGGTGTTGGTATTCATGGAAATCTCCTTGGGATGAAAAAAGCGCAGCCACGTCCACGGAGAACGTGGGCGTGGCTGCAAGGTGGGAACAACAGAAATGCCGGCGGCGCTAGGCCGGCTTGTGGCGTGGGAATCAGGCGGCGACCAGTTGCCGGGCCAGTGCGACCTCGACGGAATCACCATCCTGGTTCAGGACATCCAGCCCCGATTCGGGTACATCGCCCGAGGTGGACTGCGAGACCATGATCTTCTTGGCCATCAGTTCGAGGCATGTCATCTGCGAGGAACCGGCGTAGCCGAGATAGATCACGCGCACGGGGTGCTTCTGCCCGATGCGCCAGGAGCGGCGGGCCGCCTGCTGGAGCGAGTACACGTTGTAGCCCGACTGCATGAACACGATTGTCGGGAAATCCAACAGGTCCAATCCCGTCTTGACCAACTCGGGGTTGGTGATGAGCACGTCGATGCCACGATCCAGTTGCTCGGCAATCCAGTCCTCGCGGCGGCTTGCATCCACGCTCGCGCGCAGCACCGCCACCTTGAAACCTTCCTGCTCCAGCAGTACCTTCAGGCGCGACGTGGTGTCGCGCGTGCCGGTATAGACCGTGTAGGCGAGGACCTTGCGGCCCTGCGCCTTCTCCTGTTTGCAGATATCGATCAGCTCACGCTCCTTGGGGCTGATCTCGAACTCGTTGAACTGAGCCGGGACGAACGCCAAGGTGTTGCGCGTGCGCGGATGCACCACGGTTTCCGACCGGAAGCAGCAATCCGGCCAGGCCAGCAGCACGTTGAGGACCACACCCAGCAGAGTCGTATCGCGTCGCGCCAGAGCCTGTTTCAGCTCCGCGGTCAGCCGGCCCGCCAGATCGCGGTAGGCCGCGGCTTGCGCCGTGTCCATCGCGACTTCGCGGAACTCTTCGTCATACGGCGGCAGGACGTTGCCGCCGATGTCCTTGAGCTTGAGGAAGATCGTGAACGGCAGGATGCAGCGCAAGACGCCCTTGGGGCCGAAGCCCGGGGCTTTGACCGTGCGCACCGATACCTTGGTGCCCTTGGCCGTCTTGTGCGCCGTGCCGGCGCTCTCGGAGTAGATGTCCTTCAAGACCCCGTGATCGCGCATGAACGCCATCGCGGCCGAGGTCATGCTGCCGCTCGTGGTCGGGCGGTAGCCGTCTTCGATCATCCGCCCGGGAAGGGCTCGGAACAGCAGGTAGAACAGGTCGTCCCCGTAGCCGCCCATCAACGTGCCGGTCAGCAGCAAGGTTTTGCGAGCCTTCGCCGCCAGCACGCCCATGGCTTGGCCCTGGGCACTGCCGCCGTTCTTGTACTCGTGTGCCTCGTCGGCGATGAGCAGGTCGAACGTGCCTTGCGGCAGGTATCTCTTGATGAACTCGGACGGCTGATAGCCGCCCTCGCCAAACCCGAACTCCATGTTGGCCATCGCGCGTTCCATGCGCGTGGCCTGACGGTCGGAGAACACCAGTTCGCCGTTGCCGTCCATGAGGTTGATGAACTCATGGATGTTGTCGCCGAGCATCGAGGCCAGGAAGCCGTCGCCGAACTTCTGCATCAGCTTCTGCGCGGTGACTTCCCCGATGGTCGGGATGCGCTTCAAGGCTTTGAGGACGGCCGAGGACTGATCGCTGCCGGACAGGCTTCTCGGGCGGATCAGCGTCCACAGGGGGGCGGCGCAGTGGCTGCACTTCCTGCGGGATTCCTCGGCTTCGAGTTCGACCGGGTTGACCGGCTCGCCGTCGAGATCGGTGATGACCGTGCCGCAGTCCGGGCACGCTGCCACGTTGCCGTGGCGGGTACGCCGCTGAGTGAAGACAGGCTTCCAGTGGAACCCCATCCGCATCCTGACGCGCCCCAGGACAAAGAACTCCTGGCCCGTGGGCTGCACGCCCAACTGCTCGCGTAGCTTGATGAGCTTGACCAAGGTATCGGGGCCGTTGAGCACCCACACCTTGGCGCCTGCTACCGTCTCCTGGATCTCGCGCCGCCACTTGTAAACAAGGTGCGGCGGCGAAAGAACCAAGGTGCGGCGGTAGCCTTCGGCGTTGAGCACGGCGGCCGTGGCGATGCCGACGGTCGTCTTGCCGCAGCCCATTTCGCCATTGACGATCGCGGCATGTTCGCCACGGTCAATCAGCAGCTCGGCGGCGGCATGGACGACTTCGGCCTGGGCCTGGAACAGCTTGCGCTTGAGGCTGGCGACGATGAGCTGGCGATGTGCCTGCGGTTGGCCGGTATAGACCGGCGGATTAGCGCTGTTGAGGGCGTCGAGCAGTTCGTCGCCGAACTCGCCGACGAAATCCTGAAGGCTCAGGGTCAGAGGGGAAGATTCCGCATCGAGCAGTTCGCCCTGTACGGGCGCGGCTTCAGCGGCATTGGTTTCGAGATCGAGGGACATGGTGATGCTCCAAAGAAAATGGGGCATGCACCACCCCCAGTGGGGCAGTGGCATGCCCCGTGGTGGGAAGTAAATCGGCGCGTGGCCGAAGGTGGTTGAAGGTGCTGGCCTGGATGGCCAGCGGGTGAACCGTGCTCAGTCCTCGGACGGCAGAACGATGACGGTGGCGCGGCGCTCCGCGTCGGTAACGATGCGAATGGCCAGCCCCGGGTGGATCACGTAGTGCGATGCCAGCGAAGCACCTGATTGAAGCGCGGTGCTGTTGGCCTGCCATTGCTGGACGTTGACGTCGCCCCAGTCACCACGGGTGTGGCGCCTGAAGTACGGGATCGGGTCGAGGCGACCCGAGCGGACCAGGCGGTCAATGCCTTTGCTGAAGATAAGCGCCCCGATGGGGAACGCCAGCCTCTGGCAGTAGGTTTCGATGCGATGTGATGCCATGGGCTCCTCCTTGAAAGGTTATTGAGCCACGACACCCCTGGCGGAGTGAAGTGGCTCCGTCAGGTGGATGAGAATGACGATGTGGGGCCGTCAAATCAGATCTTGCTCCTCGGATAGCTGGACCACCGTGGTTTCATGGTCCTCGCTGGTCTTGACGATCAGTGCCAGGTCCGGCGTGATCCTGAACTGCGAGATCATTAGGTTGTCCTGTTGGATTGCGACGTTGTTGGCTTGGCGGGTGGCCTCGTCGATCTCGCCCCAGTCACCGCGCACGTGGCGCTGGACATAGGCCAAGGGGTCGATCAGGCCTTTGCGTGCCAACCAATGCACCTTCTCGCTCAACTTCAGCGTACCCGGTGCGAACAACGGTTGCTTCTGCGGCGCGGGCCGCTTGAACGGGTTTGCGAACATGGTGTTTCTCCTTCGATGTGGGAATAGCAGGACGGCAGCGCGTCCGGTGAGTCAGCGGATGGTCAACACCTCGCCCCGTGTCGCGGAGCCAGGCGTCATGTCCCACGCGCGGATGACGGGCACAAACTTGTCGGTGAGGATGCGGGTCTCGGCGATCGAGCCGTCTTCGCGTTCGGTGAATTCACGCTGGAGCGTCTTGTCCTTGTGGGTGTCACCTTTGACGACGAGCACGCGCCCGGTCTTGGAGCGCACAACCCCCGAGATCGCGCCCGCGGCCAGAGCCAGGGCGAGATGCCAGTGGGACAAAGCCCGCGCCGGTGGACGCAGCGACTGCTGCGCGGCCCCCAGGTGCGTGTCCAGCGACGGCCAGAGGCCTTGCAGCCTGCCAACCTCGTCGGCGAACTGCTCGGGCTCCATCGTCACGCGGAAGAAATGCTCCGGCTCGGCCGGACTGGCGGGGACGATGTACGGCAGGAACGGCCAATCGCTCGGCAGCTCCTCGGCTTCGACTTCGCCAAGCCCAACCTGCAGCAGCAGATTGCGCACGGCCTTGACGCCATCGGGAGCCTGTTCACGCTGTCGCACCCTTCGGCCGAAGATCACCACCTGCTTGAATTGCGTTTCCACCGCTCGGTAGATGCGCAGGTCCGTGTAGTGGCGTGTCAGCCAACCGACCAACTCCGCGTCGAGCACGTAGCCGGGGACGATGAAGACCAGCACGCCGCCGTACTGCAACAGCGACAGCGAACGCTGATAGAACAGCTTTTCGAGGCGGGCACGGCCCTGGCCTTGGTAGCCGATGTTGCCGTTGACGTCCTTGGACAGGTCGCCATACGGCGGGTTGAGCCAGAGCAACCCGAAGGATTGCTTGGAGACCATCGTGTCCATCAGGTCCGCGTGCAGGCAGTGATCGACCAGGCCGCGGGCATGACGTGCCCGCTCCGGGTCGAACTCGACGGCGAACGCCTTGGCCTGCTCGCGCCCGAGGGCATGGGCGGCTTCGGCGATCGCCACGCCTTCGCCGGCGCAGGGATCGAGGATGCACATCGGCCCGTCGCTGGGCATCAGTGCGTTGAGGGCTCTTTCGAGCGTGGGTTCGTCGGTCGGGTAGTAACCGTTCTTGGCGAAATTGCGGGCAAGCCGCGGGAACATGAGGGCCATGGAAGTCTCCTGGTTGGCGGGGAGGAATGGCGGAAGCACGCCAAGGCGTGCCTCCGCAGGTGGGTCAAGCCGCTACCGCTTCCGGCGTCCAAATCTTGGCCGGATACGGATAGGCGGTGAGTACGTCACTTCGGATCAGGGAACCCAGCGCCAGGGTCAGCGCCGGCACGTCGATGGCGAGCCGATGGCCTTCCAACGGCCCGAGGGCGAACGGAAGGCGGGCCAGCATCTCGCGGGTTTGCAGCAGTTCCAGCACGGTCTCGCGCCAGTGGTCGAGCAGCGGCAACGGGCAGGTGTCCCGCACCAGCATCCACAGGCGGTCAAGCCGGTGGGAGCTGTCGCGTGGCAGCAATGCCAGCGCGCTGGCGTTGGCCTTGTCGGGCTTCACGCAACGCCGGTCGAACAGCCACACGTTGGACAGCGAACCGAACAGCGTTCGCCGGTAGGCGCGGGTCATGCGCTTTTCCAGGCGATCGACGTTGCCGACGAACACCGGGACGCTGCCGCCCTGGTCGGTGATGACGTGGAACTGGTCCAGTCCTTGCTCGTCGCGCCCGAGGGTCAGGCGAGCGAGGAACTGCTGGACGGCGGTGTCGCGCGCCCAGATGGACAGGAAGATCAGGTTGCCCTGGTCATCGCCGACGCAGGCGTCGGCCATCACGTCCGGGCATTCGTCGATGCGGTACAGCGTGGAAGAAGTGTTTGCGGGCATGGTGGTGTCCTCGGATGAACGGGAACAGCACCGCCCGCCGGGGCAAGTACTGCCCCAGGGGGTGGAAGAAAATCGCTCAGTCCGGCTCGAACTGCCGGGTGTGCGGGTTGAAGTGAAGCGCCTCGTCCACCGCGGTGATCGGCGTGAAGCCGTCCAGGTAGATGTTGTTGAGGTACTGGTCGCGGTAGGTCAGCGCCTGCCGCGCCTGTTCCTCGGTAAGGCCGTTGCTGATGAAGTACTCCTGCATTTCCTCGTCGGAAGACACTTCGTCGTTGGACAAACTGCCTTCAACGAGTTTCAACAGTGAGGCGGGGAGCGCAGCCAGGATCGGGTCCATGTCGGTTCCTCCTGACTCAGGCCAACAGCGCCGCGGCGGGTGCCGTGGATGCCGTGGGGGTGCGCCGCCGCGCGTGGTAGGCGCGAACGCCTGCACGCCAGTCGGCGGACTGCTCCGGCGTCATGTCGAGGTAGCTCAACGGGCACGAGTAGTAGTACGGGTGCATGGACTCGTCCAAGGGCTTGTAGCCCCATTGGCTGCCGCTGCGCTCCAGAAGATCGCAGCGGATGTAGCGCAGGGACTGGCCCGGTGCGAGATCACGATGCACGCCTTCGGCCCTGGCCGTCACTTCCGCGACGGACCAGAGGACGTTGCCGCGCAGCGTGTGGGCGATGACCTTCACGCTGGCGCGCTCGGTCTCCTGCGGTGCGATCAGTTCCGCGATCAGTTCAGACCGCGATTGGGGAGAGAAATACCAGCCCATGAGAGGCCTCCTGAAGAATGTAGAGCCAGAGGCCTCCCCGTGGGGAAGAACCCCCAGCGGGTGATGGAATGCCGCGTGTGCGGCGATGGAATGCAGTGCGGGCTAGGAACCGCAACCGGCCGGGCAGCAACCCAGCGTGATCCCATGCGAACAGCAGCCGTTTTCAGCGAGCCAGTCCTGGGTTTCCTGCCGTTCGGCGGGTGTTGCGTAGTCCCATTCCTGGGTCGCGATTTCCAGCGCATGAACGCGCTGGCTTTCCGGCAATCGACTGGCTTGCGCGTCGATCTCCGAGCTGAAAAGCGTGACCCAGTGATCCCAGGACAGGCCGCAACCACGTTGGGCATGCTCGGCGGCCGTCTTGCAAACGGCGCGCCACGCGGTTTCGTCCAGCGCGGAACGGGGTGTATCGCAAGTGATGATGGACATGATGGAGACCTCCAGAAGAAAGCCGAGGCCACCCCCGCATGGGGAAGGAACCCCGGCGGGTGGATGAAGAACACCGCGGATGCGGTGTCTGCAATCACGCAGGTTGCAGTTCGGCCTGGCGGCTCCACTCCTGCGTCTTGAAGTCCAGCGCGTAGCCCAGTTCGCCCAGGCGGGCGATCTGCGCGCGCAGGGTGCGGCGGTCGATGGTCGAATCCAGCTTCACAGACTCGCCCAGCGGCCACAACAGGCCGAACAGCGCGGCGTCGCCATCCTCGGTGCTGCCGGGGGCAGCAGCCGCAGCAGGCGGCGCGTCCACGCCGAAGGGCGTGGTATCGACCAGCGGGTCCGCGGACGTCTGCACGGGTGCAGGTTTGGCGGACCTGGATGCCTTGGCGGGCTTGGCCGGCGTTGTCGCAGGCTGTGTCCCTTGCTCTTCATCGAGCGGATCGACTTCCTGCGGAGCAAAGCTATGTGCTTCGGCCTTGCTCAGCTTGTCGATGCCGAAAAGTGTCATACCGTCCAGGTTGGCGCGCATCTCGAAACGCATGCTGCCGTCGCTGATCGGATAGCCTTTGAGGAAGATGTAGCGAAGAACGAATTCCCCTTGGTACTTGCCCTCGGGGTATTGCTCCAACTCCGCGTCTTTAATCGTGAACTTGCCGAGTTGGCATTCGAGCTTGCCAACGTTGAACTTTCCGTTGCGGCCGTGAATGGTGCGCAGCGCGAGCTGGCCCGGGACGATGATGGGCGTGGCCGATTTCTCGGGTGCCGATGTGACTGCCATGATGCTTCTCCTTGAGGAATAGGAAAAAGGCAAGGCCCCGTGAGGGGCCATGCCGGATCAGAACGAAGCAGCCAATGCCGGCTCCTGCTCTTCGACTTCACCTGCGGGCTCGCGCTCGGCGGACTCGATAGGCTGGTCGGCAGCGGTGTCGGCGGCATCCTCGGCTTCGGGCGCGGGTGCGTCCTCGGCCTGCGGCGCCTCGGCTTGCGCCTGGCTCGTCGGATAGACCTGGGTGCCGTCGATCTTGATCAGACCGATGTGGATCAGCGTCGATTCCAGGCTCGCTCCCGGCTCCCCGGCGCGCTCACCCTTGGTGCGGATGTACGGATCGATCTTCATGTCGTTCAACTTGAAGGCGATCAGCACCTTGCGGTCCCCTTCGATGGCCTGCACGCACCGGCGAACCAGGTGCTCGGCTTCAGGGGTGGCGACGATGGTGTCGAAGTACCGATAGTCCGGTTCACCGACAGGCCCGGCCAGAGCCGCGACGCAGCACGACAGGAACGGATCGCCATCCTTGGGGGTGACGTCCTTCGGACGGCTGAGGTAGCCGATGCCGCGGGTGATCAGCTCGTGCTGCTTGATGGAAGCCAGTTCGGCCCGGTCAAGCGGCTCGGCCTTGAGCAGTCGCGCCTTGAGGGACGCGGCGGCTTCACCCTTGCGCTCGCCCTTGTCGCGGATGTACGCATCGCCCCACAGGTCGCCGAGGCGGAAGCGCACCAGCGGGCGCTGCTTGGGATCGTCAACGCCGATGTAGCGCTGGACGAGGTTCTTGGCCTCGGCACCCGAGACCTTGACGTCGAAGTAGCGGTAGCTGGGGTCCCTGGCGGGGCCGACCAGCGCGGCAACGGTGCATGCCAGGAAAGGCTGCGCACGGCGGCCGCCCCGGACAGGCACTTCACGGACACGCTGGATGTAGCCGATGCCCGAGGTGTGGAGGTCGAAATACGATTTCTCGTTGGACGTGGTGTTCATGGTGAATCTCCATAGGGAAGAAGCGGAGACACACCAGCCCCACGCATGCGGGGAAAGGTGCGTAACCCCGCGGTGGGTCGATAAGGCGAAAGCATCCGCCACCAGAGACTGGTGGCCGCTCGCGGATGGATGCGGTGCGAGCTGGCTCGGTCACGCAGTGGGAACTGCGACGCAACCTCGAAGACCGATGGTTGCCTGGCATGTCGCTGACAACGTCAGCAGGCATGGGGTCAGCATGGCCGGGCCTCGCGCGCGCGACAGCAATCAATCGGCATCCGGGCGCTTCCCATTTTTTCCAGGCTGCCCAGTTCCGCCCAAAAGAAAGCCCCCGAAATGGGGGCTTCAAGGGGTATGCGGACATTTTTGGACTACGCCGATTCCACCGCCGCCAGTGACAGATACGTAGCGGTGGCGGACAGCTCCAGATCATCTGAGCTTTGCAGAATGCGAGTGAAAACGCTGTCTTTCGGGTCGAAGAACTCGCCGAAATCGTCGCCGCCAAGCTCGGCGCGTGCCAGTTCCCACCAGTCATCGAACGGGTCGGTATCCGGGTTGCAGCCGACGGCATAGGCCAGCAGCTTCACGCGGCCATCGGGGCGGCGCTCTCCGCGCTCGGCGAGGAAGTACACGCCCTGGTCCTTGGCCAGGGCGACGCGGCATTGGTTGGCGATGGCCTCGGCAAGCACGGGGCGCAGGTCGGAGCCTCTGAATCGCAGTGACATGGTTGAAATCTCCTGTATGGATGAAGAAAAAAGCCCTCCACCGAAACGGATGGAAGGCTTGTGGGGCAGTCGCCGGTAGGCTGTGGACTGATCAGTCGTGCCGCTAGGCTTCCTGTCTGGCGCGTCAGGCTGGAACCGCCTGACGTTGACGAGAGGCTTTGGCGTCGATCACGCTCACGCCGATCAGGCGCCAGCGCCCGTCGTCGATGAGCCGCTCCAGCACTTCACCGAGCATGTCGAAATACACCTCGTCGTGCCTATCGATCAACTCACCGTCGCGGTGCAGCTCCACCACGTAGGTGTCGCCGCCACGGTCGTAGAGGATCGTCACCTGACCCTCGAACTTGGTGGTTGAGACCGTGAAGCTGATCGCCGGCGGGGTCTCGATGATCTTGGAGGGCTTGGGATCGACCCAGGCGAAGTCGCGGGCACCTGCATCGACCAGCATGTGGGTGATGCACCGGAACCCGTCGGGCGCGGGCATCTCCTCCAACTGCTCGATGAGTTGGCCCAGCTCCATGCACTGCGGCTCGGGAATTGGCAGCTTGGCGGGTGCTTTGCCAAGGATATGCCTCGTGATGGTGTAAGGCGTGCCATCCGAAGTCTTCTCGGTGACGACTTCCGGGGTGTCCGCGCGCAGCCCGTCGAAACGTCGCCGGGCGTAGGGTTGGACATGGACCTTGGCGCCCTCGCTGGGAACGGTGGTCACCAGGTTGGGATCGAGCACGGCGAACTCGGAAGGCTTGAGCTTGACGACGATGGCATCGTCGGTCGCGGAGACCACCTTGCCGTTGAAGGGCTGAGGGTCGATGGCGAAGCCCAACGTCGAGGACTGCGGCTGATCATCGAATACGCGGTATTTGAACGAACGCACGTTGCGAGGCATATGGCCCGCGACAAGCGAAGGCATCATGGATTTGATGAGGGAACGGTCCATGGGAATCTCCTTGAGGAAGAACAAGGGATTCCCCGCCCGCAAGGGAGAGGTCCCTTGTGGGTGGCGTGAACGGACGGGGTACGTCCATAGGAAGAAACGACCAGCACGGTTTCCCGCACTTGCAGCCTTGAAGGTCTCGGCTGCCAGGGCATGTGTCGGCAACGCCGACGAACATGGAGCAAGGATGGCTCTGGAATGGGCGGCCTGCCCGCAAGAAATCGCACAGCGTCGCACCCGCTTTCCTGCGCTGCGGACAAGAAAAAGCCCCTCGAAAGGGGCTTGGTTGGGTCAGGCTTCGTACACGAAGTAGTGCTCGCGCTGACGTGGGAAGAAGACATGCTTCCATGTATCGCCGCTGGTGTTGCCACCGTCGAAGACGACCATTTCGTAGTCGTCAATGTCGGTGTCCACCAGGTCGGCGCTGGCGATATGGCGCATGTGCAGCGTGCCGCTCATGCGCTCGAATACCAGGATCTGGCCGATGGCGTCGTCCTGGCCCATGGCATTGACGCAGGCGCCGAGCTGGTGCTCGAAGTCTGGCGTGCGCGAGATGAGGTCGGGGAACATGAGGTTGCTCCTATGAAAATGGATCAGCCCGGTTCCGGGAGGGAGACGGGCCGGTATGGGGGAGAACAAAGAGGAAGGATGTTGCGTCGAGCGGCTGCTAGGATTCGGCCAACGGCAGGCCCAACAGCACGGGTGCGTCGGCGTCGAGAATCAGGATGCGCACATCGGCCTGGCCAGCCAGTTCAATGACGTTCGCCAGGTCATCCGGCATACCCTTGCTTCGGTGCTCCTGGCGAAGCTGCTCCGCACTGATGCCCTCGGCGTGGTCCAGGTTCTTGTCCGTCCAGGGGGTGGAGATCAGCTTGATGCCGATCGCCGGGCTGTACGGAACCCGGAACGCGATGAACAGGAAGGCCTCCGGCGTGGCGAGGTCTGCCAGGTTGGCGAGGTATTGGCTGGTTTCCTCGCTTATGTGCGCGCTGCTGATTTCCCAGCACCGGCTGTAATAGCCGGTCTCGAAACTCAGGCGCTGTACGACCTCCCGCGCTGCCTCTGCCGAATAGGCGTCGCCGACGTGGATGGGGCGGCCGTCGAAGTCATCGCCATGGATGGCATAGACCACGGCGCCGATTACGCCTTCGCCGCTGACACCTTCTCCGGCATCGCATTCGGCCAGTACCTCGGCACTCACGGGTTCGGGACCATTCCTGACTACGGCGAAATCGCTGGTGACGATGCACGAGGATGAAATCATTTCCTCGTCGGAAAGGTGCTTTTGGCTCGGGTGGATGATTCGCCAGACATGCGGGCTTCCATCCTCGTAGCTGATGCACAGCGTGCGGACGATTTTCAGATTCCAGTATCCGCGGAGAAAGGGATTGGGTTTCAGGGACATGGGAACTCTCCAGATTTGAATAATGGAGCCAATCCCCGCCACCGGGAATTGGACCCGGTGGGTTGAAAGTGGAAAATGCGTCAGTCGGCGCTGATCGTTGACGTCTGAGCCAGCCGTTCGGCGATGCGATGGCGCACATTTAGGCGAAATTGCTCATCGGTGATGCCGGCAAGCAGGTTGGCGGCCTCCAGCGCGATCAACGCTGAGGCCTCTTCGATGTCGGCGGCCAGGATGGTGTTGCGCAGTTGATCGCCGAGTTGAAGCGCCTGCGAGGACGTTCTGAAGACCTGGACCTCGCGGCTCAGGTAGCAGCCGTTGCCGCCGAACTCGAATAGCCTTGGCTTGCTGCAATACCAGCAGCCCTCAAACTGTATGGCGGTCAGGTTATGGCCATCATCGAAGCGGGTAGCGATCAGAAGCAGGGCTTCCAGGTCCGCGCTGTCCTCGAAGTGGTGGTGCTCTATCAGGTTCTCCAGCTCCCCGTCCTGGTCAGCACCGAAGTGCGCGGCCAGCCGTTCAAGCAGAGGCGGAATCGACAACTCTTCGTCGTCGGGCATGGGGATTCCGAGTTGTGTGGCCAGGTTTTCCAGACCGTCCAGCACATCTGTCCAGCGTGGATCATTGGTCTCGGCGATCTGGGCGATGTAGGCCTGCCCATTGCCGGGATGGTTTTCGTCGAGCGCGAAGGCATCGAACAGTGCCTTGATGACGGGAGTAACGCGGTCGAGCACGAGAACGCCCGTGCCTTCGTAGTAGTTGTTTGCCATGCTGGCTCCTTTCGAGAAGAGCGGAGCCAGCCCCTGCGGACGATGGCATCCGCAGGGAATAGCCCAGGGCCGTTGGCGCCGGGCGATGGGGAAGAAAAATTGAGGGACATGGCCTTATGAGCGCATGTCCCTCACGGGAGGATCGAGAAGACAGTGGCGTGCCGGAGACCGACTCACCAACCGCTGTAGTTCACCAGCAGGTCGGCGATGACCTTGCGGCGTTCCAGATCGAGACCGTCGAAGTCCGACAGCCCGTGGAAGTGGCAGCGCTTGAGCATGGCACCGCCCTCGCGCGCGTTGTAGAAGCTGACCATGGCGGACAGGAACATGCGTTCGCCGCTGCTCAGGACGCCGAGGGCATCGTTGAGCCGCAGCATGTCGGGACGCAAATCCCACTTGGTGTTGGCCCGGTTCAGGCCTTCACGGGTGCCGTCGCCGAACCACTCGGGACCAGCAATCTCGACACCGCGCTTCCAGGCCTCGAAGAAGGCTTGGGGCGCGGCAGCGAAATGCTGCTCTTCCCGCATGATCTGATCGACGACTTCCCGCGGCAGTAGCTGGTTCATGATGTGATTTCTCCAGTTGGATCAGGGAATGGCGAGCTGGGACCAGCCGCCTCTTTCGAGGGCGCGTTGAGCCGCGGCATAGCTGCGGAAGTACTCGCGGGATTCCCGCGAAACGGGACCTTCGGTATCGCGCGTGCCGATGTAGTGGCCGGCGGCGCTTTGCAAGACTTCGAGCGGCAGGAACTTGCCGCAGTAGGTCAGGGCCAACTGGCCGAAAGAGGCTTGCTGGGACATGGACGGGCTCCTTGGAAAAGCGGGGCCTTGTCCCTCACGGGATGGCAGCTCCCGCACGCGGTTGATAAAAAGCATCAGCGTCACGGGGACGCTCATCCGCAGAATTGATGCGATGCGGACTGGTGGGTGACGCGGGAGAGACCCGCGGCAGCCTGGAACCCTGGCTGCTGGCATGTGCTGACGAATCAGCGAACATGCGGGCAGCTTCTTGCGAGGGCCGTGCTGCGTCAGTTGGAAAACCGCATCCGGCACAGCCCCGATTGATGGGCTCAGAGAAAAGAAAAGCCCCGCGTCGAGTGCGGGGCTGTCAGGAGGGTGCGGTGGTGCTGGGTCAGTCGGGCTTGTCGCCCAGGACATGCTGCTTCCACAGGTCGAATGCCTGCTCGGGCGGCAGCTCGGCGAGGATGACGATGGGCTGGGCCTGCCGGGCGCGCAGCGAAGCGAAGTACGACTTGCGGTCGGCGATGGCCTTGAGCTTGATGCCCTTGATGAACAGCAGTTTGCGGTCCTTGATGAACAGCACCTTGTTGCCGATGTCGCGGTTGAACGCGGCTCGCACCTTGCGTTCCGCGTGCATGGCATCGGCCAGCTCATCGACCAGGAAGTCGAGCGTCATGGCGATGTAATGAGGGTCTTCACCCTCGTGGCCCAGGTCGAGCGGCGCAGGCGGCAGGCCCTTGGCGAAGGCTTCGGCCTGCGCCAGCAGCGCCGCCTTGCCGTTGAGTGCGTGGAGGAACGTCGAGCCGCCGTGGCCGTCGTTGCGGGCCTCGGCGATGGGAATGCCGTCGAACACGATGGTCGCGGTGAAGCACAGCGTTTCCTCGCTGGCGAAGTCGGCCACCTTGAGGTTCTTCAGCGTGATGCGGTCTTGCTTGGTGATGGTTTCCATGGGAGATCCTGAAATCGACCGGGTGGCGACATGCCCCTAACGGGACGTGGCGACCATCCCGTGGGTTGGAGAAAGGAGGCATCGATGCCCCGGTGGGCAGCGTTCGCCGGTGAGATGCCGAAGCGAACTGGTGGGTGGCGTGGGCGGAACCCACGGCAGCCTTGACACCCTGGCTGCGGGCTGCTGCCGATACATCGGCAATGCAGGGAGAGAATGGCGCGGCCGGCAGGCTGCGTCGTCGATCAATCCGAATCGGTCAAGTCCGTCTTGTGCAGGCACTGCACCAGCCGGTTGCCCAGCCAAGCCATGCACGGGACGGCCATGGAGTTGCCAATCGCCTTGTAGCGCGGAGCGTCTGCGGCAGGCTTGCCGCGATACGGGATCAGCGTGTAGTCGTCGGGCATGCCCTGCAGCCGCTCGCACTCCATGGGCATCAGCCGCCGCACCCGCCATTGCGACCAGTCCGCTGCACCGGATTCATTCCAGTCGTAGCGGAAATGTGCCTCGAAGTCGGGGGCCAGGACATGGGGCTTGTCTGCGCCGCCGCCGCTGGTACGCAACGCCGCTGCAACGCTTCCGCCCAGTTCGGCGGCAAGACCCTGCGTCCGTCCCCGCAGGGCAACGCAGGCCACCATCGGCACACCGTAGCCCGGCTTGCCGTTGGACAGGACGGTGCAAGACACCTGTCCATGCCCCGACTCGAAGCGCACTTCGCCGCGGTTGTTCTGCGCGAAGGCGATGGCGGGTACGACGCCTGCGTTCGCATGGCTGTTGCGATGCCCGCCGGCACGCAGCGTCGGCGTCAGGTCGATCGTGGCGTCCGCGCCGCTGCCCTGGGCGGTGAAGGCGATGATCGGCACGCCCTTTCCCGTACCGTCCTCGCTGCTGCCCTTGCCGTTGTTGGCGGTGTCGAGGGTGTGGGCGATGCTGCCGGCGATGGACTGCACCATGAACGTCTCGGTGCGGATGTCGTGCTTGGGACCCGCGGCCATCAGGCATGCCGCAACATCGACGGGGCCGATGCCGCCGCTGAATCCGAACGTCGTCGTGACCTTGCCGTAGGGCTGGTTCAGTCCAGCGAATCCTGCGTATCCGCCTGCTGCAGCAGCACCCGATCCAGCAGCGCGGGCAGCTTCTTGCCACGGCGCGCGGCCCGCAGAAGAATCCCCGCGCAGGCCTGTGCGCTCAAAAAGTACTTCGGAGGGATCGAGGTCATCACCACCACATGCCACAAGAAACACGCGCTTGCGGCGTTGGGCGACACCGAAATATTGAGCGTCGAGCACGCGCCAGGCGATGCGGCGGCGGGGTCCAGACACACAACCAGCGTGCGCCCATTTTTCCCCTGGCGGCTGGAGCGCACGGCTTTCTCCGGCCAGTGCTCCCAGGAAATGCCCGAAGGCATTGCTGCGGTCGTTGAGGACGCCGGGGACGTTTTCCCAGACGAGCGTTGCCGGCGGGCGGCGGTCTTGGTGGCGGGTTTGGTCGATGGCATTTGCAAGCTCCACATAGGCAAGGGTCAAGGCGCCGCGCGGGTCGTTCAGCCCCTGGCGCGCGCCGGCAACGCTGAACGACTGGCACGGCGTGCCGCCGACCAGGATGTCGGGCGCCGGCACGATGCCGGCGCGCACCTGACGGGCGATCGCGGTCATGTCGCCCAGGTTGGGCACATGGGGGTAACGGTGGGCGAGCACGGCGCTCGGGAACGGCTCGATCTCGGCGAACCACGCGGCTTTGAGGCCGAGGGGTTGCCATGCGAGGCTCACGGCCTCGATGCCGCTGCACACGCTGCCGTACAGCAGTGGCGCGGCCTGGGGCGCACCGCGAAGGGTGCAAGGTTGCGGGTTCATGTCGGGTCTCCTGTTCGTGTGGCCCGGGGCGGGCCGGGACGTTGATAGGCAGGAGAAAGGCGCCGAAGGCCCTGCGGCCTTCGGCTCGGGAGGACAGAACCACCCGTGGGCTGGTGCAGGCCCGGTCGTCGCTAGAACCGTCTGCTCATCAGCAATCACACCCGGCGCATGTCGTGGTTCGCGCCGGCATCGTCTGGCGCACATCCGCGCACAAAGGGAGCCCGTTTTTGCGCCGGCGGGCACCGGCACCGAATACCGCTGACCACGAAGGGTCTCCGGGTGGCTCGCGCAGCTTGGCAAGCCACCGGGGGACCCTTCGCAGAGGCGGGAGAAATGCAGATCAGCAGAACGCGCAGGAGGCGGTTCGCGGAGAAGCTACCTTCAGGTCCCGCGGCCGGGGACGGCCAGGCGGGACGCGCACACGGACAAGAAGGCGTTGCGCGCTGGGCGTCCCGCAGGGCGTGCGGAACACAGGCCGCGCCGCCGATGGCGGGCACGGCTCACGGGGAACGGGGTCGGTCAGGAGCCTTTGCGGCCGCTGCGGCGCGGGCGCGAGGCACCACGCCTGGACGTGCCGGATTCGACCGGCAGCGTGCCTTTGCAGTCGGGGTAGCGACTGCACGACCAGAATGGGCCGCTCTTGCCGGTGCGCTGGCGCGTCGGTGCGCCGCACTGTGGGCAAGGCGGTCCGTGGGGAACCTTGATGGACAGGGACGTGCTGCCGTACTGCGCGATCAACTGTGAGATCCATGCAGCCTGCTTGCCGATGAATACGTCCAGCGTGAGCTGTCCAGCTTCGATCATGTCCAGCGCCTGTTCCCAGACGGCGGTTGTCCCTGGGTCGGCAATCGCTGTGGGCACCGCGTCGATCAGGGTGAAGGCCGCATCCGAGGCACGGATGGCGCGGCCCTTCTTCACGAGGTAGCCCCGCGTCAGCAGGCCACTGATGATGTTGGCCCGCGTCGCTTCGGTGCCGATGCCGACCGTATCCTTGAGCTTCTGTTTCAGGCGCGGGTCCGAGACCAGTTTGGCGACGCCCTTCATGGACTTGACCAACTCGCCCTGCGTATAGGGTCGAGGGGGCAGCGTCTTGAGCGCCTTCAGATCGACGTCGGCCACCTGACATGCCAGGCCCTCGCGCAGCGCGGGCAGTACCTGGCTGCGCGCCGCAGGGTCGCCATCCTCCTCGGATTGCGGTTCGGCCAGCACCAGGTGCCAACCCTTGACGACGACCTGCTTGCCGGTGGCCGCCAGCGTCTGCTGGCCGCAGGAGAGGTTCGCCACAGTGCGGTCGAACTCGTGGTGAGGAAGGAATTGCGCCAGGTAATGCGCCCGGATCAGCCGATACACTGCCAGTTCTTTCTCACTCATGGTCGAGAGGTTCGCCGGTTCGAGCGTCGGGATGATGCCGTGGTGAGCAGACACCTTCGCGTCGTTCCAGGCGCGTGAGCGTTGAGTGCGGTCGAGCTGGTCCATGATCGGTCGCAGCAAGGGATCGGTCTTGACCAGGCTGTCGAGGACCGTTGGCACCTCGGCGAACATGCTTTCGGGCAGGTAGCCCGAATCGGAGCGCGGGTACGTCGTGGCCTTGTGCGTCTCGTATAGGGCCTGAGCAATGTCTAAGGTCTCCTGCACATCGAGCCCAAGCTGCCTGGAACACACCTCCTGCAAGGTCCCCAGGTCGAACGGCAGCGGCGGGCCTTCCCGCACGCGCTCGGTTTCGACCGCCACCACCTGGGCGCTGTCCGCGGCGCGGATCTGCTGCGCGGCGTGCTGCGCGATGGGCTGCTGCAGGCAGCGGCCGGCGTCGTCGGTGCATGTGTTCGGGGGAACCCACTGCGCGGTGAAAGCCTGGCCACCAGCGGACAGGGACACGTCGATGGCCCAGTACGGCACGGACACGAAGGCGGCGATCTCGCGGTCGCGGTCCACGACCAGTTTGAGCGTGGGGGTCTGGACGCGGCCGACCGACAGCACGCCGTCGTAGCCAGCCTGTCGTCCCAGCACCGTGAACAAGCGGCTGAGGTTCATGCCGACGAGCCAGTCCGCCCGAGAGCGTGCCAGCGCCGAGTAGTACATCGGCAACGTCTCGGCCGATGGCCGGAGCTTGCCGAGTGCCGCGCGGATGGAAGCATCGTTGAGCGCCGACAACCACAGCCGTTCGATGGGGCCGCGGTAGCCGCACAGGTCGATGATCTCGCGGGCGATCAACTCGCCCTCGCGGTCGGCATCTGTGGCGATGACAAGCTGGGTCGCCTTAGCCAGAAGCGCCTTGACGACCTTGAACTGCGTGGCGGTCTTCGGTTTGACCTCGACCCGCCAGTGCTGAGGAATGATGGGCAACTGCTCGATGGACCAGCGCTTCAACTGCTCGTCGTAGGCTTCGGGCGCTGCGGCTTCTACGAGATGGCCGATGCACCAGGTGACGGTGACGCCGGAACCGTTGAGGCAGCCTTCAGCGCGCTGCGTGGCACCGAGAATCCGGCCAATGTCTTTGCCCTGGGAGGGCTTCTCGCACAAGAACAGCCGCATGTCCGTCCATCCCGATTCCCGTTGTTCATGGAGTTGCTGGAATCGAGGATGCCGAGCGCCACCTGGGGCAGCAGCAAACAAGCCGCATGCGGCGGTGACCGCTTTCACGGGATGGAATGGCTTGTGCGGGGGTGGCGCGTGGCCGCAGGTGTGCGGACCGGGAGCCGCGATATGAGGGAGCGCGTGAAAGTCGGTGGACGTTGGTGGAGCTATCCCCTGGGGATAGCTCGCGAGCGCATGGAGGGCGGCGAAGACGTGCGACCGCCCTCCATGCCGGTTCACTTCCTGCGCTTGGATTCTTTCGGCGCAGCCGGTTCCTGCGCGGCCTGGGGCTTGGGCTCTGCCTCTTGCGGCTTCGGGCTGAGGGTCACGGATTCGATGCGGTACGGCAGGATGCCGACGCTGCGCGCGTTGATCTGCCAGGTCTCGCGCGGCTGATCCTCGTTATCCGTCCAGGGTTCGCGCTCCATGCGGCCGACGACCAGCACGCGCATGCCTTTCTGGTACAGGTCCTTCCAGTGCTCGGCGTCGCGGTGCCAGATTTCCACCGGCGCCCAGAAGCCGCCCCGGTCCTCGAACGTGCCATCCTTCTTCGGCACAGGGTTGTCGAAATAGACGTTCAGGCGTAGCAGGCGACTGGGTTCGTCGTTGCCGTTGGGGAATTCGCGGTACTCCGGTGGCGAACCGATGTTGCCTTCGCCGGAAAAATGCGTGCTCATGATGTGATCTCCGTGGTGGTTGAAATACCCGTGCCTCGTCGGCGCCGGGAGCGTGCTGGGTGCCCGGCGCAATCACCGATCGCGCATTGCGGCGGGAATGGGCGTGAGCCGGCGCAGGTAGGCGTCGTCCGCCTCGGCCGCCTTGCTGGCGCATTCCTGCGCCTGCCTGCCCAAGGTGTGCAGCAGGCTGATCTGCATGTTCAACGTGATGCGCTGCAGCTCGATCGCGTGCAGGTCGGCCAGCAGGTTGACGGGTGTGCTGCTGCTGGCGACCAGCTCCCGCCACAGCGCCACGCCCATGGCCGACCTGTCGTGTCTGCGCCAGCGCAAGAAGACGGTTCCTGCGCCAGTGGTCTGTTGGGCCAGTTCGATGGGCAGCAGGTGGAAGGGGTGCCCGCATGCCTGCTCCAGTACCTGTCGCTGTGCCAGGGCAATCAACTCGTCGCGCATGGCGAAGCACTGGCTGGCCCAGGCCTCGAAGTCCCCTTTACCCTTAAAAGGCTTTAAAAGGCCTTTTAGATAGGCCGCGTGTTCCAGCCGCATGAAGGCACCCTGTTGCAGGCCTCGGAAGTAGCGGGTCGGTGGGTTCGGATCGCTCATGCCGGCTCGTCCTCGCCGGCTGCGGCTTCGGGCGACTCTGCGGTGGTGGTTTCATCGCCGAGCAGTGATGCTTCGGCAGGACCGTCGCCGCGCTGCTTCAGGCCACGGCGCACGATGGGCGGCGCAAACTTCGACCGGCGCGTGCCTTCCAGCACGTCCTGCGGCAGTTCGCCATACTTCTCCAGCGCTGCCCGCGCTGCGGCATTCTTCGACGCGAAGTCATCGCGTGTGCAGCCCGAATAGCGATACTGCTGGGCCAGCGAGAACAGGCTGCGCAATGAATGTGCGCCCTCGTTGAGCCAGCGTTCCAAGGTGCTGCGGTCAATGAGCGCGGTGTGATGGGCGAGGATCAGCTTGCGGGCGATGTCGTCGTAGTCGGCCAGGAGATAGACCGCGGCAAAGCCGAGCTGCGCGTTGACGAAGAGCGGGAGCTTGACCGGCTGCACGTTGAGGTTTTCGCCCAGGCTGAGCGCCGGCGGCACACTCGCCAGCGCCTGGTCCACCTGCTCGCGCAGCGATTGCAGCGTGACCTTGGTGTGGTCGAGCTTGTCCTCGATGCGCAGCATCCACCAGTCCGAGTACGGATCGTCTTGTTCTGAGCCCCGCCGCATCTTGTTCATCTGAGCGATATAGCCATTCAGGCCGACGATGCCCGGTCGCCCCTCGGCGGCGGCGCGGCCATGCCAGATGCGGGAAGCGTGATGGGTGTGCAGGGTCAGCGACATCGCACTGCGCAGGGAGCCGAGATTCAGTTGCAGAGGTTCATTGGTTGCCATGGTGTCTGCTCGTTGTTGGAAAAGGAGCGGCCAGCTTCGACAGGAAGCGGAAGGCAGTCAGTCAAGAATCCGAATCCCGGCGGGCCCCGGTTTAGGGCGTGGCGGTTGCATGCGGCGCGAGCTATCCCCAGGGGATAGCTCCATGGAGCGCTAACGAACGCTGCACGCCGAGATCAGGGGGGACAACGCCGATGCTGCGGCAGATGGTCGATCCCAGGCCTGCGACAGCTTGGCGTTGTGCCCAGCAGCGGAACTATCCCCAGGGGATAGCTCTACTGGCGGCCATGGGCATCTAGTTTCACCGCCTGGCATGCCGACTCATTTGCTGGCGAGCAGATTGCGTAGCCGCTCGATGTGCTGCTTGGCGACTTCTGGCGGCACTGGCTTACCCTGCGGCTGAGGTGGCGGTGCTGGTGGTGGTCGCTCGTTTGGTGGGACGGATGCCGATGGCGCGTCTTTCTTGGCCCAGGCATTGAACTCGCCATGGATGGCGCGCTGGATGATGCCGAACAGATACCCCGCAGGATTGCGTATGCCATGACTGCTGCATCGTGTGGCCCATTCGTCCAGCACGGCCTGTCTCAGCGCGGCATCAACCTGCTGCAATGCCACCCTGGCACCTGTCTGCTGCTCTGCCTTCAGTTCCGTGAAGCGCTTGGGCCATTGCAGATCGCCCAGCGCGCGCGCCTGCGCGGTAGTACGTACTTCATTAATACGACTACTACGTACTGTACGGGCCTGCTTCGGATTCCGAAGAGAGGCGTTTGGCACGGGTTTCGCCCCTGCTTCGGATTCCGAAGATGGGTCATCCGCATTCCGAAGAAGGCTCGATACTCCTTCTTCGGAATCGTGGGCGGCGTCCTCCTGTGGATAACTTGCGGCGGCCGTGATGCCTTGGCTGGCGAGGCGTTCTGCCAGAACCTGCAGCCGCGACGGCAATGTGCGCCCGGAGAGCAGCGGATCTTCCGCGATCTCCTTAAGGGTGTTCAGGCCGACCATCTGGACGGCCTTGGCCGAATGGCCGAGGGACTGGCTGACCAGTGCCAGGTAGTCGGCGTCGAGCTGCATGGCCTCGAAGGGCGTCAGCGGTTCATCGTGCAGAACGTAGAGGTTGCCGAGGATGCGGCCGGTCTTGGGGTCACGCCGTCGCCGCACCAGGCTCAACCATCGGGTGAGGCGCAACAGCGTCAACGCTCGGGCCACGGTTTCATGCGAGGCCTGCCCGGCGCAGGGCATCGATGCCAGCCAGGGTCGAAGCTGCTCATACGTCGGGAAGGCTGTCACGCCATCGTCGTTGAGCATCAGCCGGAACACCTGCCAGGCGTTGCGCTCCAGCGGCGTAAGGCGACGGTCGAGGAACAGTCGCCGCGGCACGGTCTCATGCCGGTTGCCGCTGAAGAGGAAGGCATCGCCGGACGTGGCGGGCGTCGGCGCAGGCATAGGTGCTGGCGCACTGGGCTTGGGCACGAGGTCTTTCAAGGCGGCGTCGAACAGGTCCGCGAGTGCGACGGGGCCACGGCGTGGTGCGGTGTCGTCCACGGCCATGGCTCAACCCAATCCTTGATCGACCCAGCTCTTGATCGAGGCCCAGACCACCGACAGAGGCAGCGACATGCCTTCGGCCAAGTCCATGGCGGCGTCGAGAATGGAGGTTTCGTCTTCGAGATCGACATTCCTGCTGCCGGTCACGGCCTTCCATTGCCGCCACAGATCCGTGTCCTGTTTCTCGTCCAGCACGGGGTGGCGGCCCTTGCGCTTGGGCAGGCCGAGGATTTCGCGGCGAAGCGCCACCTCTTGGTGGGTCAGGCCATAGAACCGACTGACCATCTCGGTGCTCGCACCCAGCCTGAGCATGCGATCGACCGTGGCGATTTCCTTCTCCACGTCCTGCGCCTGCTTGAGTAGTCGCCGGAGCACTTCGCGGTTGACCGTCACCGAGCACCAGGAGACGTTGGCGTTGGCGAGCACGCTGATCAGCGCGGGATGCTTGAGGGCGTCCAGTTCTTCCTCACCAAACCCCATCAGTTTGCACCGGCGCAGTTGCCCATTGCGCAGGTCATAGAGGGCCTGCGCGATGACGGCCTGGTTGAGTGGGTGTGGTGCGGACATGCTGGCCTCCCTCGCTCACGTTCCAAGGTCCGCAGCGCCGGCTTCAAGATCGAGCAGGCGCCGGGCCAGCCGCAGCAGCCGGAACAGCTTGACCAGCGCGGTGTCGCTCAATCGCTGGGCCGCATCACCCTGGCCGTGCAGCAATGCCGGCAGGTCGATGACGATTTGCCCGTCGTGCAGACCGACGTCGGCGGGCCGCTGACCGGCCAGGCACGCCAACAATGCGAGGACGGAACGGCCCAGCGGCGCCGGACTTTGGGTGCGGGCCCGGCAGGCGAAACCGATACCCTCTGCACGGTCATCAATGCACTCGTCCAGGTCTGCCTCGCTCGCGATTTCGCGGGCGAACTGTGCGATGTGGATGCGCAAGCGCTCGGCAGTATCCAAGCCGGGATCGATGTACCAGACATCGGAGATCGGATAGAGCCCGCCAGCCTGCACGGGGATGGACTGCAAGACGCTCGCCGAGAAGTCGGGAGGCAGCGCATCGCCCAACTGATCGGCGACCATGCGCTGGATGGACTGGAGCCGTTCGGTCGTCGGTGCCGGCGAAACGATGTGCTCCCGAAGCAGATCGCTCCCCGCCGCAGGGCTGGCCGGACCCGCCTGACTGGTATCCGTGTCGCTCTCGCGCGCAGGTCGGCCTGCAGGCGGCGCTGCCGATGCAGCCCCTGCGGTGGGTGGCGCGGTGTTGGCAGTTGGGCGCGCGATGGTTTCCGACTCCGGCTCCGGCAACGCAGGCGGCGTCGAGGGCGGCGTTGGGTCGCTGATCAAGGCGCGCTGCCGGCTTTCGGATTCGGTCATGTCCAGGGCGAGCACGTCGTAATTGACACCCAGCAACTCGGCCATCTGGCCGATCAGCTCGTCCTGTACGCGCTGCGCGGAGAACTCGTCGGCCTGGACGTCGAATTGCGACAGCGCTTCCTGGAAAAATTCGTCGAAGTCCTGAACCAGGGAGCGGCCCTTGGCGTAGCGCTCCCACGCGAGCATGCAGGCTTTGCGCATGACCGACAGGCGTTCGACCTGATGGCGACCGAGGCCGCCATAGAGCACGGTGGGGATCGCGGGCAGGAGATACTGCACCGCGTCGTTCATGCGGCTGATGTGCGACTGTTGTACCGGGAAGCCATCGGCAGCGAGGCGGCGGGCCAGCTCGGACTGGCTCAAGGTAGTGCCGCTTTCTTGCTCGTAGAACTCGCGTGCCTTCTCGACGCCGAGGGCGCGCTCGATGAACGTGAGGCCCCCGCGTAATTCATTCTCGGCCAGGTGGCCGGTCAGCATGACGACTTCGCCGCGGCTGGGCCACGGCCGGAACAGGCACGATATACGGAAAAACCGCTCGTCCTTGGTCTCTGACCATAGTTCGCGCAGGATCGCCAGCCGCGTATTTCCGCCGTTGCGGATGATGTAGTGGTCCTCACCTGGTCGGCGAGTGATGGCCGGCGCCGCGTCCAGACCGCGCTCGCGGATGGACGCCTTGATTTCCTCGTAGGCCGGGTTGCGTTTTTTCCTGGGATCGTGGTCGTAGGGGCGCAACTGATCTAGGGTCACGACCATGGGTGTGTCGGCGATCGGGTCGCTCAAGGTCGAGGCTGACGGGCCGCTGCGCTCGAACCCGGCCGCGAGCAGCTTGCCAGCCATCTGCTGGGAGGTGATCTCAGCCATGGCCGCCTCCCTGCGCTTGGTATCGGGCCTCGCGCTCGGCGCGGCGGATTTGCGCACGGGCATTCAGGGTCGCCCGGTGGTCACTGGCCGTCGAGCTGGTGTAGATCGCGGCGCAGCCAGGCTTGGTGAACTTGAGGTGGCCGCCAGGCGTGCGTTTGACGTGCCAACCTTCGCCAACCGCGAACTCGATCAGGGCGCGAAGCCGCTTGTGGCCTCGGGCAAGCTCATGTGCGTTCGCCATGGAACCTCCCGGCATCAAGAGGGTGTGGCGGACGGCCGGACACCATGGCAAATCGGTGCCGCCATTGCGGAAATAGTTCGTCTGCGAGGCCGCGCATGGTGTCGAGCGCGGCGGGGGCGACTCTGCCCGGCGGCTGGCGGTATTCGACCCGATGCACTGGCAATCCGCGCGTAGCTGCACGCGGATACGCCTCGATGGCCGGCACGTCGGTGGCCAGCACGCGGATGCCGGCATGGTCCTGGAAAAGATCGCGCAGGGCCTGCTGGATCAGCCGTGCATTGGCTGACACAGGGTGGACGCGATTGATGAGCAGATGCAGAGGTGGAGGCTCGATGCCCAGGTGCCGGTAGGGCGCAATGTCTTCGAGCAACTGCATGGTGCCGCGCCGCAGCTCGCGCGCCGCGAGGATTTCCGGGGTCACGGGCGACAGCGCGAGGTTGGAGGCGAGTACCGCCATCTCCAGCAGCACCGATCGCGCGCCTTGGGTGTCGATCAGTACCAGGTCATAGAGAGGCGCCAGGACCGGCAAGAGATGGCGCAACCGCAGGCGGCCATCCGGCGCGTGCAGCAGCAAGGTGTTCAGCTCGCCTCGGTGGTCGTTGGAGAGCACCAAGTCCAGGCCCGCGACGATCGTGCGGGACACAAGCAGCCCGAGGTCGCGCTCGTTGAAGGCCAGCAACTCGTAGATGCCACCAGGTGCGCGGTGACCTAGCTCGTAGTACGAGGACAAGGTGGGCTGCACGTCGAGGTCGAGCAGTAGCACACGCAGCCCCGCGTCGGCGGCAAGCCCGCCGAGGTTCGCGGCCGTGGTGGTCTTGCCGACGCCACCTTTTGTTGAAATGATGGATACGACCTGCATGGCGTTCTCCGTGTGAGGATGGGAAGTCCGCTGGAGAACGGGTCAGGCCCGGTTGTTGACGCGCTCGGCGATCCACTGATCGATCTCGATGGAGTCCCAGCCGACCGCGCGCACGCCCAGGCGCAGCGCCTTCGGGAACAAGCCTTTGCGCATCAGGTTGTAGATGTGGGCGCGTTTGAAACCGGACTTGGTTTCGACTTCATCAAGCCGCAGGATGCGGCGCTCGCTTGCGGGCAGTGCAGGTGTTTGCGACATGGCGGTCACTCCTGAACGCTCAGTGGCGTTTGTTGGCGTGACCTCCATTCAATAGACATGGATGGGAAAAGACATTGCAAATGCAATCTCCGCGATTGCACATACAAGATGGAAAACCTCAGACTGTCGCGCTACGCAGCCGGCGTCTGGCCGTGGCGAACTTGCCGTTTAGCGTCCGCTCCGCGATCCCCATGGCGCCGCTGTGATGGGCGACCAATGCACTGACCACCGCCTCCTGCGTCTTGAAGCTGGAGTACGGCACGCCCGAAGGCGACTGGCCGAGCATCAGGTCCAGCATGCTGCCGATAATGTTCAGGTAGGTGGCTTCGGCGCGATCACTGATCAGGCACTGTGCGCCAGCAGAGGGCGCCATCTGCTTGAGAAGCGCCCCGTGCTTTTCCTGCAACTCATGCAGTTGGCGTTTGTACTGGTCCAAGGTGGATTTCAGGGCCAGGCGCTCGACTAGCATCGCCTGCCCAGTTTCCAGCGAGATGAAGGGATGGGTGATGCGCTCGCTTCGGGAGAAGAGGAAGCCCGGTCGTTGCTCGGGATAGTGTTGGCGCATCCAGCGCTTCAGATCGACGTGGCGCACCGTCAGATCAGGGGAGTCGATCAGCGTGGAATCGCGCGTCGTGATGCCGTTCTGCCCGAAGGGCAGTTCTCCATTGAGGATGCCGTCGAAGATACGTTCGGTGCAAAGTCTCAGCTCGGCGCAACGTGGGCAGTCCAACGACTGCGGCAGGCGCCTTGGCGACGAAATCGAAGCCAGGATCACCTGCTCGTATCGCAGCAGCCCGGCCCAGCGGATGGACGCTTCGATCGGGCGATAGAACACCTTTGATGTTGGTGCATCATTCTTGTTCTCGTGCATGCTCCGTCTCCTTCCAGGAGAAGAACTACATGACCGACTCCTTTGTCACCGACCTCATGGTCGGCCTGTCGTCTGTGCAGGAAGTGGGCACCGAAGGCCGCTTCGTCATGTGGTTTGAATACTGCTCACCAGTTCGCGCAACTGGTAGTCGTCGTGTGCTCGATGTGCAAAAATTCATCGATTAGAAGGTCGAGCATCGGGACGTAGGCTCGACAGTGACGCTCACGCTATCAGGGTCGTGAGAAGTTACGGTTTCTGCAAAACCGTCTAGGTATGACCTGATATGCCAGCGGTCTCAGGAGGCGTTAAGGGGCCGCAATCGTCGTCGAATGTCCAGCCGGACGCAGCAAACCCGCGTCTGTCATGCTTGCCCCGTCATCCTGATATATCGACAAAGAATCGTGTGCGGAAACGCGGTGGCCAGCGTGCGCGTTCTTTCAAAGGAGCTTGAGCAGAAGGTCCTTGTGAGTTGTGGTGCAGGCGTTCCCAGCATCCGACCTGTGCCATCACCAGAACCATCTGCCTGATCGTCTTCACGATGATGGATGCGGGGCAGACAACCGGGCGTGGATGATGAGTTCGAGGCAGTCGCCTACGACGATGTACCGATCGTGGGTCTGGTGTACTGAGTGCAGCTCTTTGGACGTCTGTGGAACTCTTTGGACGAATTTGTTGCCGAGGACGAAAAACAAGGCTACAATTGAGGTCTTCGCTGGCCAGTCCAACGAAGAAAGTGTTTGGGAAACAACGACTTACTGTCCTAGTACACGTCTCGTTTCCCGCTCCAAATACAAGAAGGAAGCATCGGCCAACACCGCGCTTCCTTTTTTCTTGCAAGTGCTGGCGCAATGGCAGAGTGGTTATGCAGCGGATTGCAAATCCGTGTACGTCGGTTCGATTCCGGCTTGCGCCTCCAGTATCTTTAAGGCTCGCAGCGATGCGAGCCTTTTTGTTTTCTGCGGACTACCCAATTCAGTCGAGTTCTACTCGGGTTGAATATTGGCATCCTTCATGACTTTGATCCAACGAGCGCTTTCCGACAGGTTGAAGGCTTCGGCTTGCTGGTAGCTCATTGTGCTGGGAAGGGTGCCCTGCGATTTCAGTGCCTCGACCACCTTGGCCGATTTCGACGCCTCGACCATCGCCTTGTTCAAGGTCGCGACGATGGGCTCGGGCGTATCCTTGGGCACCCACATGCCGTACCAGGTCACGATATCGAAATCGGGCAGGACGGTTTCGGCAATCGTCGGCACGTCCGGCAGTTCGGCCAATCGCGTTTTGGTCGTGACAGCCAGCGGGATGAGCTTACCGCTCTGAATCAGCGGAAGGGCCGGCGCCAGGGGCGCGTACATCAAGTCGACGTGGCCACCGGCAACATCCGTCAACGCAGGGCTGCTTCCCCGGTACCCCACATGCGCGATTGATGCCTTGGTTGAAATGTTGATCAGCTCTCCGACCAGGTGCGGCAAGGTAGCGACGCCAGGCGAGGCGAAGGTCAATTTTCCCGGTTCGGAACCCGCGCGCTGGATAAGGTCGGAGAACGTTTTAAACGGGGATGTCGGTGCGACGACGGCCACCATCGGCACCGTGCCCAACACCCCAACCATCCGAAAATCCTTGATCGGATCAAAGCTCAGACTCTTGAACTGGGCAGGGTAAATACCCTGCACGGACGGATTCATCAGTACCGTGTAACCGTCAGCGGGCGCCTTGGCCACCTGGGCCGCGCCGATCGTGCCACTGGCGCCGGCACGGGTCTCGATGACCAAGGGCTGCCCCAGGATCTCTCCCATTTGCACCGCGACTACGCGACCCACCACATCGGTCGGGCCACCCGCCGCCCAGGGCATGATCACGCGGATCGGCTTGTCTGGATAGTTGCCCTGCGCCTGAGCGCCGGCGATCGGCAATACAGCGGCAAGCATCGAGCATGTCGCGATAAGGAAGTTGCGTTTGTTCATCTACTGTCTTCTCCGTCGAAGGTTAGGCTGGCCGAGGGCAGCGCCGCGTGCAGCAGCGCCTTGACCTCTTCCAGTTGTTTTCCAGTGGTGGCTTCGTTCTTCAGCATGCGCCCCAGAGGGCCGGCCACCACAATGGCAAAAGGTTGTTCATATGCTCGAAACCCGAGGGATACGGACATCACGTCTTCAACGTTCTCACCTACCGAACGCTGCCAGCCACGGACCACCCCTGCTTGCAGGTCGCGATCAAATTCGTCGCGGGAAGTGATAGTGCTGTCGGTGTAGGAGACGAAGCGGCCGTAGGCCTTGAACCACTTCTGGCGCTCCTCGGCAGACAGCATGGACAGCAGCGCCTTGCCCGAACTGGTCGCGTGCGCCGCCTTGAACCCACCGGGCTGATGCGAGAACCGGATCGTCTGCTTGGATTCGGCCACGATCAAGTACACCACCTTGTCATCCGCCAGCTTGGCCAGCAGGGCCGTCTCTCCGGTCAGGTCGCGCACCCGCTCCAGCACGGGCTCGAACACGGCGTTCAAAGGGTCGCTACGGCAAATAAGCGTAGCGACATGGATCAGTTTCTGGCTGGGGTAGTACCCATGCTTCTTGCCGATTTCATAGAGATATCCGCGAGCCACCATCGTTTTGAGCAGCCCATGACAACTGGACAGCGGTATCTCCATTTGCGCGGCGATTTCGCTGTACAGCAGCGGCTTCTGTTCCTCGGCAAACAGGCTCAGCACGTCCAGAACTCTACCCGCTGTTTTCACATCCATGATTTTATTATCCTCTACGTGATAAATTAATGTCAATCCGCTTTCAACGCCAAGGAGTTGCGACACATGAGATGGAAAAACCGTCCCGAAGGATCGAACTGGGGGGACTTCGGCCCTGACGATCAGCGTGGCTGCCTGAATTACATCACCCCAGCGAACGTGCTGAAGGGCATCGAGGAAGTTCGCCTGGGCCTGAGCTTCTGCCTGTCCCTGCCTTTGGACTATCCGGGCGGCAATGGCGTGAATGTCCGACGTCACCCGCCCAAGCTGCGACCCACCGAACGCGACGGCGACCAATACATGAACTTCCCGCTGGGTCGCTTGCGCCCCGGTTGCGTGGACGTGCTGAGCGACGACATCGTCGAGATGAGCCTGCAATATTCGACTCAATGGGATTCGTTGGCGCACGTGGGCGCGCTGTTCGATGCGAATGGCGATGGCCTGCCTGAGCGTGTCTACTACAACGGCTATCGGCCCAATGACCATGTGGTCAGCCCCGTGGATTACGACGAGACCAACGGCTTCGCAAAGACGGATCTTGGCCTGGGAACGGCGTCCAACGCCAAGAAATTGGACATCACCCAGCTGGCGGAATCATGCGTGCAGAGCCGAGGCGTGATGGTGGATCTGGCCAAGCACTACGGGCGCGCTCAGAAGTCGGTGGGCTACGACGATTTGATGCGCATTCTTGATGCGGACCGGATCGAAATCGAACAAGGCGATATCGTCTTGTTTCACACCGAGTTCGGGGACGCCTTGCTTGAAGGACGTCGCGAACCCGATGCACATACCCTGCACGAGATCTGCGCCGGCCTGGATGGCAGCGATGAAAAGCTGCTGCAGTGGATAACAGATTCGAAGGTGTCCGCCATGGCCTCCGACAACCACGCGCTCGAGATCTATCCGACGCAAAAGCCCAATGCCTGCTGCGCGGCCCTGCCGCTGCACCACCACTGCATCTTCAAGTTGGGAATGCCAATCGGCGAGATGTGGTATCTGGGCAAGCTGGCGCGCTGGCTGGAGGCCAACGGCCGCAACCGCTTCCTGCTGACCGCGCCCCCCTTGAATCTTCCGGGCGCTGTCGGGTCTCCGGTCACTCCCGTGGCAACGGTGTAAGCCAGGCTCGACTGGCGCGGTACAGTCGAGCCCCTCTTGCACCCGGTATCTCGCAACTCGTTACGCATCCCTACGCGCGGACAATCGAATGATTGCTAAGGTGACGCCGTTTTCCACTCACGTCGACGCTATGCACCGCACTCTGAATTCCCGCGCCTGCTCCCCCATGCTTGCCTTGTCGACCGCGGCATTGCTGTCGCTTGCGCCGATTGCGGCCGAGGCCGACAACGACCGCCATCACCATCGCCACGGACGCGAGTACAAGGAAAAATACTGGGACGGCGCGTGCAAGGTCGAGCGCAAATGGAAGCGCAACGGCGAATACCAGGAAAAGCGCAAGTGCCGCGATGATTATCGGCACGGGTACTATGCACAGCCTCAGGTTGTCGTGCCGATGGCGGCCCCCGCCATTGTCATCACACCGCCTTCCATCATCATTCGGCCCTGAACATGGATCAATCGGTAAAGGACGCACTTGCTCGCTGGCCCAACGTGCCGGCGGTATACGGCTGGCTGTCACTGGACGGACGCGGCCGCTGGCGCCTGCATCCGCAAGGCCAGGCCGGGCAAGGCGGCGCGGGTGAATCCATTACCAATGCGCAGATCCTGGAGTTCATCAACCGCAACTATGAACATGACGACGCTGGCCGCTGGTATTTCCAGAACGGGCCGCAGCGGGTCTTCGTGCGTCTGGATGGTGCGCCGTTCGTGCTTCGCCTGAGCGACGATAACGGGCGCCTGCTGACGCACACGGAAGTAACCGTAAACGCCATCAATAGTTGGTGGCTGGATGATGCTGGCCAGTTGTATGCGGTCACCCAGGCAGGTGCGGGGTTGCTGCTGGACCGCGACCTGCCCGCGGTGCTGGAAAAACTATCGACCCAGGATGGCGCCCCCCTGCTGGAGGCCTTGGCCGATCTTTCGCCGGACACAACGATCTTGGTGTCCTGGCCTGGCGTTTACGCTGCCGCGCCACTGCGCGCGATCACGCGGCGGGACGTGGCGCGAAGCCTGGGGTTCGATCCCAATCCGGCGGGTTGATACTCAACTGCGCGGGTTCTGTCAGCCGCGCCCGCTCTTGACCAAAGCGAACTTGCCATCACCCAGCAGCACCAGCACGGCGGCTGCAACGGTCAGGAAGATCGGGTATTCCCAACCGCCGCCAGCATTGCCGAAGCCCCAGCCGTTGCCAAAGTGCACGGTGGACGCCACGAACAACTGCACCACCGCGATCGCCGCCACCCAGCGCGGCACGATGCCCAAAATCAACAGCACGCCAGCGCCCACTTCGAAGAACGTGACGGGATAGGCCAGCCAGCCGGCGAACCCGATCTTGGCGAAGAACTGCGCGGTGCCGGGCAGCGTGAACACCAGCAGCTTGGTCAGGCCGTGGGCCAGGAACATGACACCAAGCGCCACGCGCAGCAGCAGCGCGGCATAGGGTGCGGTACGGGTATCGATCATTGCGGTTTCCTTCTGCGGTTGGGGAATCGCCCAACACGGGAGATCCTTTCAAGGGCGCTATTCTTGCGATTCCAAAAACAAAGATAAACCTGCAGAATTGCAAATTATTGTTCCCCGTTAGGAAACAATCTTGGATACACACACCGCGATGCAGACCTACGCCAAGGTCGTTGAATTAGGTTCTTTCGCGGCGGCGGCCGACAAGATGGGCCAGGCGCGCTCCGTGGTGACGCGGCAGATTGCCTATCTGGAGCAAAAGTACGGGGTGCGCCTGCTGAACCGCACCACGCGCAAACTCAGCATGACGGACGCCGGGCGGGCGTTCTACGAGCGGGTGCGCCCCATCTTGGCCGAAGTGGCCGATCTGGAGCTGTCGCTACAGGCCGAGGGCCAGCGCCCCAGCGGCCGCCTGCGGGTCAGTGCGCCGGTGTCGTTCGGCATTCTGCACCTGGGGCCCGCCATTGCTGAGTATCTGCAACGCTATCCCGACGTTGTCATCGACCTGGACCTGAATGACCGTGTGGTGGACCTGGTGGAAGATGGGTACGACGTGGCCGTGCGTATCGGGCCGCTGCAGGACTCGTCGTTGGTGGCGCGCCCCCTGGCGCCGCAGCAATTGCGGGTGTGCGCCGCCCCTGCCTATCTGAAGCGCCACGGCACGCCCAAGACACCGGAAGACCTGAAGCAGCACCGCTGCTTGCACTATGCCTACGCCAGCACCGGCAATGAATGGCATTTCGAGAAAGACGGGGTCACGCATCTGGTGCGCGTCACTGCCGCGCTACGGGCCAATAACGGCGACGTGCTGCGCACCGCCGCACTGGCCGGCCACGGCATTATTCTGCAACCCGAATTCCTGGTCGGCGACGATATCCGCGCGGGCCGGCTGGTGGCCTTGCTTGCCGACTACGCCCACACCCCGATTTCCATGTACGCCATCTACCCCCACCGCCGGTTCCTGTCGCCCAAGGTGAGGTCGTTCGTCGAGCACCTGGAAGAGCGCTTCGGTGGCGGCGCCCCGGCCGCTCCCGTGGGACGCGCCGGACCTCGCCGCAGCCGTTAGAATCAACCCCATGACTGCCAAATCGCCCATCGAATACTTCCCCGCCCCCCGCCGTTCGCTTTTTTGCAGCCAGTGCGGCACGCCCGTCAACCGCCGGGTGCCGGAAGGCGACAACCGTGAACGCGACATCTGCGATCACTGCGGCGCCATCCACTACCAGAATCCGCGATTGGTGGTCGGCACGGTTCCCGTCTGGGAAAACCGCGTGCTGCTGTGCCGCCGCGCGATCGAACCGCGCTACAACACCTGGACGCTACCCGCCGGCTTCATGGAGCTGGGCGAAAGCACGGCGCAGGGCGCGGCCCGCGAAACCCTTGAGGAATCCGGCGCGCGTATCCGTCTGGGCGATCTCTACACCATGATCGACCTGCCGCAGATCGACCAGGTGCATGTGTTTTATCTCGCCCAGGCGCTGGGCCCCGAGCTGGATCCCGGCCTGGAAAGCCTGGAAGCCCGCTGGTACGATGAAGCGGACATTCCCTGGGATGACCTGGCATTTCGCACCGTTGCAAGCACGTTGCGTCATTACTTCGACGACCGCAAGCAAGGCGCGTTCGTTCCCCATCACTACACCCTAGAATCGCACCGTTGAAGCTCCCCTGGCTTGCCGTCGACACTCCGTTTCCGCCCGCGGAATTTGCGCTGACGGAACCGGACGGCCTGCTCGCGGCCGGTGCCGACCTGTCCCCTGACCGCCTGATACAAGCCTATTCCAACGGCATCTTTCCTTGGTATTCGGAAGGCGAGCCCGTGCTGTGGTGGAGTCCGGACCCGCGCATGGTGCTGGCCACCAAGGACTTTGCACCGTCCCATTCACTGCGCAAGCTGCTGCGGCAAATCGCCAGCCAGGAACATGACGCGCAACCGCGCGTGCAGGTGCGCGTGGATACCGCTTTCACGGACGTCATGGCGCAATGCGCCGCCCCCCGCGCGGGGCAGCCGGGCACCTGGATCACCAGCGCCATGCAGCAGGCCTATGCGGACTGGCACCGGGCGGGCTATGTGCACAGCATTGAAACCTGGGTTGACGGCGAACTGGCCGGCGGCCTCTACGGCATCAGCCTGGGCCGCATGTTCTTCGGCGAATCCATGTTCACCCGTGCGCCCAACGCGTCGAAAATCGCCCTGGCCTATCTGGTGCGCTATCTGGCGGCGCAAGGCGTCGAGCGCATTGATTGCCAACAGCAGACACAGCATCTGGCCAGCCTGGGCGCTCGCCCCATACCGCGCGCGCAGTTCCTCCAGTACGTCCGCCACGCGACCGCGCAGCCGCCGGTGTTCTGGGCGCGCGGCACCTTGGACAGCGCCGCGCGCCTGTTGCCGGACGCCCCATCCAGCGGCGACTTAAGCGTTAATATGTAGCCATCTCATCGCGGACGTACCGCGCGATGCGCACGACTCCATGAGCCAGCTCAAAGAACTCCCCTTCTCCACGCTGCAGTTCTACGCAACCGCTCCTTACCCGTGCAGCTACCTGCCGGGGCGCCAGGCGCGGTCGCAGGTTGCCGCGCCGGGCCATCTGATCAACGCCGGCACCTATTCGCAATTGGTTGAGCAGGGGTTTCGCCGCAGCGGGCTGTTCACCTATCGTCCCCATTGCGACAACTGCCGCGCCTGCGTACCCGTGCGGGTGGACACGGCGGGCTTCGCGCCCAACCGCAGCCAACGGCGCGCCTGGCGCGACCATCAATCCCTGCAGTCATTCGTGGCGGAATTGGCCTGGTCGCCCGAGCATTACCGACTGTATACGCGCTATCAGCAGGGTCGCCATCCCGGCGGCGGCATGGACGAAGACAGCCGCACGCAGTACGCGCAATTCCTGCTGACCAGCCGGGTCAACACACGCCTGGTGGAATTCCGTGACCCCGAGGGTGTGCTGATGATGGTGTCGATCATCGACGTGCTGGATGACGGGCTGTCTTCGGTCTACACGTTCTACGATCCCGACGTCGAGGGCAGCCTGGGCACCTACAGCATCCTGTGGCAGATCGAACAGTGCCGCACGCTGAGCCTGCCCTGGCTCTATCTGGGCTATTGGATCGCCGAGAGCCGCAAGATGTCCTATAAGTCGAGCTTCCATCCCGCGCAGTTCCTGGTGGATGGGCAATGGCGGGACCAGCCCGATCCGTCCCTTTGACCTGCGTGCGGAGTGGCCCGGGTTTGCCGCAAGCGCGGTGAAATTCGCTCTACAATTCCGCCCCATGTCTATCCTCTTTCACGCCTATCCCCTGGCCCGCCCGGCGTTGTTCGCCATGGACGCGGAAACCGCCCACGAAGTTACGCTGTCGGGCCTGCAACGCGCTTACGAATGCGGCGCCACGCGCAAGCTGATGCATGCGCAGCCCAAGGCGCCATGCACGCTGATGGGCATGCAGTTGGAAAACCCGATCGGGCTGGCGGCGGGGCTGGACAAGAACGGCGCCTATATCGACGCGCTGGGCAACCTGGGCTTTGGTTTTATCGAGGTGGGCACGGTGACGCCGCGCGCGCAGCCCGGCAACCCCAAGCCGCGCATGTTCCGGCTGCCGCGCGCCAATGCGCTGATCAACCGGCTGGGTTTCAACAACCAGGGCCTGCCCGCCTTTCTGGCCAACGTGCAACGCAGCCAGTGGCGCAAGCAGGGTGGCATCCTGGGCCTGAATATCGGGAAGAATGCCGACACGCCCATCGAGCGGGCGGCAGACGATTACCTGATCGGCCTGGAAGGGGTGTACCCGCATGCCGACTACGTCACCGTGAATATTTCTTCGCCCAACACCAAAAACCTGCGGGCGCTGCAAAGCGGCGACGAGCTGTCGGCGCTGCTGGCGCAGTTGGCCGACAAGCGCCGCGCCTTGGAAGACCAGTACCAGCGCCGCGTGCCCATGGCGGTGAAGATCGCCCCGGACCTCACGCAAGAACAGATCGACGCCATTGCCGATACCTTGCCGCGGCACGGCATTGATGGCGTCATCGCCACCAACACCACGCTGTCTCGCGACGCGGTCACGGGCCAGGCGCATGCCGAAGAAGCCGGCGGCTTGTCGGGTGCGCCGGTGCATGAGTTGTCGTTGAAAGTAATACGCCGCCTGAAGGAAAAACTGGGCGACAGCCTGGCGATCATCGGCGTGGGCGGTGTGCTGTCGGGCCAGCAGGCACGCGAAAAAATGGCCGCGGGCGCGGATGCAGTGCAGTTGTACACCGGCCTGATCTATCGCGGCCCTGCTCTGGTCACCGAATGCGTGCGAGCCACGGCAAAACGCTAGCCATCAAGGGGCGGTGCGCGGCCCCGGCCTTGCGCAGCAGGACAAAAAGCGTCAGGCAAAAAAAGGGGCCACCCTGTGGGTGGCCCTAATTCCAGCTCTGCTCTGTCACTCAACAGTACTACATTACTGCGATTTGCGCAGCATCGCGCGCCAAGAATCAGGCGGTGCGACGGCTACGGCTGGCAACCTTGGTGGCGGCGTCGGCGGCATCCGTTGCAGCCTTGAAGGTCGCGTTGGCGGCGGCATTCAGGTTCGACTCGGCAACTTCAGCAGCCTGCTTGGCGGCCTTGCTCACGGAATCGTAGGCGCTGGTCGCGGTGGCCAGCGAGGACTTGATCAAGGCGACGGCGCTTTCCGAACCAGCCGGAGCGTTCTTCGACAATTGGTCGACGGCTTCGCTCAGTTGCTGCTGGTTTTCAGCGATTTGCTCTTCGGTCAGTTTGACCAGGCTGCCTTGCACACCGGCAACGATGTCATACACGTGCTTAGTGTAGGCCATGGCCTTTTCAGCGCCCGGCTGCAGCAGGCCCGAGGCAAACGCCGCGGCTTCCTGCGGGTCCTTGACTTCAGAGGCTTGCTGCGACTTCTGGGCGACTTCGTCCAGCGTGGCGCGCACGACCTTCATGTTCAGCTCGACCAGCTTTTCAAAGCCGGCGAAAACGGCGGACTGGGCAGCCACGAAAGTGTTGATGCTGGCCTTTTGGCGGTCCAGGACTTGTTGCGGAATTGCGCTCATAGAATGCTCCTTTAGTGGTAGCCGGACGCTTTCCGGCAAGAAGGATTGGTTGTCTGCGACGAAAGATAGAAACGTGCGCGGAAACTGGTACTACAAGCTACCGCCGGCCCGTTTGATGCACTGCACAATTCACATTCTAGACTGGCAGAAATTGTTGTCAAGCGGTTTTTGTGCAACGCAACAAGTGTTTGCACTTTAACGGTGCAAGGGATTGCATGTCTTTGATCCACGACAAGTTTTTCCCATGATTCGGGAAATACCGGACATGACGGCGTATCAATTCTTTTCTAAACTGCTTGCACGCTGATGACAGAAAAAACACACCATAAATCAGTGGTCTATAACTAAATCGCAGCAAGCAAAACCCTGCAATTGGAGACTTCATGACCCTAATTCCCCGCACGCTTTCGGCCCTGCTCGCGGCCAGCGCCATGTTCGCGGCCGGCGCCGCCCAAGCGGAATTTCCGGACCGCCCCATCAATATGGTGGTGCCGTTCGCCGCAGGTGGTCCCACCGACAACGTTGCCCGCTCGCTGGCGGAAGCCATGCGTCCAAGCCTGGGGCAGACGGTCGTGGTTGAAAACAAGGGCGGCGCTGGCGGCACGATCGGCACGACGCAAGTGGCGCGCGCCCAGCCGGACGGCTATTCCGTCCTGCTGATGCACGCGGGCTTCACGACCGCTCCGTCGCTGTACAAGAACCCCGGCTACGACCCGTTCAAGGGCTTCGAACCCATCGGCCTGGTGGTTGATGTACCCATGACCATCATCGCGCGGTCGGACTTCCCGCCCAACAACATCAAGGAACTGGCCGAATACGTCAAACAGAACAAGGACAAGGTGTCACTCGCCAACGCTGGCATTGGGGCCGCCAGCCACCTGTGCGGCACCATGCTGGTTGAAGCGCTGGGCGTCCAGCTGCTGACGATTCCGTACAAGGGCACCGCCCCGGCCATGAACGACCTGCTGGGCAAGCAGGTGGACATGATGTGCGACCAGACCACCAACACCACGCAGCAGATCGAAAGCGGCAAGGTCAAGGCCTACGCCGTGACCAGCCTGAAGCGTGTGCCCACGCTGCCCAAGCTGCCGACCATGGATGAATCCGGCTACAAGGGTTTCGAAGTGGGCATCTGGCACGGTATGTGGGTGCCGAAGGGCACGCCCAAGCCCGTGGTGGACAAGCTGGTCAAGAGCCTGCAGGCAGGCCTGGCCGACCCCAAGTTCCAGGAACGCATGAAGGTGCTTGGCGCCGCGGTGCTGACCGAGGAAGCCAACCCGCAGGCGCTTGAGGCCAAGGTCAAGCAGCAAGTCCCGCAGTGGGCCGAGCTGTTCAAGAAGGCAGGCCTTCAGCCCCAGTAACGCCGTTGACGAGAAAAGCCCCGCAAGGGGCTTTTCTCATGGCGCGGGCCGGGGCCAGACCCGGGCCTGCCCGAGCTTAAGGGCGCAGGGCTTCCGCGGCCATTCCCAAGCCATTGAAGCCGGTGGACACCGATGGTTCGTATCCCAACGCTTCGGAAATACTGGCGGCGGTGTCGACCAGCGCTTTGATCCAATCGTCCTGCAGGCGTTCGGCCGGCGCCGAGATGGACAGCCCGGCCACCAGCTTGCCAGTGTCGTCAAAGATCCCCGCGGCGATGCAACGCACGCCAAGCTCCAGCTCTTCGTTGTCGCGCGCATAGCCATGGCGCCGCACCAGCGCCAATTCGCGTTCCAGGCGGTCCAGGTCGGTCAGGCTGTTGCGCGTGTGGCCGGCCAGCCCCGTGCGCAGCGCATAGGCGCGAACCTGGCGCGTATCGCCGGTGGACAGGAACAACTTGCCGGTCGAGGTCAGGTGCAAAGGCGCGCGGCCGCCGATGGCCCGCACCACCTGCATGCCGGAACGCTCGCTCCAGGCACGGTCGATATAGACGATTTCATCCCCCTGCTGCACCGACAGGTTGATGGTTTGCCCGGTCAGCTTGTGCAGCGAACGCATGGCCGAAATGGCAGCCTCGCGGACGTTCAGGCGGCCCTTCACCAACGACCCCAATTCCAGCAAGCGCATGCCCAACTGGTATAGGCCGTTGTCGACGCGCTCAACATAGCGGCCCACAACCAGATCGTTAAGAATGCGGTGCGCGGTTGACGCGTGCAGCCCGGTGGTGGCCGACAATTCCTTCAGCGTGACGGGATCCTGCTGCGCGGCCAGGGCATCCAGCAGACGCATGGCGCGCTCGATGACCTGGATGGCGATGGGATGGCTGGATGCGCCTTCGGTTTCGGCGTCCAGGGGGGTGCGGGGGGGCGAAAGACGGGGCATAGGGTTAGATAGGGCTAGCGCCGCAACACCGAAAAAAGTCCGGTCTTGCGGCAACGCAGCAAACAGTCCTTTCCCGTATTGTGAAATTTACGACGCCATTTTGCAATGGCTTTTTGCAAGGTTTCCTATGCGGCGGCTGGCGGCGCCAGCTTTCCACCCAGCCGCAGTACCTCGGCGCGCAGGAACTCAAGCGCCTCGGCGGCACCGACGGGTTCGCCCTTCACGCCCAGCTCAATATGAGGCGTTCCGCCGGCTTCGCCCACGCTGGGCAAGCTGAATGCGCGCACGTCCGGCCATCGGCTTTCCACGCTGACCATGGCCGGTGTGATGCGTGATTCAGGCATGCTGAACACCAGGAACGAATGCTCGACATGGGCTCGCACATGCTGCAGCGCACGATAGCGGGTGTCCAGCGTCCATTCCAGCATCGGCCAGGCCATCACGGGAAAGCCGGGCACGAAGGTGTGATCCTGAATGAAAAAACCGGGAATGCGGTTGTACGGGTTCGGTACGATTTCACAGCCTTCCGGAAACATGCCCATCTGCAGGCGCTGCTGGTTCTCGGGCGCGCTCATGTCAGCCGTGCCCTGCCCTTTGGCGGCCATTTCAGCGGTACGCAAAGCAATGGCTTGCTCGGCTTCGGGGTGCAAGGCCAGCGGCAGGCCCAGCGCGGCGGCGGCCGCTTGACGCGTATGGTCGTCGGGCGTGCCGCCAATGCCGCCGCACGAAAACACCACGTCGCCCGTGGCGAAGCTGCGCCGATAGGCGGCCACCAGTGTGTCGCGGTCGTCGGGCAGGAACTCGGCCCAGCCCAGTTGCATGCCGCGCGCGCTGAGCAGCTCGACGACTTTGGAAAAATGCTTGTCCTGACGGCGGCCCGAGAGGATTTCATCCCCGACGATGATGAGGCCTATGCGACGGGCGGCGGATTCTGCGGCCATGTCCAATTCCAGAGGTAAGAGAAAAATACGGTCAGACGTCGATGACGTTGTCCTGGCGCAGGCGCTTGAGCGCGTCCAGCCCGTAGTGAGCGTAGACCAGCGCCGAAAACACCGGCAGGATAATCCAGGCAGGCGGCAAGAGGTTCAGCAGCGAACAGATCAGGCCGATGGTCCAGAAGCCACGATTGTTGCGATCCAGGATCAGCTTGCGTTCTTCGGGGCTGGCGTGTTCAACAATGGCGTCCACGCGCATCATGCGCGAGAACGCAAAGGCCCACCAGAAGATCGACAGGATGACCGCCATGGGGGGCACCAACCACAAGGGCAGCGTCAGCACCCAACCGACGGCAAACGCGGCCGACACCCAGACGGCATTCCACACGCTGACCGCCGTTGAAAACTTGCCTCGTCGTGTCACGGTGGCGTATTCGCGCTGCCCCACATGGCGCAACACCAGCGGCATCACGAACACCGCCGCGATCGCCAGGCCCAGAATGCCGGACACGGGCAACAAGATGGCTGCGGCAATGACGGGAATGAGATAGATCTTGAGCGAAAACAAGCCCATGGCGATCATCCATTCGTCGGCTCGATTGACCATGTCCCAGTGCGATACCTCGGCACGCAACCAGTCCGTCAACGGCGTCCAGAATAGGTACAGCAGCAGGAACGCGCCAACCAGCGCAATCAGGAAAGGAAGCAGCACCGCGAACAGCATCGTCGGGTGGCATTGGGACACCAGGGCGCGCTTGAACGCCTGGCCAACGCTGACGGCGCCGCTGCCCGCGCCAGAGTATCGGTCATTGCCGGGAGGGGCGGTATCAGTGCGCAAAGCAGTCATGGAAGCTGGCAAAAGGGGGTGGACATCCCGGGTATGATAGTCAAACACGCCTCGATCTGCTCACATGTCTCTACTCGTACCCGGCACCGACCTGACCACCCTGCGCGCTCGGCTTGGCACCACTCCTGAATCCTGGCTGGTCGCCTGTTTTTGTGCGGCATGGTGCGATACCTGCGAGCAATACAAGCCCAAGCTCGAAGCCCTGGCCGACGCACTGCCACAGCATGTCTTTGCCTGGATCGACATCGAAGACCACGCCGAACTGCTGGGTGACGTAGACGTCGAGAACTTCCCCACGCTCCTCGTGCGGATTGGATCGCGCGTCGTGTTCTACGGCCCCATGCTGCCGCATATCGGGCATCTGGAACGGCTGCTTGAAAGCGTGAACGCAGACAGCCCGGCGGTCAGCACCGAACTACCCGACTTGCCCAAGCTGCTGGCGGCCTGATTCCCGCGCGACATAGAAAAACCCGCAAGGCCCATGGCTGGGCGTTGCGGGTTTTTTCATGCGTCGTGGCTGGCGATCAGTTCTTGCGCGAACCGCCCAGCAGTACCGCCACTTGGCGCTTGGGCGCCGTCGAACCACTGTCGTTCTTGGGCGCCTGCTCTTCGGCGGGCGTGGCCGAGGGCGAAGGCTCGTAAGGCTTCAGGAAGAAATCGTCCACCGGCTGACGGGGGCCGCTGGAGGTGTAGCCCGAACGGCGATCCGACGAACGGCTACCGCGGTCGCCACGGCTTTCACGACCGCCTTCGCGGCCTTCGCGCGAGGACGAACCCGAGCGTTCTTCGCTGCGTCGGTGGCTGCGCGCCACGGCATCTGCCGGCAGGTCGAGCGTGCCGCGCGGCACTTCGCGCTTGATCAGCTTTTCGATGTCGAGCAAAAACCGTTCTTCATCGGGCGTGAACAGCGCAATGGCTTCGCCCGAGGCGCCCGCGCGGCCGGTACGGCCGATGCGGTGCACGTAGTCTTCGGCGTTGTACGGCAAGTCGTAGTTGATGACGCACGGCACCCCAGCCACGTCCAGGCCACGCGCGGCAACGTCGGTGGCGACCAGCACTTCCAGATCGCCCGCTTTGAAGGCTTCCAGCGCCTTCATGCGGTCCGCCTGGGTTTTGTCGCCGTGGATCGATTCGGCCTTGACGCCATCGCGTTCAAGTTCGCGGGCAAGGCGCGCCGTGCCGATCTTGGTGTTCGAGAAAACGATGACCTGTTTCAGCCCGCGCGACTTCACCAGATGCACGACCGCGGCGCGCTTGGCGTCACTGGGCATCTTGTAGGCGATCTGCGTGATGGTCGTGGCCGTGGCGTTGCGCGCCGCGACTTCAATTTCAACCGGCTGGTTCAGATACGAACGGCCCAGCTTGCGGATTTCGTTGCTGAAGGTGGCCGAGAACAGCAGGCCCTGACGCTGTGCGGGCAACAGGCGGATGATGCGTTCCAGATCCGGCAAGAACCCCATGTCCAGCATGCGGTCCGCTTCGTCCAGCACCAGGATGCCGACCTGACTCAGGTTCACGTTCTTTTGTTCAACGTGATCGAGCAAGCGGCCGGGCGTAGCCACCAGGATTTCGCAGCCACGGCGCAGCGCTTCTTTCTGCGGACCAATATCCACCCCACCAAACACCACGGCCGAACGCAGCGGTGTTTGCTTGCTGTAGCGCTTGACGCTTTCGAATACCTGGTCGGCCAATTCACGCGTGGGCGTGAGGATCAGCGCCCGCACCGGGTGCCGCGCGGGCGACGCGCTGGTGTTGGCCAGGGGCATCAGGCGATGCAGGATGGGTACGGTGAACGCGGCCGTTTTGCCGGTGCCGGTCTGGGCGGCGCCCATGACGTCGCGCCCTTCCACCACCACAGGGATGGCTTGCGCCTGAATGGGCGTCGGAATGGTGTAGCCGGTTTCGGCGATGGACTGCAACAACAGCGGGTGCAGTCCAAAATCGGCAAACGTCGGCGCGGGCGCGTCGGCGGTGGGTGCTACGGATTGAGTGGATTCAGTCATCAGGGTTTGGCAGATACCGGGACCAGTGAAAAAGAACAAAACGAGAGTGCTACATGCACTGCACTACATACGCATCGGGGCAATCTGAATACACGTGGTCGCGTTGCGACGGCACGCAAATCGCCGCGAAGCGGATAGGGCTTCGCGGGCAATCGGCACCCTGCCTTGCAGGCCAGCGGGCGCATTCTGGATTCGATACTTATGAGGGCAGTACCAGGCCCGGATTGCTGTGGATACGAGGGATTTTAGCGCAGGCGCCTTACCACAACGTCAAACCGTGGTTTCGGGCGGCGGCCCAAGCCGCGCCAAGCAACGGGCGCGCCCGCTCCCAGGCGATTTGGAGTGTCCACCAGATGGACTAATCATGATTGAGGACCGGACATCAGCCGGCCAGCCAGCGCAACCCCCACAACACCAGCATGCCCGCCACGATCACCAGCACGGCGCTGCGGGTACGCAAGAAAACCATGATGGCGACCAGGCCGGCCACCAATTTGTAGTCGAATACCGGCCCCAGACCCGCCTTCCAAGGCAGCAGGTCAGGCACGACGATGGCGGTCAGCGCGGCAGCGGGCGCATAGCGCAATGCCCGACGCACGCCATCGGGCAAAGGAATGTAGTCGCCGAACAGCATGAAGCCGGCGCGGGTCAGTACGCTGCACAACGCCAGCAAAAGGATGGCCGAATAGACGTAGATCTCGGAGGGCCAGAGAGTCATGGACGCGCCTTGAAGAATCGTTCGGCCCACATGCCCGCCACCACGCCGGCCACGACGGCCGCCGCCAGGCCCAGCCGCAACGGCAGCACCTGGCCCGTCCAGGCCACCACGCCGGCAGCCAGCATGGACACCAGCATCGGCTTGGAGCTGGCAAGAGGCACGGTGATTGCCAGCAACGCCAGCACCGCGGCGAAGTCCAGCGACCAGCCGGTGGGCACCATGGCGCCCAGATAGATACCCACGATCGAAGACGACTGCCAGACCAGCCAGCCCGGCACGATCGTGCCCAGGAAGAACCACAGTTGTTCGCGGGTGCCGCGTTCGGCCGAATCTCCAAAGCGCGGCATGAACAGCACGAAGCCCATGTCGGTGGTGAAATAGCCCAGCCCCAGGCGCTTGGGCCAGGACAGGTGGCGGAAATACGGTTGCAAGGCCGCGCCGAAGATGATGAAGCGCAGGTTCACGACGAAGCCCGCCGCAAAAATCAGCCACAGCGGCGCACCGGTGGCAATCAGCGGAAGTGAAGTCAGTTGGGCCGAGCCGGCATACAGCAACAAGGTCATGGCCAGGGCCATGGATTCGGTCAGGCCGGACTTGACCATGGCCACCCCGGTCACCAGACCCCAGGTCGCCGTGGCGATCAGCGCGGGCACGATGGCATGGACGCCAGCACGAAACGCGCTCAGACGTTGCTGGCGAACCGCGCCGGGATCTTCAGACTCAGGAAACGCAGATTCAGAGGACAACGGCTGACCCCTGGCGATTCGGACAGGACGACATGGGAACTCTTACGGGTTGCGTGGGCCGAATGGCACCACGGCGGTGCGCGAATAGGCCGATATTGTAACCCCGCTGCTTGATACAATACGCGCCTGGAATTTCTTGGCTGGTAGCGGGCTGGCACATGCCGAAATCGACAATGGTGAATGGCCGCGTCCCGAAGTACCATCACTGGCTAAGTAAGATGCGATTCTGATCCTTCATTCGCGCGAGCGGCCGCAGGCCGGCCGCATATTGCCCCAACCTGCCGTTTATCGGTTTTTTTTTAGGAACATCCATGACCGCTGCTGCTCCGGCCGCCGTCCCCAACGCTCACGAAGTCATTGAAGTCGGCGCAGAAGACCTGCCCGTTTTCTGCCCCGGCCCGAAAGCGCCGTTGTGGAGCATGCACCCCCGCGTCTTCCTGGACGTTGCCCGCACCGGCTCGGCCAGCTGCGCCTACTGTGGCGCGCAATATCGCCTGAAAGAAGGCACCGTGCTGCACGGCCACCACTAAGCACGCCGCCCCGCCGCACAACGCCACCGTCACAGCAGCCATGTTTGCCACCCCCGAAGAAGCTGAACACGCATTCTACGAAGCCCTCGAACAGGGAGACAGCGTCCGTCTGATGCAAGTGTGGGCCGACGACGAAGAAGTCATCTGCATCCACCCTGGCGGCCTGCGCATCGTCGGACACTCGGCGGTGCAGGAATCCTGGCAACAGGTGCTGTCCAACGGCCCGCTGCACGTACGCCCGTTGCGCCCACTCGTCATGCTTAGCATGATGTGCGCGGTGCATGTGCTGGTTGAGCAGGTGGCCGTACGCACACGGGAAGGCATGCAGTTCGCAAACTGCTACGCGACAAACATCTACCACAAGGGCCCAACCGGTTGGCGCATGGTCATGCACCATTCGTCTTCGGCGCCCACGGAAGCCGGGGTGCTCGACTTGCACGACGTACCCGACATGCTGCATTGAATCGGGTGGATCTTTAGTTGGCCGCTGCTCGTCTTGATTCGTCCCCCTGCCCCGTTCCCTCCTGGTTGCCCGGAGGCGACAGCCAGACGGTCTACGCATCCCTGTTCGCGCAATACCATCGGATCGCTTTCGTGCGGGATCGGGTGGACACGCCCGACACTGATTTCGTGGACTTTGACTGGACCGGCCCCGGGCTGTTTCCGCACAAAGCCGCCGATGGCGCGCCCGTCAGCGGACAGGGACCTGTCGCCAATGGCAAAACCGCCGCGGCGCGCTGGATGACGGCGCCCGACTGGCAGTCGCTGCCCCAGACGCCCGACACGCCCGCGCTGATACTGCTGCACGGGTTGGAAGGCGGCAGCAACAGCCGGTATGCCCAGTCCATCGCCCACTATTTCCGCGCGCGCGGCTGGATCGTGGTGATCGCGCATTTCCGCGGCTGTTCCGGGGTGCCCAACCGGTTGGCCCGGGCGTATTATTCCGGCGATTCCGCCGAAGTCGGCTTTCTGCTGAATACGGTGCGCGACCGTCTTCCCCATGCGCGCTGGCATGCGGTGGGGGTATCGCTGGGCGGCAATGCGCTGCTGAAGTACCTGGGCGAACACCAGGAAGATACGACGTGGCTGACTGCGGCCGCTGGCGTGTCGGTGCCGTTGGACCTGGTTGCCTGCGGCAAGACGCTATCCACCGGCATATTCAACCGGCGCGTGTACTCGGCCCATTTCCTGAAAACGCTTAAGCACAAGGTGCTGGAAAAGGCGCATCGTTTCCCCGGCGCGATTGACGTGATGCGCATCGCGCACGCGCATGACCTGCGCGAATTCGATGACACCTACACCGCGCCCATGCACGGGTTCCGCAACGCACTGGATTACTGGACCCGCGCGTCCAGCAAACCCTGGCTGTCCAAGATTTCGGTGCCCACGCTGGTACTCAATGCGCGCAACGATCCGTTCATCCCCGCCGCCTCGCTGCCCAAGCTGGAAGACTGCTCGCCGGTCATCTTGCTGCACCAGCCCAGCGACGGCGGGCATGCCGGGTTTCCCACCGGCGCTTTTCCCGCGCACCTGAACTGGCTGCCGCAACGCCTGGGGCGCTTTTTCGAAACGGGCTTGTAGGCAAGGGCGGGCAAAACGCGCCCGGCGTTTCGCCCCGGGCGCATGGCGTGCGCGTCAACCCGACCTGAAGCGTTCCAGCAGTTGCCGCTCTTCGGCCAGCTTGTCTTTCACTTCCTTGATCTGCACATCAATCTGCGATTGCTCGTAGAAATCGGTGGACAGCCCGCGCGCCTGCTGCAACTGCGATTCCGCGGCGGCAAACGCGCCGGTCATCACATAAAAGCGCGCCAGATCGCGGCGCGCCTGCACGGGCTTGCCATTGCGCTCTTCGCTTTGCGCCAGCATCTGATAAAGCCCGGGTTCGTCGCTTCCCCATTGCTTGATCTTCGCGCGCAGATAGTCTTGCGCGTCGGCATGGCGGCCATTGCTTTGCAGCGCCTGAGCATAGGCCATGCCCAACGCACGCTGGTCGGGCCAGCGCTTGGTGGCCGATTGGGCCAGCTCCAGCGCGCGCGGATAGTCCTTTCGGGCCAGCGCGATGTCCACACTGAGCTTGGCGAGTTGAGCGGAATTGCGCCCCCCGGCCGTAGCCAGGTTCCAAAGCCGCTCCGCTTCGGCCAGGTTGTTGCGCTGGAACGCCTGCAAGGCCAGCCCGTAATACGCCGCCGATTGGCGCACGCCGGACAGCGCGCGCGCCTCGTCCTGCAATTGCTGCCCGGCCGACCGCAGGCTGACGGCATCGCGCCCCTGCACCACCCGCATCTTGGCGCGCACGTACCAGAAGTCGTCACTATCGATATGGCGCGAGGGCGGCAGCGAGCGCACGCGGTTCTGCACGTCGGACATACGTTCGATGGACAACGGGTGGGTACTGGCCCATGAGCCCCCGCCCGCGCCCTCGTTCAGGCGCGATGCGTTCATCAGGCGCGAGAACATCTGCGACATGCCTTCGGCGTCGTAGCCCGCCTTGGTCAGCATCTGGAAGCCGGCGCGATCCGCCTCGCGTTCGGCATCGCGCGAAAAACCCAGTTGCCGGTTGATTGCCGCCGCCTGACCAAACGCCGCCACGCCCATCGCCAGGTCGCCGCCGCCGCCCGCCAACGCCGCCAGCAGCGCGCCCGCCAGGCTTGCCAGCATCACCATGCTGTTCTGGCTCTGCTGCGTCATGCCGCGCGCAATGTGGCGCTGCACGACGTGGCCGATTTCGTGCGCCAGCACAGCGGCCAATTCGGATTCGCTGGCCGACGACACAATCAAGCCGGTATTCACACCGATGAATCCGCCGGGCATGGCGAAGGCGTTGATCTCGGGGTCGCGCACGCCGAACATTTCCACCTCGGGCACGGCGCCGGGCGCAAACGCGGCCAGCTTGCGGCCCATGGTCGTCAGGTATTGGCTGAGTTCGGGGTCATCGACGTAGGTGGGGTCGCGCCTGCCCTGCGACATGATGGCTTCGCCCAAGCTGCGTTCCAGCATCGGGGACAGCTCGGCGGCAGACGCCGCGCCCATGGATGGCAGGCCGACGGGTTGCGCCCAGGCGGCGACGGGAATGGACGGGGCGATCAAGGCGGCGCTCAGGCCGAGAATCGCGCTTCGTTTCGCAATAGCGCAAATGGATGGCATTTTCCTGCGGTTCATAAGCCTATGATAGCGATGAGCTTAAAATGTTTCATCGATACTCCCAACGAGGTCTCAATGCGTCCCGTCCGTAAAGCCGTTTTTCCCGTTGCCGGCATGGGCACACGCTTCCTGCCCGCCACCAAGGCGATGCCCAAGGAAATGCTGCCCGTGGTCGATAAGCCATTGATTCAATATGCCGTCGAAGAGGCCGTGGCCGCCGGCATCACTGACCTGATTTTTGTGACCGGCCGCAACAAGCGCGCCATCGAAGACCACTTCGACTCCGCCCCCGAGCTTGAGTCCGACCTGGAAAGCAAGGCCAAACACGAGCTCTTGGCCATGGTGCGGGGCATTCTACCCGCGCATGTGAATTGTCTCTATATTCGCCAGTCCGCCCCGCTGGGCTTGGGCCACGCCGTGCTGTCGGCCGCTCCCGCCGTGGGCGACGAGCCCTTTGCCGTGTTGCTGGCCGATGACCTGATCGACGCCGACACGCCCGCCATGAAGCAGTTGGTGGATGTTGCCGTTGCGCAGAACGCCAGTGTGCTGGGGGTGCAGGACGTGCCCCGCGCCGATACGCGCAAGTACGGCATCGTGGCAACTCGTGCCGGCGAAACCCATCTGGATCCCCGCACCGAGCGCGTCACGCATATTGTTGAAAAGCCCGAACCCGATGTCGCTCCGTCGACACTTGCCGTCGTGGGCCGCTACGTGCTGGAAGCCGCCATCTTCGACCATCTGCGCTCAACCAAAATGGGCGCGGGCAATGAAATTCAGTTGACCGACGGCATTGCCTCGATGATGCGCGAACGCGCTGTCTACGCGCACCGTTTCGAAGGTGTGCGCTATGACTGCGGCAACAAGGCGGGCATGTTCCAGGCCACTGTGGCGCTGGGCAAGAAATACCACGGCCTGGTGCCGGAATAAGCCCAAGCCTGAACCCGAGTCCGAACCCGCGCTAGCCCGATAGCGCCGCCCGCGCCTTGGCCCGGGCCCGCGCATCGCGGTCCACCTTGCGCAGCCGCCCCTTGGCGGACAGGCGCATCAACGTGCCCAGCGCCACCATCAAGCCAATCACCTCGACCAGCGCGGCGGGAATCCACATCGTCAAGCCGCCTATGGTCTGGTCGGTTTGGGCCGACATCGCAATGGCTCGCCCGCACAGTTCAAACAAGGGATAGATATCGCTTTCGGTAAAGGCGATGACCGCGCCCGCCACCATTTGCGGCAGCATGGTCAGCACGGGGGAGATGACACGTCCGCCCGGCGTCATGGCCGCGGGCGGCGCGGGCCGGCGGTCCAGGATCAGGTTCCAGTACATGAAGCCACTGATCACGACTGACCAGTTCATCAGGCGATACAGCCGCCAGTCCAGCATGGAATAGAACTGCACCGACGGAATCAGCCAGATCAGCACCAGGAAGACGAACAGCGCCGGAACGAAGATTTTGTTGGTCAGCACCGCCACCGTGACCCGACCACTGCGCGTGCGCAGGAAATCACGCAGACGGATGCGCCAGGCCATCGGCAGGCCGGCGCGCATGACTTGCCCCGGAAAGGCCGCCATCACCAGCAGCGGACCCAGGTGGTGCAGCACCAAATGCTGTATGCGATGGATGAAGAACATCCGCTCGGCGTAGTAATCCACCCGGGTGTGCAGCGACAAATACAACAGCACCAGCCCGGCCCAGAACAGGAAGCGCCGCGCCCCGGTCACATGGTGCACACGCTGGCCGCGCACGAACAGCACGATCGCCGCCACGAAGGAAGCGACCAGCGTGGGAGAGAACTCCCAGGGTATGAGCCATTCAAGACTATCCATGCGGGCCATCCGAAAGACACCGGGGAAGACAAAGGCGGCGACTTGCGCCAACCCGTGCGCTGATTGTAGTAGACCGCGCCGGCCCGTGGTCCGGTGGGTCGGCAGGATCAGAAGTGGTGCGAAACGCCCGCTCCGACGCGCGTGGTGTGGGAATGGGCGGGGTCAAACTGATTGTCCAGCGTGTAGTTGGACGCATAGCCGGCAAAACCGTAGAACGTCGTGCGCGCGGACAGGGCATAGGTATAGCCCAGGGTTGCCACCTGCGCCTTGCGCGCCGTCATGCCGTTGTCCCATTGCCAGTCAGGCCGCGCCATCGACCACTGCACCAGCACGGCACCGGGGCCGACGGGCACGCTGGCGCCCAACAGCCAGGCATTGATGGCCCCGCCCTGCACAAACGGGGCCGGACCCAGCCCCTGGCCCGGCGTGTCGGGGTCACCCCCGTTCAGGCCCACATAGCCGTTTTTCTGGCGTGTCCAGGCCAACGAGACCTTGAGCACGTCAAAGTCGACTGCCGCGCCCAATTGCACGGCGCGCGGCCGCTTGCCACTGCCTGCTGGGGAATCCGCCAACTGCAATTGGTCCCAGGTGGCCACGGCCAGCAGCGGGCCGCTTTCGAACTTCAAGCCGGCGCTGGCGGCGCGCGGGTTCTGCTGGGTCCGAAAATGATTCTGGTCGTCGGCATCAAAGGAATAGCCGACGCCGATTTGAAACCCGTTCCAGTCCGCCGACGTAACGTTCACCATATTGCTGAACTGGAAGTTGTCCGAGGCCTTGAACGTGGCGCCCATGCCCATGTCCTTCCACGAGGCGATCTCCAGCGCGGACCCGTACATCTGGCCGACGGTGTTTTGGCGCCCGAAGCGGATCTCACCGTAGCGGTCGCTGCCCGCGCCCACCCAGGCCGCGTAGTTGAACAGTCGGCCCTCGTCTTCCGCCTTGCCGCTGGACGGATCGAAACCGCTTTCCAGGCGAAAGCGGGTATGCCAGCCATCGCCCAGATCGTCGGTGCCAGACAGGCCCCACAGCGAATCCGTCAGCCCCCCGTTCAACACGGCAGCGCGGCTGCCTTGGCCGGACACCCGGGTTACCGCCACGCTGGCGTCAACCACGCCGTACAAGTGCAGGCCGATGTCTTCGACCGCCGCCGCGGCGACCAGCGCCGGCGGCATGCTCAGGCCCGCCATGAGCGCGGTGCAAAATGCTTTTTTCATGCTCTTCTCCTATCAGGGCGGACACCCGCGCCCGCCCTGTCAGATGTGACCCTATCGTGGTCTTATTGCCAGCCGTAGCGGCGTACCCAGATACCCTTGAGCAACTGCGTCAGCACGCAATAGCTCAGCAACACCCCCACCAGCCAAGGGAAGTACGCCCACGGCAAGGCCTGCAACTGGAAGTACTCAGCCAAAGGCGAGAACGGTAGCGCAAGGCCCAGCACCACCACCATCGCCGTCATGCCCAGCAGCGGCCAGGCCGCGCGGCTTTGCAGGAAGGGAATCCGGCGTGTGCGAATCATGTGCACGATCAGCGTTTGCGACAGCAGGCCTTCCACGAACCAGCCCGACTGGAACAAGGTTTGATGCTCGGGCGCGTTGGCCTGGAACACAAACCACATGATGGCGAACATGGCGATGTCGAACAGCGAGCTGATCGGGCCAAAGAACACCATGAAGCGCCCCAGGCCGTCCGCGTCCCATTGCTGTGGCTTCTTCAGCAGTTCCTCGTCGACGTTGTCGAACGGAATTGCAGTTTGCGAAATGTCGTACATCAGGTTTTGCAGCAACAGATGGATGGGCAACATCGGCAGGAACGGCAGGAAGGCGCTGGCCACCAAGACCGAGAACACATTGCCGAAGTTCGAGCTGGCCGTCATCTTCAGGTACTTGAGCATGTTGCAGAAGGTCTTGCGGCCTTCGAGCACGCCGTCCTCCAGCACCATCAGGCTCTTTTCCAGCAAGATGATGTCGGCGGCTTCCTTCGAGATATCCACCGCCGTATCCACCGAAATGCCCACGTCGGCGGCGCGCAGGGCCGGCGCGTCGTTGATGCCGTCGCCCATGAAGCCCACCGTGTCGCCCTGCGCGCGCAGGCTGCGCACAATGCGCTCTTTGTGCGCGGGCGTCAGCCGGGCGAACACATTGGCTTCACGCACGGCCACGGCCAGTTGCGCATCGTCCATGGCCTCGATGTCCGCGCCCAGATAGACGCGGCGCACGTCGAAACCCACTTCGCGGCAGACCTTCTGCGTAACCAGTTCCACGTCTCCCGTCAGCACCTTGACTTCGATGCCAGATGCCTTCAGCGCAGCCAGGGCCGGACCGGTCGATTCTTTTGGCGGATCCAGAAAGGCCATGTAGCCCACCAGCACCAGGTCGGATTCGTCGGCCACGCCATAGGTCAACTGCGTAGGCGGCATCTCCTTGACGCCCACCGCGATCACCCGCAGGCCGTCGCGATTAAGCTCAGCCGTCACCCGCCGGATATCCGCGCGCCGCGCATCCGTCAACGGGAGCACCGCGTCGCCCACGCGCAGCCGCGTGCAGGCCAGCAGCATTTCTTCCAGCGCGCCCTTGCAGATCAGTTCGTGATGATCACGGCCGTTCTCGGTTTCATTGACCACGACCGACATCCGGCGCCGAGAGAAATCGAAAGGAATTTCATCCACTTTGCGGTACCTGGCCGCCAGGTTCAGGCTGCGCTTGAGCTCCGCGTGCTGCAGCACCGCCACGTCCAGCAGATTCTTCAGGCCGGTTTGGTAGTAGCTATTCAGATAGGCATAGGCCAATACGTCGTCGCTGCTGGCTCCGTAAACGTCGGTATGCCGTTCCAGCACGATGCGGTCTTGCGTCAGCGTGCCGGTCTTGTCCGTGCACAGCACGTTCATTGCGCCCAGGTTCTGGATGGCGTCCAGCCGCTTGACCACGACTTTACGGCGCGACATGCGCAAGGCGCCCTTGGCCAACGTGGCTGTGACAATCATCGGCAGCATTTCAGGCGTCAAGCCCACGGCAATGGCCAGCGCGAACAGCAGCGCCTCCAGCCAATCTCCCTTGGTGAAACCGTTGATGAGCAAGACGATGGGCGCCATCACCAGCATGAAGCGGATCAGCACCCAGCTGACGCGGTTGATGCCCTGCTGAAACTGGGTCGGCGCGCGGCTGGCTTGCGTCACCCGGCCGGCCAACTGGCCGAAATAGGTATTGGCGCCCGTGGCGATGACCAAGGCGCTGCCCGAACCGCTGACCACGTTGGTGCCCATGAACGCCATGTTTTCCAGTTCAAGCGCGTTCTGGGTCTCTACGCGCTGGACGGCATGCTTTTCAACCGGTAGCGATTCGCCCGTCAACGCCGCTTGGGCAACGAACAGGTCTTTGGCGTTCAGGATCCGGCAGTCGGCGGGAATCATGTCACCCGCGGACAGCAGCACCACATCGCCCGGCACCAGCTCGGCCAGCGGCACTTCCATCTGGTGCGAGCCGGAGTCGTGCAAGGGGGCGCCGAACAATCGCCTGGCGTTGCCGGCCGCCGGCGCCTCGGCGTTCACGCGCAGCACGGTGGCGGTGTTCTGCACCATGGCTTTCAGCGCTTCGGCCGCGCGGTTTGAACGCAATTCCTGAGCAAAACGCAGCACGGTGGAGATCAGCACCATCGACCCGATGATTGCCACCGCCGTCCACGATTTGTCGTCCGGCTCGGCCATGCGCACATCGGTCAGCCACGACAGACCGGCCAATGCGGTCAGCAGCAGATTGAAAGGGTTGCGATAGGACAGCCACAGGTGGGATACCCAGGACAGCGGCTTTTCATGGTCGACCTCGTTGGCGCCGTGGCGTTCGCGCGCCGCTTGCGCCTGAGCTTCCGACAGGCCGCCCCGGCCGCTGGCCAAAAGCGAGAACAAGGCATCCAGCCCCATGCTTGACCGTTCCAGCATATGGCGGTTGGCCTGCCGCGAGGCCTCGGACGGCGTCGACACGGCGCCGTTTTGGCTGCCCTGTTCAAGAATGGGAGTGCGCCGGAAATGCCGGCTTGCGCGCCGCCGGCTCGCGGCGGACGAAAAGAAAGACTTCAGAAAGGTAAACATCGGAGTGCTCCGGTTCTTGTTTGATTTCTTGTCGGAGACACGGGCGCGCCCACCCTGGGCCAGGCACGCGGACAGCGGCGGGCCGCGACTTTCACGCTGAAAGCCGTCAAGCCGCCCCTGATGGGCGTGCACAGGCACCGGGGCAACGTTGCCGGTGTCCGGATCGCGGTGAAGTCGCGCCGGAGTGCGGAAAACGGAAAGGGAGCTAGCTAGGAATCGAGACCGGCGCCTGGGGCGCGTCCGTCGTCAAAGACGGGGCCTAGGCCGGGGATTCATTGCTGCGGAGTCCGCCAGAACCGGGATGCTGTCCGGCCGGTCGGCTCAGAAGAGAAGACAGGTCAGACAGTCATGCCGGCGCCACACACAGGGCGCAATCGAGGGTCAGGGTCTAAGGCACTGGGCATGATCTCTCCGGTAAGAAGCAGCGGTTCTCAAGCGGCCATCGCGGCGGCTTGCGCGCCGAAATGCACGTGGCGAACGGCGGGGTTGGCGCTGAGGCGGCGCGCTTGCGACATCAATTCAGCGCGCAATTCGGGCGGGCAATTGACGGTGATGCAAGCTGACGCCAGGTTCGGGTCGCGGCCTTGGTCGACCTGCACTTGCGAGACATCCAGGCCGGCGGCGCTGAAGTCCAGGCAGATCTGCTTGCGCAAGGCGCCCAATTCGTCGCGCGGACAAATGACCGTCAAACGCGACGTGCCGCGACGGCGGCTCAGGGCGGTGGCACGGTCTACGCCAGCGCGGCGTAGGAACAAGTCGAAGAAACGCATAACGACCTCCATTGCAAGATGGGGAGCGGTATCGCGAGTACGCGAGCAGCCGGACGCGGCGCATGGCAACGTGCACAAAAGACGTGCACGAACGCTGACGCTGCGACTAGCGGCGGTTCTGGCGGTTTATGTTGGGGAATTTCCCGGCAAGCCGAAGGCCTGCGCTATTGCCCGGGTAGAAGCCCAGGGCTTGGGATACGCCGCAACCTGTATGACAGGATGCGGCAGATGGAGCTCTGCGTGTTTCCTGTCAGACAGCGATGTCGATGCAAGATCGACTACTTTCGCCGGAATCGGTATTCACGAAGACTGCTCCTGAGATGGATAACGGACGGATTTTACGCGGGTTTCCACTGATGGACAAGGTTTTTGCGGTTTAACGTCACAACGGTGCAAAAAAGATAAAGCGGCGCAAAGCGTGTCAGCCTTGCGCCGCTTTTCCGTCTTTCCGTTCCCGCGTCAGGCGTAGAAGTGCCACACCAAATAGGTCGCGAACAAGGCATAGAAACCGCCCACCGCCGACAACGCGGGCACCGTCATCACCGAGCGGCGGAAACGCAGCCACAGCAGACCGATCGACAACATGGTGAACAGGCCGGCCGCCAGCAGCGGCGCATCCAGCAACCAGGGCGTCATGAAGATCCCCAATGAGCTGGGAATGGTCGCCTGGATCATCATCGCGCCCGAGATATTGCCCAGCGCCAGGCGTTCCTTGCCCTGGCGCACCCAGATCAGCGCATTCATGATTTCGGGCAGCTCCGTGGCGACCGGCGCCAGCAGCAAGGCGGCCACGTGTGGCGACGCGCCCATGGCGATGCCCAACAGCTCAATCTGGTTCACGAAGACGTGCGACGCGCCGGCAATCACGACCAGCGCCAGGATGGTCTGCGTGGCGGCCCAGAACATGGACGGGTCGGTGTCGCTGGGCCGCAGCTTGAGCGGCTCCAGGTCTTCGCAGTCGGCGCGCGCCTCGTCATGGCTGAGTTCGCGCCAGACGTACATGCCGTAAGTGGCCAGGAACAGGATGCCCAACCAGGGCTTCCACGCAAAGGCCAGCAGGCCCAGGCCCACCTTGAAGAGGAAGATGCCCATGAACCAGGCCTGGTCGCGGGCCAACCGGCGTTGGTCCGCGTTAATACAGTTGGCTTTTTCCGGCTGGCCGCCGCGGCGTGCGCGCCACAGGGCAATACCCACCACCGCGTAGGCCAGGGTGGCCAATACCAGCGGGCCGCCCATGGCCGCGCCGACGCCGATGTCTTTCTGTTCAGGGGTGTCGCCGAAGACGACCGCCATGAAAGTCACCGCGCTTTCCGGCAACGCCGTGCCAAAGGCCGCCAGAATCGTGCCGGTGGCGGTGGCGCCCAGGTGGAAGCGGTGTCCGACCCATTCAACGCCGTTGACGAAGAATTCGCAGGCGAAGTAAATCACTGCCGCGGACAGGAAAAACAGAAACAGGGTGAGCAACATAGATACGCAGCCGGACGAGCAGAAACCAATTGGCGCGACGCAACGGCTCGCCCGGCTAGGGTGAACGCTACGCGGCCAAAGGTCTCGCCTGGCTGATCCATGCGGCGGGCGATGCCGCTTGCATGGAAACCGTTAGCGCCATGGAGTTCTAGCAACCGCTACGCGGCCCTGAACCACCAAGTCTGTTGACGCTAACTCCTTTGGGGACAAAGGATGGCTACTCCCCAATGACAGAGCCGCGATTGTAGCAGCGCGAATCGGGCCGTCCAGTGAATCCCGCATGGGCTTCGCGCAATGCACATCCGCTGTTGTTTGCGCGCGATAGCGGGGTAAAGTAAGCCGCATCCACATCTTTCGCGGGGTTCGCGCCCCTGCCCGCCATGAGCCTGCCTCCCGCCGACATCGCCCCGTTCGTCGCCCGCCGCCAACGCCTGATGGAACGGATGCGCGCCGATGGCGGCGGCATCGCCATCCTGCCGACCGCCCCCGAAGCCATCCGCAACCGCGACGCCGAATTCCCGTACCGCCACGACAGCGATTTTTTTTATCTCACCGGCTTTACCGAACCCGGAGCCTGGCTGGTGCTGATCGCGGGCGCCACCGACCGCGCGTTGCTGTTCTGTCGGCCGCGCCATGTTGAACATGAAATCTGGGAAGGCAAGCGCTTCGGTCCCGAGGCGGCGGCCGAGCACTTCGGCTTTGACGATGCGCACCCCATCGATGCGCTGGATGAGTTGATTCCCAAACTGATGCTGGACCATCCCACGCTTTATGCGCCGCTGGCGGGCGAAAAACGTAATGACGGGCGTCTGCACCGCTGGCTGGCCGCCGCGCGCGACGCCGGCCGCGCGGGCCACGCGCCGCCCTCCCGCCAGCAGGACGTCCGCGCCTGGTTGGCGGAAATGCGCCTGGTCAAGGACCCGGCCGAAATCGCCACCATGCGGCGCGCCGCCAAGATATCGGCCGGTGCGCACGCGCGCGCCATGCGGGTCGCCCGTCCCGGCATGCACGAATACGAACTGGAAGCGGAATTGCTGTATGAATTCCGCCGCCACGGTGCGCAGGCCGTGGCCTACAACAGCATCGTGGCCGCCGGCGCCAATGCCTGCGTGCTGCACTACCCGGCCGGCGAAGCCGTGCTGCGCGACGGCGACCTGGTCCTGATCGATGCTGGCTGCGAAGTCGACAGCTACGCCAGCGACATCACCCGAACCTTTCCCGTGAACGGACGCTACAGCGGCCCGCAGCGGGCGCTGTATGACCTGACCGTGGCGGCCCAACAAGCCGCCGCGGCCGCGACCGCGCCCGGACGCACGTTCAACGACGGCCACGAAGCCGCCTTGCGCGTGCTGGCGCAAGGCATGCTGGATTTGAAATTGTTGAAAGGGTCGCTGGACGGCGTGCTGGAGTCCGGCGACTACAGCCGCTTCTACATGCACCGCACCGGCCACTGGCTGGGACTGGACGTTCATGACGCGGGTGATTACCGCCAGCCCGGGCCGGCGCAAGGCGGCGATCGCCCGTGGCGCAAGCTGGAACGCGGCATGATGCTGACGATTGAACCGGGCATCTACGTGCGTCCGGCTGACGACGTGCCGGAAAGCTACTGGAACATCGGTATCCGCACGGAAGACGATGCGCTGGTTACGGATGAAGGCTGTGAACTGATCACGCGCGGCGTGCCGGTGGAAGCCAGCGAGATCGAGGCATTGATGCGCGAATAGGCGCGGGCGGATGGAAGAAAACGCAGGTGGGCGGGGCTACAGCACCAGCCCGTCCAGCCAGCCCATGGCTACCCAGACGTACACCACCACCATGGCGATGGCGAACATCGACACCACCGACCCCACCAGGCACGCCAGCAGCGCCACCAGCACCGGCCCCCAGCCCGTGGACGTGGGCCGGCCATGGGCTGCGTTGTAGCGACGGTCGAATTTCTCGTCGGACATCAGCGAAAAGACAGCGCTTTCAATAAAGCCGTCGATCATCGGAATGAACAACAGGAAGAAGGCGGGGTTGTCGTACCAGACCGGGTAATAGCGGAACGCACAGAACAGGCTGACTGCGGCCAGCAGTGTCACGGCCCAGGCGTATCGGCGGCCCAGATACCACCAGTGCGCGCCCAGCCACCCAAACAGACAAGCCAGCAGCCCCACGGCGACCTTGCCGCGCGGACGTCGGGCGGGGGCGGCGGACAGTGAAGGTGAAAGCTGAACCTGCGTCATGGGGGATCAACCTGGGAATCAACTGTAAAGGGTGAGGCGCGACCGACCGCGCTGGCTGTGCCGGATTGTAGTGGACGGTTAAAATCCCGGCATGACTGCATCCGCCTTCGACATTGCGATTCTTGGCGCCGGCCCCGTGGGCCGCGTGCTGGCCCTGATGCTGGCGCGTGTGGCGCCGGACCCGGCGCGCATCGCCCTGCTCGCCGGCAGCGCGCCGACGCCCGCCGCCTCCGCCGCCGTGCCTGCCGCGGATCCCCGCGTGCTGGCCATGAACCACGGCAGCCGCGTATTGCTGGAATCGTTGCAGGCCTGGCCCGAGCGGTCGGCCGATATCCGCAACATTCATGTGTCGCAGCGTGGGCGCCTGGGCCGCGCCGTTATCCAGAACACGGATTTCGGCGTGCCGCAGTTGGGCAGCGTGGTGGCCTATTCCGGCTTGCACGCCAAGTTGGACGAGCGCGTGGCGGCCTGTGGTGTCACCGTGCTGTCCGGCCCGGCTGCCGTGATCGAACGCCAGGATGCAGACGGCGTGCACATTACGCAAGGGGACCACAGCCTGCTGTGCCGGGTTGCCGTGCAGTCTGACGGCGCGGGCGCCACTGATGTGCGCCGCGACTATGGCCAGCATGCCGTACTGACGACGGCGCACGCCACGCTGCCGCGCCGAGGCTGGGCCTGGGAACGCTTCACTTCCGAAGGCCCGCTGGCCTTGCTGCCTCATCCGCAGACGCCGGACGCCTATTCGGTGGTCTGGTGCAGCGCGCCCGAACGGGCCCGGGAACTGGCCGCGCTGGACAACGCGGCGTTTTCGTCGGCGCTGTCCGCCGCCTTTGGCGACCGCTTGGGCCGGCTGTCCAGCCAAGCGCCCCGCCACGTTTTTCCGCTGGCGCTGGCCGCCCGCCGCGCCCAGGTGCAAGGGCGCGTGGCCGCCATCGGCAACGCCGCCCAGACGCTGCATCCCGTCGCCGGCCAGGGCCTGAACCTGGGCTTGCGCGATGCCGCCAGGCTGGCCCAGACGCTGGCCGGCTGGCTGGCCCGGCCCGAATTTAGCCCCACTTCCCTGTTGACCGAGTTTGCCCAGGCCCGCTATGTCGACCGCGCCATCACCGCGGGCCTGACTGACCTGATGCCACGCGTGTTCGCGACCGGCCTGGCCCCGGTGGAACATGCCTGCGGGCTGGCCTTGCTGGGAATGGATCTGGCTTCGCCGTTGCGTGCCCCGCTGGCCCAGCATTTGTTGCAGGGCTTTCGGACCTGATCTCCTCGCTATCCGATCTCGCGATCCGGCCCTGAGACAGGTCCGGAAATCGGCCCCCGGAATGGGGCCGGATCCGCCTGATTTCTCCCTTCTTGTTACCAAGCGAGCACCCTCGAAAAATGGGGGCTTGATCGAGCCGGTTAAAATGTGACCATGCGCATAGGCCAGTGGACCCTTCCCAACAACGTTCTAGTCGCGCCCATGGCGGGCGTGACGGACCGTCCGTTCCGACAACTTTGCAAGAAGTTGGGGGCGGGCTATGCCGTGTCCGAAATGGCCGCCAGCAACCCCAAGCTGTGGGACAGCGTCAAGACCTCGCGCCGCCTGAACCACGATGGCGAAATCGCTCCCATTTCGGTCCAGATCGCGGGCGCCGATCCGGCCATGATGGCCGAGGCCGCCGTCTTCAATGCCGGCAAGGGCGCACGCATCATCGACATCAACATGGGCTGCCCGGTCAAGAAAGTGTGCAACGTGGCATCGGGGTCGGCGCTGCTGCGCCATGAAGACCTGATCGTCCGCATCCTGGACGCCGTCGTGTCGGCCTGTGCGCCGCTGGGCGTGCCGGTCACCTTGAAGACCCGCACGGGTTGGGACCGCGACAGCCGCAACGCCTTGCGCGTGGCCAAGCTGGCCGAAAATGCCGGCATCGCGGCCCTGACCCTGCACGGCCGCACCCGCGCCGACCTCTATACGGGCGAGGCGGAATATGACACTATCCGCGCCGTCAAGGCCGAGCTGAGCATCCCCGTGATCGCAAACGGAGATATCGACTCTCCTGAAAAAGCCAAGCACGTCCTGGATTACACTGGCGCCGACGCGGTCATGATTGGCCGGGCGGCACAGGGCCGTCCCTGGATCTTCCGCGAAATCGATCACTATTTGCGCACGGGCGTATCACTGGCCCCGCCCTCCCATGGGGAAATGCGCGAGCTGTTGCTTGAACATCTCGACGACCATTACCGCTTCTATGGCGAGCACACCGGCGTACGCACGGCGCGCAAGCATATCGGCTGGTACCTGGACGGCCTGCCGGGCGCGGATTCGTTCTGCGCCCGCATGAACCTGATCGACAATACCCGCGACCAGTGGCGGGCGGTGTCGGATTGGTTCGATACCCTCTCGCGCGACGGCGAGCCCCACCCGGCGCCGGTCGCAGAAGCCCTGCTGGCGGCATGACCGCCTCAACACCAACATAAAAATATCTGTACTCAAATGAGCAAGAAAGATGTCCTGGAAGAATGCGTGCGCGCCAGCCTGGAGCGCTATTTCGAAGACTTGGGTGAATCCGAGCCCCACGATATGTGGGACATGGTGATGCGCTGCGTCGAACGCCCGGTGCTTGAAGTGGCGCTGGAGCGATCGGGCGGCAACCAGTCGCGCGCGTCTGAAATGCTGGGCATCACCCGCAACACCCTGCGCAAGAAGTTGCTGGCGCACAATATCCAGGTATAGCTTTTACGCAAGGGCAGGCCACCGGCGGCACTGCCCTTTCCCACGCCGATTTCCCATCCTGACCTGAACGAGAAAGGCGCACCGCCCGACTCCCGTCCCCCACCATGAAAATCGAAACCGCCCTGCTTTCGGTGTCCGACAAGACCGGCATCGTTGAATTTGCCCGCGCCCTGGCCGCGCGTGGCGTGCGCCTGCTGTCGACCGGCGGCACCGCCAAGCTGCTGGCCGACGCCGGCCTGACCGTTACCGAAGTGGCTGCCCACACGGGTTCGCCGGAAATTCTGGATGGCCGCGTCAAGACGCTGCACCCGAAGATTCACGGCGGCCTGCTGGCCCGTCGCGACAGCGCCGAGCACATGGACACCATCAAGGCGGCGGGCATCGATCGCATCGACATGCTGGTGGTGAACCTGTATCCGTTCCGTGAAACCGTGGCCAAGCCCGATTGCACGTTCGCCGACGCGGTCGAGAACATCGACATCGGCGGCCCGGCCATGCTGCGCGCGGCCGCCAAGAACCACGGCACCGAAGCGGGTGGCGTGACGGTCGTGATCGACCCGGTGGACTATTCGCGCGTGCTGGCCGAAATGGACAAGAACGGCAGCACGTCCTATGGCCTGCGACTGGCGCTGGCCTCGAAGGTCTATGCCCACACGGCCGCCTACGACGGCGCCATCGCCGCCTACCTGACCAGCCTGGCCGAAGCCGAACCGGCTCAGGAAGCCGTGCCGGCCCGTAACGAATGGCCCGGCACGCTGACCTTGCAGGTCAAGCAGGAACAGGCGCTGCGCTATGGCGAAAACCCCCACCAGACCGCCGCCTTCTATGTGGATGCGCAGCGTCCGGCCGGCCTGTTGGGCAACTACCGCCAACTGCAGGGCAAGGAACTGTCCTACAACAACATCGCCGACGCCGATGCCGCCTGGGAATGCGCGCGCAGCTTCGACGCGCCTGCCTGCGTCATCGTCAAGCACGCCAACCCCTGCGGCGTGGCCGTGGCGGCCGACACGCTGGGCGCCTACCAGCAAGCGTTCAAGACCGACCCGACGTCCGCTTTCGGCGGCATCATCGCCTTTAACCGCCCGGTGGACGCGGCCACTGCCGAAGCCGTCAGCGGCCAGTTCATGGAAGTGCTGCTGGCGCCGGCCTATGACGGCGCCGCGCTGGCCATCCTGGCAGCCAAGAAGAACGTGCGCGTGCTGGAAGTGCCGATGGGCGTGGGCCAGAACGCCTTCGACATCAAGCGCGTGGGTGGCGGCTGGCTGGTGCAAAGCCCGGACGCCTACAACGTGCCGCGCGATGCGCTGAAGGTGGTCAGCAAGCGCCAGCCCACCGAGCAGGAAATGAACGACCTGGCATTCGCCTGGAAGGTTGCCAAGTACGTCAAGTCCAACGCCATCGTCTTCGTGGGCGGCGGCATGACCTTGGGCGTGGGCGCCGGCCAGATGAGCCGCATCGACTCGGCGCGCATTGCGTCGATCAAGGCGGAAAACGCCGGCCTGACGCTGCAAGGCTCGGCCGTGGCGTCGGATGCTTTCTTCCCGTTCCGCGATGGCCTGGACGTGGTGGTGGCGGCAGGCGCAACCTGCGTGATCCAGCCCGGCGGCAGCATGCGTGACGATGAAGTCATCGCCGCGGCCGACGAGCACGGCATTGCCATGGTGCTGACCGGCACCCGCCACTTCCGCCACTGATGCGCGTCCTGGGCATCGATCCCGGCTTGCGCCGCACCGGCTTCGGTGTGATCGATGCCGAGGGCTCGCGGCTGCGTTACGTGGCCAGCGGGACCATCGTGGTCCCGCCGGCGCTGACGCTGGCCGAGCGCCTGAAAGTCATTCTGGACAATCTGCGCGAAGTGGCGCGCGACACGCAACCCGATGTCGCCGCGCTTGAAATCGTCTTTCTGAACACCAATCCCGCGTCCACGCTGCTGCTGGGCCAGGCCCGGGGCGCGGCGCTGTGCGCCTTGGCGGACAGTTCGCTGGCGGTGCACGAATACACCGCCTTGCAGATCAAGAAGGCCGTGGTGGGCACCGGCCGCGCCGCCAAAGAGCAGGTGCAGATGATGGTGCAGCACCTGCTGTCCCTGGACGGTGTGCCCGCGCCTGACTCCGCCGACGCGCTGGCCTGCGCCATCTGCCACGCGCACGTCGGGCCCTTGCAGGACAAGCTGGAGCGACTGGGCACGTCACTGCGCATGGGCGGCAAGACCCGCATCCGCAACGGTCGCCTGATCGGCTGATTCCCACCATGGGCCGCGTGGCGTTCAAGCGCCGCGACCGCACAAGTTCCCCTCCCGCCTCGCACGGCCTCTTGCGCGTATAGAATGCCCGCATTCGCCGCGCATTCCGCGCGCGCCATTGCTACCAGGCCATCATCACCATGATCGGACGCATTACCGGAACCCTGATCGAAAAGCTGCCTCCCACCATCTGCGTGGATGTGGGCGGCTTGGGGTATGACATCGACGTGTCCATGAGCACGCTGTACTCGCTGCCGGAGACCGGCGCGCGCGTCACGCTGTATACGCACCTGACGGTGCGCGAAGACGCGCACATTCTTTATGGCTTTGGCACCGCGGCCGAACGCAGCGCGTTTCGCGAGCTGATCAAAGTCAGCGGCATTGGGGCGCGCACGGCGCTGTCGGTGCTGTCCGGCATGTCCGTGGCGGACCTGGCACAGGCCATCACGCTGCAGGAATCGGGCCGCCTGACGCGCGTACCCGGCATCGGCAAGAAGACTGCTGAACGGCTGTTGCTGGAAATGCGTGGAAAGCTCGGCGCGGACATCGGCGCCACCTCGCACGCCACACCGGACAATCAGTCGGACATCCTGAACGCGTTGCTGGCGTTGGGCTATTCGGAAAAGGAATCGCTGTCGGCGTTGAAGACGCTGCCCGAAGGCGTGGGCGTGTCCGATGGCATCAAGCAGGCGCTGAAAGCACTGGTGCGCTAAGACTTGCGCTGCAGATAGCGGGGCGCCACGGCCTCCAGGCCGGTCGGCACCACATGCAATTCGGGCGCAATCGGCCCCACGCAGATATTGTCGCGTCGCAGGGAATCCAGATTGTCGCGCGACATCAGCGGTTCGCCCGGCATGCACTCAAACAGGCGCGCCTGCAAGCGCCCCACCCCCATGGGCACCGGCACCACCGGGCGCGGGTTGCCACTCCAGACGGCGCACAAGCGCGCGATCTCGCCCAGGGTGTAGATCTGCGGGCCGCCCAGCTCATAGGTTTTGCCGCAGGTGTGGGTATCGCCCAGCGCCGTCGCCATGGCCGCCACCACATCGCCCACATACACCGGCTGCATGCGCGCATGCGCGCCGGCCAAGGGCAAGACCGGCAGCCAACGCGCCAGTGATGCAAACATATTGGTGAAATTGTCGTCCGGACCGAAGATGACCGAAGGGCGGAAAATGGTCCAGCCCCCGTCGTTGCCGGATGGAAATTCGCTTTTGATGGCGGCTTCGCCATCGCCCTTGGAGCGCTGGTACATGCTGTCGCCCTGCGAGTCGGCGCCCAGCGCGCTGACATGCAACAGGCGGCGCACGCCATGGCGCTGACACGCCCGCGCAATGCGTTGCGGCAGATGCACGTGCGCGCGCGCAAAATCAGAGCCATATGGCTTGCCGACGTTGCCGTGCAAGATGCCCACCAGGTTCACCACCACGTCGCAGCCGGTGACCAGGCGGTCCAGTGCGGCATCGTCGTGGATGTCGGTCTGGATCAGCGTGGTCGTGGGGTGGACTTGCAGTTCGCTGCCGCGCGCCAACAGGCGGGTAGGCACGATGATCTGGTGCAGGTCGCCGGAAAGCCGGGCAATCAGATGGCGGCCGATGAAACCGGTGCCGCCGATGACAAGGATACGCATGCCGCAGCCCCTGTTCGTCAGGATCGAGACCCGATTCTGCCTTGCACGGACCACAACCGCAAGCACGCATCGGCAGCCCCAGGCGCGGGCCGCTTGATGCGCGTCATACGGGTGTCATTCGCGTGTCAGCCTGGCGGTCAGGACGCCAGCAGCTTGGCGTAGGCCGGAAGGTCGACGTTGCCGCCGCTGATGATGACGCCGACCCGCGCGCCTTGCACCGGCACCACGTTCTGCATGACCGCGGCCGCGGCCAGGCAACCCGTGGGTTCCACCACCATCTTCATGCGCTCGGCAAAGAACTTCATGGTGGTGACCAGTTGCGCGTCCGACACCGTGACGATGTCGCGCACATATTTCTGGATGAGCGGAAAGGTCAGGTTGCCCAGGTGGGTAGTCGCCGCGCCATCGGCCAGGGTCTTGGGGGCGGGAATTCGGACGACTTCACCCTTGCGCAGCGACTGCTGGCCGTCGTTGCCGGCTTCGGGCTCAACGCCGTACACCAGGCAGCGCGGGCTGAGCGCAAAGGCCGACAAGGCCGACCCCGACAACAAGCCCCCGCCGCCCAGGCAGACGAACAGATAATCCAGTTCACCGACTTCCTCGAACAATTCCTTGGCCGCCGTGCCCTGCCCCGTGATCACGTCTTCGTGGTCGTAGGGCGGAATCAGCGTGGCCCCGGTTTCGGCCTGGATACGCCGCGCGATCTGTTCGCGGTCTTCGGTGTAACGGTCATAAGTGACGATCTTGCCACCGTAGCCTTCGGTGGCCGCGCGCTTGGCCGCCGGCGCGTCCAGCGGCATGATGATCGTGGCCGACACGCCCTGCAGCTTGGACGCCAGCGCAATGGCTTGCGCATGGTTGCCCGACGAAAACGTGACCACGCCGGCGGCGCGCTGTTCGGGCGTCAGGCGCGCGATGGCGTTGTAGCCGCCGCGAAACTTGAAGGCGCCCATGCGCTGGAAGTTTTCGCACTTGAAGAAGACCGACGCGCCGCTGATGGCGTCGGCCGTGGCAGAGGTCAGGACGGGCGTGCGGTGGGCGTTGCCGGCCAGGCGCTCGCTGGCGCGCACGACGTCATCATAGGTAGGCAGTTCGGGCAGCATGGGAATCCGGTCCTTTGATCGCGGGGGTGTCGAAACCCCAGGATCATAAACCCGCCGCGCCGATTGCGCCGTACCTGCTACCCGGTATCCGCTTCGCCTACTTGTTGAAGAGCTCGCCGCTGCCGGTGGCCGTGCCGGCGGGAGGCGCCAGGCCCAGATGGCGCCAGGTGGACAGCGTGGCGGTGCGCCCCCGTGGCGTGCGTTGCAGATAACCGTGCTGGATCAGGTAGGGCTCGATCACGTCTTCGATGGTGTCGCGCTCTTCGCCGATTGCAGCGGCCAGGCTGTCCACGCCCACGGGGCCGCCGTCGAACTTGTGGATGATGGCTTCCAGCAGTTTGCGGTCCATCAGGTCCAGGCCCTGGGGGTCGACTTCCAGCATCGCCAACGCGCGGCCGGCGACGTCGGCGTCGATGGTGCCGCTAGCCTTGACCTCGGCGTAGTCGCGCACGCGGCGCAGCAAGCGGTTGGCGATACGCGGGGTGCCGCGCGCGCGGCGCGCCACTTCCGCCGCGCCGTCGGGCGTGATGACGGCGTTGAGCAAGCCCGCGCTGCGGGTCACGATATGGCCCAGGTCGGTGGCGTTGTAGAACTCCAGCCGCGACACGATGCCGAAGCGGTCGCGCAGCGGGTTCGTCAGCATGCCCGCGCGCGTGGTGGCGCCCACCAGCGTGAACGGCTGCAGGTCCAGCTTGACGCTGCGCGCGGCCGGGCCTTCGCCGATCAGGATGTCGATCTGGAAATCTTCCAGCGCCGGATAGAGAATTTCTTCAACCACGGGCGACAGACGGTGGATTTCGTCGATGAACAGCACATCGTTCTTTTCCAGGTTGGTCAGCAACGCGGCCAGGTCGCCCGGGCGTTCCAGCACGGGGCCGGAAGTCTGGCGCAGTTGCACGCCCATTTCATGCGCGATGATGTGGGCCAGCGTGGTCTTGCCCAGCCCGGGCGGGCCGAAGAGCAGTACGTGGTCCAGGGCTTCGCCGCGCTTGCGCGCCGCGGCGATGAAGATTTCAAGCTGCTCGCGCGCGCGCTGCTGGCCCACATATTCCTGAAGCGCCTTGGGCCGCAAGGCGCGTTCGATCGATTCCTCGTTGGGCGATACCGGCTGCGGCGCCACAATGCGGGGGGCGTCGGGACGAGAGGAAAGGGAATCGGACTGGATGGCCATGGTGCGGAAAACGACAAGGGACGAAGCAGGATGCATCGTACCGTATGGTGGCGCTGGCTAGGGGCGCCGGCTAGGGGGGCCGGCTTGTGGCCCCACCCTTGCAGATGGCCGCGCCCTAAGCGCTTTCCGACAGCGGCAGCCTTACCCGCACGCACAGGCCGCCGGAATCCGCCTGGCGCAACTCCAGCGAACCACCGTGCGCGCGCGCGATGGCCTCGGCCAGCGCCAGGCCGAGGCCGACGCTGCCAGTGCGCGTACGCGCGTCGTCCAGCCGGCTGAAGGGGCGCAGCGCCTCCTGGCGGCGCTCGGGCACGATGCCGGGACCATGGTCCGCCACGTCCAGCACCGCTTCGTGGTTTTCGCGGCGCAGGCCAACATCCACCGGTGGGGCGCCGTGGTTCAGGGCATTGCCGATCAGGTTGTCCAGCAAACGGCCCAAGGCCACCGCGTCGGCCTGGACTACCAGCGGCGCATCATCGTCCACCGACTTCAGGTGGATGTCCGTACCCGCGCCGTGCCAGGCGCCAACGCGCTCGGCCAGCCATTCGGACAGCACGATGGGCGCATAGCGGTAGGCCGCCGGGTCAGTGCCGCGCACAAAGCCGATGAACTGGTCCACCATGTGTTGCATGTCTTGAAGATCGGTGCGCAGGCCTTCCTTCAGCTTGGAATCGTCGGCCATTTCAATCCGCAGCCACATGCGCGACAACGGCCCTTTCAGGTCGTGCGGCAAGCCGGACAGCAGCGTGCGGCGCACCGAGTCGGATTCGGCCAGCGCGTCCAGCATGGCGTTGAAGCGTTCGCCCAAGGCGCGGGTTTCGTGCGGCCCCGAGGGCTCTACGCGCTGCGGCTGCCCGGCCGCCAGGCGGTCAGCCGCGTCCGCCAGCCGGGTAATGGGGCGCGTGATGTGCCAGGAAAAGCCCACGGCCAGCAACAACAACAGGCCCAAGCCGCCCAACCAGGCGGCGATGAAGGGCGTGGCCACGGGCGGGTCCAATCGTTCCAGGGGGATGACCAGCCATTCCCGCAGGCGCGGCACGTCTTCGCTGGCCGAATTGGGCGCCAAAGAAATGAAGATTTCGGGCGTGGGGCCGCGCGACAGCGCTACGCGGGTGCCGTCGTTCAGCCGTTCGTTCAGCAACTGCACAAGCGCCTTCAGGTCGCGGCGGATGTCGTCGGGCTCGGGCTTGTTGTGGCGCCGCATGCGCTCTTCGTGCGCCACGCGGTCGGCCTCGCGCTGCTGGGCAGTGCGCGTGTCCACCTGGTCGGCGCCCGTCTCGTGCTCGTCGCCGTGCCCGTCCGGCGGTGGCCTGTCGCCAGGTTGGGCGTCCGAGGGCGGCGGTGGCCTGTCGCCGGGCCGGGCGTCCGAGGGCGGCGGTGGCGGCGGGCGGGGCGTGGCTCGGGGCGGCGGCGGCGGACGCCGTCCGTTGAAGCGTTGCAGCTTGGCTTCGGCGGGCAGCACCCGCGACCACAGGCGCCATTGATTCTGCGACGCCGTGCGCACGAAATCGGCACGGTCCTCAGCGGGCACTTCGGACAAGGCGGCGCGCAGCGTGCGAATGGTGGTGACGATATAGCCGATCGCCACGTCTTCCATGAACTTGTGCCGGAAGTACGACACCGTCACCAGCGTGGCCGCTTGCGTCAGCAGGACGGAACCCAGGATCAGCAGGATCAGGCGCGCACGCAGCGAGCGCGGCACCAGGAAGCGGGCAAGAAAGCGCATCAGGGCGAGAACCGGTAGCCAATGCCCCAAACGGTCTGGATCCAGCGCGGCTGTTTCGGATCATCTTCGATCACGCGGCGCAGGCGCAGGATGGCGATGTCGATGGCGCGGTCGTTGCGTTCGCCGGCGTCATCGTCGCGCGCAAGCGCCAGCAGACGTTCCCGCGACAGCGGCTTGCCCGCGTTGCGCACCAGCGCTTCCAGAAGGTTGATTTCGCCACCGGTCAGCTTGACCACCGTGCCATCACGCGACAACTGCCGGGTGGACGGGTCGAACAGGAACGGGCCAAAGGTGACCGGCGCATCCTTGGTCAAGGCGGACGGACCGCGCTTGCGGCGCAACACGGCTTCGATGCGGGCCAAGAGTTCACGCGGGTCAAAGGGCTTGCCGACGTAATCGTCAGCGCCCGCTTCCAGGCCGATGATGCGGTCCACGGCTTCGTCACGCGCGGTCAGCAAAATTACGGGGATGTCTTCGCCTTGCTCGCGCAGGCGGCGGCAGGCGTCGGCGCCGTCGCCGCCGGGCAGCATGCGGTCCAGCACAAGCAGGTCGGGGGCATAGCGGGTGATGCGCGTCGACAGGTCGGTGGCGTCCGGCGCCAACAAGGTGTCGTAGCCGTGCCGATTCAGGTAGTCGGCCAGCAATTGCCGCAGGGCCGGGTCATCGTCGACGACCAGCAGCTTGGTATGAGGATTGTCCATGGTCGCCATAGTGCGGCGCGGCGCGCCTGACCGCAAGGGGCAAGAAATCAACTGAAATAGACCTGTTGCATGATGTACGGCGTCTTGTGGCGCATCCCTCAAGTTCCTTCCAGGCGCGCCCGGCCGGCCCTAAAATGAAGCCCCTGGTCTTGCCCCTGGTCCGGTTTACTAAAAATCGTTTACAGCTACGGCAGCGTCCCCTCTCTACACTGATTTTTATGGTCGCCCCTGCAATCTGGCGCAGACGGCTGTTGCACGTGGTGCTGACGGCGGGCGTGGTTTGCCCGCTGCCTGCCGCCCTGGCCGACACGCTTGATGCGCCCCCATTTTCTGTCCCATCGCCCGCGCAGAGCGCGCCGGTGCTGATGGCACGCGGCATCGGCGTGCTGTCGCCGGTGCAGCCGATTCCTGTGCGCCCGGCGCCGTCGATCGCGGCGCGCGCCGTACCCCTGGACCCGCCCCTGTGCGGCCTGGAGGCCGCCGAACCGGCCCTGGACACCAGCGTGCGCGGCGGCGAAGACGACGGCTCCGACGTCATTCCCGGACTGGGCACGGGCCTGTCGGGTGGCGCACAGGGCATGACGCCGGAATGCCAGACCCAGCCGACAGCCATCGTTGAAGACAGCATGCCCGACTATTCCTTCGCCTTGGAAGACAGCGACATTCCGCGCGTGCCGGTGGTGGTGATCTCGGGCGTATCGCGACCGACCCGCCCCTGGTTCGCGTCGGTCAGCGGCCAGGACGGCCTGCGCTATGGTGGCGACCGCAACTGGGTTTACCGCAACACCGCCGGCCCGTCGCTGACTGTGGGCAACATCAACGCCAATGCCCCCGTATGGGGCAGCAGCGCGCCGGTGGGCGGGCTGCAGATTGCAAACTGGGCAGGCTCCGCCGCCACCGTGCCGGAAGGCAGCTTCGGTTATTCATCGTCGGTTGGCAAACTGAACCGGATGGATCCGGCCGCCCGCTCGGGTCCGGTGGACTACGGCGCGTCGGTCGGCTCCGGCAGCGTGCGCTACGGGCTGACCCCGGTGCTTACCCTGGAAGGCCAGATGCAAAGCGCCCCCGCCCTGACCACGCGCGGCCTGGGCACGACCTACGCCGCGGGCGAATACGGCACGTTCCAGGCGGGCGCCACGCAAAGCTCGTTCGACGCCTCCAACGCCTGGCGTTACCGCTTCGGCTACAACGTGGACGTGGCGGATATGGTCAACCTGGGCTACACCAACGAACAGATCGGGGCGGGTTTTGGTGACCTGTCGACCTACTCCGGCGGCGTGGCCTCGGCGGCGCAAACGCGCAACACCCTGTCGGCGGGCGTGCCCATCACCGGCTGGGGCACCTTCAGCGGAACCTATTCAGGGCTGCGCGAAGGCTCGGCCCTGGCCGAGCAGCGTGTCGGCCTGTCGCACAGCATGTTTGTGGCGCCCAAGGTGCAACTGGCCGTGGGTGCCGACCGCGACATCGTGTCGGGCAACTACGAATGGCGCGCCAACCTCAGCATGCCGGTGGACACCTTCATGCGCGGCACCTGGTTGAGCTGGTAGCGGGCCAGGGGGCCTGCAAGCCGCGAGCCGGACGGAAATATCTCTCTGAAAATGGCCGGCCCGCAATTGCGGCTTAAAATCCCCGCCATGATGCTTTCGGCCTACCCCCATGTCTGACGCGCGCGCCCTTGGCGTCCTGCAGCGCGTTTTCGGTTACGAATCCTTCCGCGGCGACCAGCAAGCCATTGTCGAACAAGTGATCGACGGCGGTGACGCGCTGGTCCTCATGCCCACGGGCGGAGGGAAATCGCTCTGTTACCAGATTCCGTCCCTGGTGCGCGAAGGCACCGGCATCGTCGTGTCGCCCCTGATCGCGCTGATGCAGGACCAGGTCGACGCCCTGACGGAACTGGGCGTGCGCGCGGCCTTCCTGAATTCCACGCAGGATTGGCGCGTGGCCCGCGACGTGGAACAGGCGTTCCTGGCGGGCGAACTAGATCTGCTCTACGTCGCGCCCGAACGGCTCCTGACCGACCGCTGCCTGCAACTGCTTGAGCGCGGCCGCATCGCCCTGTTCGCCATCGATGAGGCGCATTGCGTGTCGCAATGGGGGCATGATTTCCGGCCGGAATACCTGGGCCTGTCGATGCTGCACGAGCGCTGGCCCGATGTGCCGCGCATCGCGCTCACGGCCACGGCCACGGCGGACACGCGCACCGAGATCGCGCAGCGCCTGTCGCTGGACGATGCTCGGCATTTCGTGTCCAGCTTCGACCGCCCCAACATCCGCTACCGCATCGTCGAAAAGAACGAGGTGCGCAAGCAATTGCTGGACATGATCCGCACCGAACACGACGGCGAATCCGGCGTGGTGTATGGCTTGTCGCGGGCGCGGGTCGAAGAGACGGCCGAATTCCTGTGCAATCAGGGCATCGATGCAATGCCCTACCACGCCGGCCTCAGCCCCCAAGTGCGCGCGGCCAACCAGGCCCGTTTCCTGCGCGAAGACGGCGTGGTCATGGTGGCCACCATTGCCTTTGGCATGGGTATCGACAAGCCGGACGTGCGCTTCGTGGCACACATCGACCTGCCCAAATCCGTTGAAGGCTACTACCAGGAAACCGGCCGCGCCGGCCGCGACGGCCTGCCCGCCACGGCGTGGCTGGCCTATGGCCTGCAAGACGTGGTGCAGCAGCGCCGCATGATCGACGAGTCCCCCGGCGACGAATCCTACCGCCGTCGGCTGGGCCAGCAACTGGACGCCATGCTGGGCCTGTGCGAAACCGTGGAATGCCGCCGGGTGCGGCTGCTGGCGTACTTCGGCCAGCAGATCACCGCCTGCGGCAACTGCGACGTCTGCCTGGAACCGCCGCAAGCCTGGGACGGCACCGTGGCGGCGCAAAAAGTGCTGTCGGCCGTCTATCGCTTGTGGAAGGAACGTGGGCAGCGCTACGGCGCGGGCCACATCATCGACATCCTGCGTGGCAAGGTCACTGACCGCACCAAGCAGCACGGCCATGAAACCCTAAGCGTGTTCGGCGTGGGCGAAGACCTGAGCGACACGGCTTGGCGCGGCGTGCTGCGCCAGTTGCTGGCGCAGGGTTTGCTGACCGTGGACGCCGAAGGCTATGGCACCCTGGCGCTGACCGAAGGCAGCCGCGCCGTGCTCAAGGGCGAACGCCAGTTGATGCTGCGCCGGGAGTCCGAGAAGAAAACCCGGTCGGGCAAGACAGGCAGTGGCCGTCCCAAGGCGGCAACGATTGACCTGCCGGCTGAATTGCAACCGGTGTTTGAAGCGCTGCGCGCCTGGCGCGGTGAAGTCGCCAAAAGCCACGGCGTGCCCGCCTACGTCATTTTCCACGACGCCACGCTACGCGAAATCGCCCTGGCCCAGCCAGATTCGATGGACGCCCTGAGCCACATCAGCGGCGTGGGCGCCCGCAAGCTGGAAGCCTACGGCGAAGAGATCCTGCAACGCGTGGCAAGACCGGTGATGTGATCGTAGGACGTCCGCGGCGTGTGCGGACGTGGATGGGTCGTCAAGGGGCGGGGGCGTGGTCGGGTCCGTGGTCGGCGGCCCGTGATCCGTGGTCCGCGGTCGTGGTCCGTGATCCGTGATCCGCGATCCGCGATCCGTGGCTGTGATCCGTGGCTGTGATCCGTGATCCGCGATCCGTGGCTGTGATCCGGGAATTGTAGGATGGGTGAAGCGCGCGAGGCCGCATAAAAGAATGCTGGCCTGCATCGCGCGTAACCCATCAGGCGGCCGCCCCACCATGGCCGCCCGTTGCGAAAAATTCGGCGTTGCATGATGGGTTGCGCGCGATCGATGCCGGGGATTTTGCATTGATCTTTGCGCGCTTCACCCATCCTACTACGAGGGTGGCGGCAATAGCGGGACCGGTGCGCGTTCCTTGCCGAAGACCGATCGGTACGCCAGGATGTTGAACACCAGCACCACCGGAACTCCCACCACCGCACCAGCCATGACCAGGCGCATCGAACCCAACGCCCCCGCGCCGTCCCAGAGCGTCATGTCGTCCAGGATCAGATACGGGAACAGGCTATAGGCCAGGCCGCTCAACATCAGCAAGAACAGCCCCACGCATAGCACGAACGGCAGCCAGCTGAAACGCTCCGCCCGGCCGGGCAAGCGGGCCAGCAACATTTCTGCCGCGACATACCCCGCCAGCATCAGCACCCAAACCGTTGCGGCCAGGCTCAGGTGGGCAATGTTGCTCCACTTGTAGAAGATGCCCGCGTTGGCCAGCCCCAGCGTCACCGCAATCGCCACCATGCCCACCGCCGTCCAGCGGATGGCGTGGCGGGCCCAGTAGGACGCACGGCGTTGAAGGTCGCCATCCACTCGCATGACCAACCACGATGCACCCAGCAGCACGTAGGCCGCCACGGCACACAGGCCCACGAACAGCGCGAACCAGCCATAGCCCGCGTCGGATTGATAGCCGGTGGCGATGCGCCCCAGCAGCATCCCCTGCCCGAATGCCGTAATGATGGAACCGGCCCAGAACCCGAAGATCCAACGCGGCTTCATCTCGTTGCGCGCGCGGATGCGGAATTCGAACGACACGCTGCGCAACACCACGCCCAGCACCATGAAGGTCAGCGGCCCGTAAAGCTTGCCCAGCACCGCGCCCCACGCGAAAGGAAAGGCCGAGGCGAACAGGCCCATGCCCAACAGCAGCCAGAATTCGTTGGCGTCGCGCCAGGGGCTCAAGAGCGACATCATGCGGCCGCGCTCGTGTTCGGGCGCCAGTTGCAGCAGGATGCCCACCCCCAGATCAAAGCCATCCAGCACCATGCCCGCGGCGATCACCACGAACAACAGCCCCATGAAGGCCAGCGGCATCCAGAACGATGGGTCTTCGGGGCTGAGCCCCTGCGACGCGGCCAACATGGCGATCATGGCGATCCTCCGCCCAATTTACGCACCGGCACCACGCCGTAGCGCGCCGCGTGGAACAGCATGCCAGTGAATGCGGCCAGTAACAGGGCATACAGCAGGCCATAGCCCACCAAGCCATAAAGAACCGTGCTGGACGGCACCGGCCCCAGCACTTCGGATTGCGTAACGGTGCCGTTCACCACGAAGGGCTGCAGGCCGATGATGGACACCCACCAGCCCGCCACCACGGCGATACCGCCCGAAAACATCATGCCGCACAGCACGCGCTGCCACCACACGGGCAACGTCGAGGGATCCAGCCCGCGCCGGAACGTCCATAGAAACGTGACGCAGGCCACGACCAGCATCAGCAGGCCCAGGGCGACGGCCACGCGCAGTGACCAGAACGTCAGCGCCACGGGCGGCAACATGCCGGAGAATTTATCCAGGCCTTCGTAGGTGCCTTCAGCATTGCGATGCAGCCAGGCGCCGCCCGCGTTGCGGATGGTCAGGTCCGACACATTGGCATGGGCGCGCGCATCGGGCCACCCGAACAGCACCAGTTGCGGCTCGGTGCCGCTGTTCCAGAAACCCGCCGCAGCCGCCGCCTTGGCAGGTTGCAGCTTGGCCATGAGGTGGCCAGTACCAGTGGCGACCGGAATCTGCAGGAACGCGGCCACCACGCCAATCACCAGCGCCGTCTTGAACGTATTGCGCTCGCCATCGCCCAGCGGACGCCGCAGGGCCTGCAACGCCGTCACGCCCATCATCAGGAACGACACGGACAGTGCAGCGCCCACCGTCACCATGGCCATGCGCCAGCCCACCGACGGGTTCAGCACCACGGCGACCCAGTCATAGACCTGGTAGCGTCCGTCGACCAGAATGGCGCCGTCGGGCGTCTGCATCCAGGATTGCAGGGCCATCACCCAGAACACCGCCACCAATTGGCCCACCGCCACCATCAGCACCGCCAGCGTGTGCGCGCCATCGGACACGCGGCGCTGGCCGAACAGCATCACGCCCAGGAAGCATGACTTCAGGATGAAGACCGACAGGATGCCGTAGCCCAGCAAGGGGCCGGCCACATTACCGATCTTGTCCATAAGGCCGGCCCACAGGCTGCCGATCTGGATCAGCACGGGCACGCTGGCCGCCAGGGTCAGGACGAAAGCCAGCGCGAAAATACGCACCCAGAAGCGGTAGGCGGCGGTCCAGCCCGGGCGGCCGGACCAGCGGGCGCGCACCTTGAAAAACAGCAGCACCCAGGCAAGGGCCAGGGAAACCGCCAGGAACAGCGCCAGAAAGCTCAGGCTGGCCACGAACTGCGCACGGGCCAGGGAAAGGGTGGATATATCCATGATGGCCCGTAGTGTAGAGCCAGTTACATGCCTGTGGGGACAGTTTGAAACCGGTTGCATGGGGTTCAAAAAGGCCCCTGTGGCGGAACGTGGCAAAATTGACGCTTTGTCGCCGCTTTTTCCTATTCTTTCAAGAATGACCTCCGCCACGACGCCGACCCCAGCTGCATCCAATTTCCTGCTTAACATCGTCCAGGACGACCTTGAAGCCAATCGCTTCCAGGGCAAACGCTGGGCGGGCAAGCCTGGCCCGGCCGACGTGCAGGCGCAGGGGACGGCCGATCCGGCCCGCATCCGCACGCGCTTTCCGCCGGAGCCCAACGGCTATCTGCACATCGGCCACGCCAAGAGCATCTGCGTGAACTTCGGCCTGGCGCGCGACTTCGGCGGTGTCTGTCATCTGCGCTTTGACGACACCAATCCCGAAAAGGAAGACCAGGAATACGTCGACGCCATCATGGAAGCCGTGCATTGGCTGGGCTTTGACTGGAAGGCCGCCGACGGACAGGAAAACCTGTACTTCGCCAGCGACTACTTCGGCTATATGTATGAGTTCGCCGAAGCCCTGGTCGAAGCCGGCCATGCCTACGTCGATGCGCAAAGCCCCGAAGAAATCCGCGCCAACCGTGGCACGCTGACCGAACCCGGCACTGATTCGCCCTGGCGCAACCGCCCGGCCGCGGAATCGATCGCCCTGCTGCGCGAAATGCGCGACGGCAAGCATCCGGACGGCAGCCTGGTGCTGCGCGCGAAGATCAACATGGCGTCGCCCAACATCAACCTGCGCGACCCGGTCATGTACCGCGTGCGCCACGCCACCCACCACCGCACGGGCAACCAATGGTGCATCTATCCGATGTACAGCTGGGCGCACCCGGTGGAAGACGCGCTGGAAGGCATCACGCACAGCGTGTGCACGCTGGAATTCGAAGACCAGCGCCCGTTCTACGACTGGATCCTGGCGCGCCTGGCCGAGCTGGGCAAGCTGGCCCAGCCGCTGCCGCATCAATATGAATTCGCTCGTTTGAACCTGAGCTACGTCGTCACCAGCAAGCGCAAGCTGCTGCAACTGGTGCGCGAAGGCCATGTGGACGGCTGGGACGACCCCCGCATGCCGACCATCTTCGGCCTGCGTCGGCGCGGCTACACGCCGGCCTCGATCCGCCTGTTCTGCGACCGCACCGCCGTGTCCAAGTCGGATTCGCGTATTGACTACAGCCTGCTCGAACAAGCCGTGCGCGACGACCTCGACCCCATCGCCGCCCGCTCGGTGGCCGTGCTGGATCCGATCAAGCTGGTGATCACCAACTACCCGGAAGGCCAGACCGAACTCTGCACCGCCCCGCGCAACCCGCACGACCCGGAAGCCGGCGTGCGTGAATTCCCGCTGTCGCGCGAGCTCTGGATTGAACGCGACGACTTCCGCGAGGAAGCGCCGAAGAAGTATTTCCGCCTGTTCCCGGGCAACACCGTGCGCCTGAAGTACGGCTACGTGGTGCGCTGCACCGGCTTCACCAAGAACGAAGCGGGCGAAGTCGTTGAAGTCCAGGCCGAATACCTGCCCGAGACCAAGAGCGGCACCCCGGGCGCGGACAGCGTCAAGGTCAAGGGCAACATCACCTGGGTCAGCGCCGCCCATGCGGTGGCCGCCCAGATCCACCTGTACGACCGCCTGTTCGCCGACGCGCGTCCCGACGGCGGCGACAAGGATTTCCTGACTTGCCTGAATCCGAACTCCAAACAGACCGTCACGGCCTGGCTGGAACCGGGCACCGTCGCCACGCCGGGCGCCACCTGGCAATTCGAGCGACTGGGCTATTTCACGGCCGACCTCAAGGATTCCACGGAGGCCGCTCCGGTGCTGAACCGCATCGTTACCCTGCGCGACTCCTGGGCGCAAGGCTAAGTCCGCCGCGCGTGCGTAACACGGGAAAAAGCGCCTTCGGGCGCTTTTTTCTTTCGTCTTACCCCCTGCGCACCCCACCCCGGCGCGGGTTATCATGCCCGACATCCCGCAGCCGGTTGCGCGCGCCGTTTTCCTGGCGCCGGACCGCCAGCCACAATCAAGATGAATACTGAATCCCTAGCCCTGGACTTCAAAAGCGCCACCCTTTACGCCATTCGCGTGGTTCTGCACAGCGCGGACCCCGAACGCCTCGCCGCCGCGCTGGCCAAGCGCATGGCGGATGCCGGCAGCTTCTTTGAAAACGAACCCGTGGTCATCGACGCCAGCCGCGTCGAAGAAACAGTCGACTGGAAGGCGCTGGTCGACGCGCTGCGCGCACACAACCTGCCCGCGATCGGCGTGGTGGCCGAAGGCGCCAACCTGAAGGCCGCGCGCGAGGCCGGCCTGGCTCCGGTTGAGCTTTCCACCCCACCCGCGCGCCCCGCTCCGGTCGTGGATACGGCGCCGCCCAATGATGTGGCAACGCCCGTGCCGTCGGTGCCGGCTGCCGCCGTCGAAACCGCGCCCGCGCCCACCGACACGTCGACGGTGGATAACGCAGCCACGGATAAAGCGGCCACCGATAACGCGGCCACGGCTAGCGACTCCACCGACACGCCTGCCAAGCCCGCCGCCGAGCCGATGCCCGCGCGCGAAGCCAGCAGCACCACCTCCGCGCCCACGCCCACGCAGGCCACGCCGCACTCGGCGTCGGCATTGGTCATTACCAAGCCCTTGCGTTCGGGCCAGCGCGTGTACGCGCGCCACACAGACCTGGTCGTGATCGGCATGGTGAGCCAGGGCGCTGAAGTCATTGCCGATGGCAATGTGCACGTTTACGGCCCTCTGCGCGGCAAGGCCATGGCAGGTGCACGCGGCGATACCTCCGCGCGCATCTTCACGACGCATCTGGACGCCGAGCTGCTGGCCGTGGCAGGGGTGTACCGTGTCGTGGAAGACAAGCTGGACCGCACGTTGCACAACCAGCCGGCGCTGGTGCGCCTGGATGGCGACACGCTGCGGATCGAAGCCTTGAAAAGCTGAAGCAGTGGCCGCTGCTTGGCGTGCGCGCCAACGCGGTATCGCAGCGTCGAACATCAGCATCGAACATCAAGTCTCAACACATTCTGTAAGAAGCCTTACACAGGCTTTTTGCTTTACGATAACGCGGTTTCTTCGAACATAAGGGTTTGATCGTCATGACACGCATTGTTGTGGTGACTTCCGGCAAAGGCGGCGTGGGTAAAACCACGACGAGCGCCAGTTTTTCCGCGGGCCTCGCGATGCGGGGCCACAAGACCGCTGTCATCGACTTCGATGTCGGCCTGCGCAATCTCGACCTCATCATGGGCTGCGAGCGTCGCGTGGTGTACGACTTCGTCAACGTGATTCAGGGCGAAGCCACCCTCAACCAGGCGCTGATCAAGGACAAGCAGCTTGAAAACCTGTTCATCCTGCCCGCCTCGCAAACGCGCGACAAAGACGCGCTGACGCAGGAAGGCGTGGAAAAGGTCATCAACGACCTGAAGGAAATGGGTTTCGAATACATCATCTGCGACTCGCCCGCCGGTATCGAAACGGGTGCGCTGATGGCCGCCTATTTTGCCGACGACGCACTCGTCGTGACGAACCCGGAAGTCTCGTCGGTGCGCGACTCCGATCGCATCCTGGGCATCCTCGCGGCCAAGTCCAAGCGCGCGGTGGATGGCGGTGAACCCGTCAAGGAATTCCTGCTGCTCACGCGCTACAACCCCAAGCGCGTGGTCGACGGCGAAATGCTGTCCTTGGGCGATATCGAAGACATCCTGCGCATCAAGCTGATTGGCGTCATCCCGGAATCGGAAGCCGTGCTGCAAGCGTCGAACCAAGGCCTGCCCGCCATTCATCTGAAAGACACGGACGTTTCCGAAGCCTACAAGGACGTCGTTGCCCGCTACCTGGGCGAAGACAAAGCGCTGCGCTTTACCGATTACGAAAAGCCCGGTTTCCTGAAACGCCTGTTCGGAGGCAAGTAAGCAATGTCCTTCCTGTCGTTTCTGCTTGGTCAAAAGAAAACTTCCGCTTCCGTTGCGAAGGAACGGTTGCAGATCATCCTGGCCCACGAGCGGGGCCGCGGCGACTCGCCCGACTACCTGCCGCAGTTGCAGCAGGAACTTATCGCGGTGATTTCCAAATACGTGAAGATCAACCCTGAAGACATCAAGGTGCACCTGGAACGCCAGGACACACTTGAGGTGTTGGAAGTGAAGATCGAGATGCCGCAAAACGAACCGTGATGCGGCTTGGCTGCCCTGCGCGGCCACAAAAAAATGCCCGGCAGTGCCGGGCATTTTGCATATTGGGCAGGCGTTTAGTGCTTGCCGACCTGATCGCCGATCACGCCACCGATCGCTGCTCCGCCAACCGTACCGAGCACGCCGCCATTGGTGATCACGGCGCCCGCGACGCCGCCCAACGCGGCCCCGCCCACCGTGCTCTTTTGACGATGGCTCATGCCGTCCCAGGACGAGCAGCCAGCCATGGCGGCGGTCATCGCCAGTGCGACACAGATTTTGGAAAGAGATGCGATTTTCATGATGAGGCTCCTATTCTTGTACCCCGGGGGCCGCACCATGGATCTGACGCGAGCGCGCGATCCCCTTTTGGGTTTAGAAGCTTCAGGATCTCAAAATATCGGGGGCCGGGGTGTTAGGTTTGCCCAGGAATTGTGTCAAACAGCGAGAGAATCTTTGCACGCCCCAGGGACGATGTTGCAAGCCGCGTCGGCTATTTGACCAGACGTAACACATCGCGAAAACGCGGGTGCTCGCAAGTTTCCATCCACTCAAATATGGCCATTTCCGACGTGACGATATCCGCGCCATGCGCCCGCGCGCGACGCAGCGCGGCATGATGGTCCGACGGTTTGCGCGACCCCGCGGCGTCCGACACCAGCACCGCGTTGTAGCCCATGTCCGCCAGGCCGATCACCGTTTGCAGCACGCAGATATGCGCTTCGCAACCGGCCACCAGAATTGTTTTTCGCGCCGCCGGCAACCACGCTTCAAAGCCAGGTTCGCGCGTGGAAGAGAAGTGCATTTTCTGGAAAGTGGATTGCACAAGATCACGTAGCGGGTCTACGGTAACGCCAAGCATCTTGCCGTGGTGTTCCGTCGCGACAACCGGCACATCAAGTATCCGCGCGGCTTGCGCGAGCTTGTGCGCGTTATGCAGCACGGCTTCGTTATCGTGGATGGCGGGCATCAGCCGGCCCTGCATATCGACGATGAGTAACGTGGAATCGGAGGCTTGCAGCAGCATGATGAGTGGCTCCCAAGTGGTGCCTAGAATCTACAGCAGGTCGTAGGATGGGTGAAGCGCGATACGACAAAGAAAAGAATGCGATATCGAACGCGCGCAACCCATCAAGCAACGGTGGACCATGGGGAAGATTGGCCATAACGCGACGATTGCGTGATGGGTTGCGCGCGTTGGGCGGCGGGGTATTTGTGCAAACCGTACCGCGCTTCACCCATCCTACAAGGGATAGGCCCACAAAAAAATCCCGGCGTCGCCGGGATCTTTTGGTTTACTTCAGTGCCTTGTAGCGCAGGCGCTTGGGCTTGGCGCCCTCTTCGCCCAGGCGGCGTTTCTTGTCGGCTTCGTACTCTTGGTAGTTGCCGTCGAAGAACACCACTTGCGAATCGCCTTCGAATGCCAGGATGTGGGTAGCGATACGGTCCAGGAACCAGCGATCGTGGCTGATGACCATGACGCTGCCGGGGAACTCCAGCAAGGCGTCTTCCAGCGCGCGCAGCGTTTCAACGTCGAGGTCGTTGGACGGTTCGTCAAGCAGCAGGACGTTGCCGCCGGCGATCAGCGTCTTGGCCATGTGCAGGCGGCCGCGTTCACCGCCCGACAGTTGGCCCACGACCTTGTTCTGGTCGCCGCCCTTGAAGTTGAAGCGGCCCAGATAGGCGCGCGACGACATTTCAAACTTGCCCACGGTCAGGATGTCGGCGCCGTCGGCCACCGCGTCAAATACCGTCTTCTTGTCTTCCAGCGCATCGCGCGACTGGTCCACATAAGCCAGCTTCACCGTCTGGCCGATGCTGACTTCGCCCGAATCCGGTTGCTCGCGGCCCGCGATCATGCGGAACAACGTGGACTTACCGGCGCCGTTGGGGCCGATGATGCCGACGATGGCGCCGGGCGGAATCTTGAAGCTCAGGTCGTCGATCAGCAGGCGGTCACCATAGGCCTTGCTGACGTTCTTGAATTCAATGACCTCGTTGCCCAGGCGCTCGCCCACCGGAATGAAGATTTCCTGGGTTTCGTTGCGCTTCTGGTATTCGTAGGACGACAGTTCCTCGAAGCGGGCCAGACGCGCCTTGGCCTTGGCCTGACGGCCCTTCGGGTTCTGGCGCACCCATTCAAGTTCTTTCTTGATGGTCTTCTGACGGGCCGATTCCGAGGACTCTTCCTGCTTCAGGCGGTCTTCTTTCTGTTCCAGCCACGAGCTGTAGTTGCCCTTCCAGGGGATGCCGTAGCCACGGTCCAGTTCCAGGATCCATTCCGCGGCGTTGTCCAGGAAGTAGCGATCGTGGGTCACGCCGACCACGGTGCCGGGGAACTTGTGCAGGAATTGCTCCAGCCATTCCACGCTTTCGGCGTCCAAGTGGTTGGTGGGCTCGTCAAGCAGCAGCATGTCGGGCTTGGACAGCAGCAGGCGGCACAGGGCCACGCGGCGCTTTTCACCCCCAGACAGGTTGCCGACGATGGCGTCCCAGGGCGGCAGGCGCAGTGCGTCGGCGGCGATTTCCATCTGGTGTTCGATGTCGTCCGAACCGCTGGATGCGGCGGCGGCGATGATGGCTTCCAGGTCGGCTTGCTCAGCGGCCAACGCGTCGAAGTCGGCATCCGGCTCGGCGTAGGCGGCATAGACCTCGTCCAGGCGCTTCTTGGCGGTGACGACGGCGCCCAGGCCTTCTTCGACCGATTGGCGCACCGTGTGCTCGGGGTTCAGTTGCGGTTCCTGCGGCAGATAGCCGATGTTCAGGCCCGGCATGGGGATGGCTTCGCCTTCGATCTCTTTATCGACGCCCGCCATGATCTTCAGCAGCGTCGACTTGCCCGAGCCGTTCAGGCCCAGCACGCCGATCTTGGCGCCAGGAAAAAACGAAAGCGAGATATCACGCAAAATCTGCCGCTTGGGCGGCACGATCTTGCCGACGCGGTTCATGGTGTAGACGTATTGGGCCATGGGCTCGTATAGGGAAAGAAAGCTGATGAACCGTCGATTGTAGGCCGGAACCCTGACAGGCGCGCGTCAGGGACGGAACAGCCCATTCAACCCGCCGCTTTGCCTGCGCGCCCACCCAGACGAGGCGTACGCATCTGCGCCAACATGACGCCCGCCAGCGCCAGCAAACCGCCCACGATGTGGAACAGATGCGGCTTTTCGCCCAGGAAGACCGACGCGATGGCCACCGTACCCACCGGCATCAGGTTCAGGAAAATGCTGGCACGGTTGGGGCCCAGGTGCTTGACGCCCTGCATCCACAGGAAGGGCGCGAACAGGGACGGGAAAATCGCGGCATACAACACCAGCGGCACGTTGTCGGCATTCAGCGGCGATGGCGCGGCCATCAGGAACGCGGGCAGTTGGAACAGCACGCCGAAGCCGATCTGCACGTATAGCGACACCCACGGCCCCACCGGCAAGCCCCAGCGGCGCAGCAACACGCCATACAGCGCATAGGCCAGCGCGGCCAGGCCCATCAGCAGGTCGCCGGGGTTCGCGCCCACGGACAACAGCCGGGCGGGGTCCCCTTCGCCGATCAGCAAGGCCAGGCCCGCCAGCGACACCACACCGCCCAGCATCGCCATCAGCGTGGGCCGCTGGCGCAGCACCACCGTGCCCACCGCGATGGTCAAGAGCGGGATCATGGCAGTGATGATGCCCATGTTGGTGGCCGTGGTGCTGGAAGCCGCCACATAGGCCAGCCCCTGGTATAGCGCCATGCCCAAGCCACCCAGCACGGCGAATTTCGGCAGATAGGGCCAGATCAGGCGGCGTTGCGTCCACACGCCCCGCAAGGCGAACGGGGTCAGCACGGCGCCGGCCAGCGCCCAGCGGTAAAACCCGATGACAGCAGGAGAGATGACGCCGGCGGCCATCTTGGTAACGATCATATTGATCGACCAGATCAGGGCCGCCAGCAGCGGAAACAGCAGATAGCGGGCGGGAATGGCGGAAGGTTCTGAGGGCGTCATGGACGGAGGACGGTGATGCGTAGTGGGAATATCGGAACAGGCCGCAAGTGTAGGCCCAGTCCGAATGACGGTGTGTCGTCGCCGTACACCATCCGGATAGCGCCGCGGGCCGAGCATGCCGGAACGACGGCGCAGGGCATTACGCCTGAATCACGATTGCAGCCCAAGCCCGCGCCAGCCTGACAGCCTTGTCACGCCGCGTCATCCAAGCGTCGGATGCAACGCAACGCCGATCGCGCGACAATAGCGCCTGACTTTATGTATCTTGCCGTGCCGTCGCGGCTTCATCGCGCCCAGGAATCCCTTCATGTCCGCCTCTGCCACCCCCCCCGCCTCCGTGACCCATTTCAGTACCTCCGAACTGGACATGCTGGCCAAGACCGCCGATGCGCTCAGCGCCTACCTGGGCAAGCCCGTATTGGCCGAAGTGATCCTGGGCGATGAAGGCACCGAGTGGGTCACGTTCGGTGTCCCGCTGGACGAAGGCGCCGAAGCGGACGAAGAGCAGACCCACGTCCAGATGGGCGGCGCGGGCTCGCGCCTGCTGGGCAATCGCGGCGGCCTGCCGCATGCCGATGACGACACCTACGATTGCCTCTACCTGTGGGCCGTGCAGATTTCCTTGAACGAAGGCGAACGCTTCATCAAGCTGGACCACGACGGCGAAGAGTCCGCGTGGTCCGACAATCTGGAAGACGTGCTGCCCTTCGCCCTGACCGAGGAACCGCAGCCGGAGCCAAGCACAGAGGAAGACGACGAGGATGAGGACGACGAGGACGACGACACGCCGTATGACTCGGTCCACGAGCCTCGCCACTGAAACAAGGCGGGACCGGTGACGGCTTGTGCGCCATTCCGACCCGCCCCTGCAATCACACCCGGCCTTCCTCCACCGCGTGGCACGCCACGATTGACACCCCCGCCAGCATCGCCACCGGCGCTTCGGCCCGACACCGCTCGTTCGCATGCGGGCAGCGCGGATGAAACGTACACCCTGAGGGCGGATTCAAGGGGTTCGGCACTTCCCCCGCCACCGCCGTGCGCGATTTTCCGGCCCCATTGATGTCCGGAATGGCCTCCAGCAGCATGCGCGTATACGGATGCCGGGGTCGCGCGAACAGCTCGTCGCGCGGGGCCACTTCCACCATGCGGCCCAGGTACATCACGCCCACCCGGTCGGCCACGTGATGCACCACCGCCAGGTTGTGCGAAATGAACAGGTAGGTCAGCCCCAGCTCGCGCTGCAGGTCTTTCATCAGGTTCAGCACCTGCGCCTGCACCGACACGTCCAGCGCCGAGGTGGGCTCATCGCACACCAGGAATTCCGGGTTCACCGCCAGCGCCCGCGCAATCGAAATGCGTTGGCGCTGACCGCCTGAAAACTGATGCGGATAGCGGCCCTGGTCCGCCGGGTCCAGGCCCACCTGCTTGAGCAGTTCGCTGACGCGCGCCACGCGCTCGTCGGCCGTCATCTGCGTATGCGTCAGCATCGGCTCCGCAATGATGCGGCCCACGCGCCAACGCGGGTTCAGGCTGGCGTAGGGATCCTGGAAAATCATCTGCAAGCGCTTGCGCAAGTTGCGCCCGCCTTTCTCAGACATCCGCGACAGCGGCTGGCCATCGAAACGGATATCGCCGCGCGTCAGCCCGTACAGGCCCACCAGCATGCGCGCGACCGTGGATTTTCCACAGCCCGATTCGCCCACCAGCGCCAGCGTTTCGCCGCGCGCGATGTCGAACGACACGCCGTCCACCGCGCGCAGCATCACGCGCGGCTTGCCGGCCAGCTTGCGCTCCAACCAGGGCGGCGACACATCGAACCAGCGCGCCGCGTCTTTCACTTCCACCAAGGGCGTGCTCATGCGGCCACCATCGCTTTGTCGTCATGCAACCAACAGGCCGCGCGGGACGTGCCCGCCGGCATCAATTCGGGGCGCTCGGTCGCGCAGCGCGGCAAGCGCTGGCCGCAACGCGGGTTGAACGCACAGCCCGGCGGAATGGCGTTCAGCCGCGGCATGCTGCCGTCAATCTGCACCAGCCGTTCCGTATGCCCGTCCATGGACGGAATCGATCCCATCAGCCCCGACGTATACGGATGGCGCGGCTTGTGGATCACATCGGCCACCGGCCCGATCTCGGCCACGCGGCCCGCGTACATCACCGCCACGCGGTCGGCGGTTTCGGCGATCACGCCCATGTCGTGCGTGATCAGCATCACCGCCGTGCCATGCTCGCGGCACAGGCGTTTCAGCAGTTCGATGATCTGCGCCTGAATGGACACATCCAGCGCGGTCGTGGGTTCGTCGGCCACCACCAGCTTGGGCTCGGCCGCCAGCGCCAGCGCGATGACCACGCGTTGGCGCATGCCGCCCGAGAACTGGTGCGGATAGTGGTCGATGCGTTCGCGCGCCGCCGGAATGCCGGTGGACGCCAGCAATTCCACCGCGCGGTTGCGCGCTTGCGACCACGTCATGTCCAGGTGCGTGACGATGGTTTCGGCCAACTGCCGGCCCACCGTGTACAGCGGGTTCAGGGACGTCAGCGGGTCTTGGAACACCGCGCCGATTTCGCGGCCGCGCACGCGGCGCATCTGCTCGTCGGGCAGGTTGTCGATGCGGCGGCCCGCCAGCAGGATTTCACCCGCGGCGATGCGCCCCGGGGGTTCCAAGAGGCCGATGATGGACGCGCCGGTCAGCGATTTGCCCGCGCCCGATTCCCCCACCACGCCCAGCACTTCGCCGGCCTGGATGGAAAAAGACACGTCGTCCAGGGCGCGTAGCGTGCCGCGGCGCGTGGGAAATTCCACGCGCAGATTGCGGACTTCCAGTAGTGCGCTCATGCTTACCTCAATTCAGCCGCGGGTTGAGCGCATCGCGCAGCCAGTCACCCAGAAGGTTGACCGACAGCACCAGCAGCACCAGCGCCGCGCCCGGGAAAATGGTGATCCACCATTCGCCGGAAAACAGGAAGTCGTTGCCAATGCGGATCAGCGTGCCCAGCGACGGCGCGGTCGGCGGCACCCCAACCCCCAGGAACGACAGCGTTGCCTCGGTGATGATGGCGGTGGCCAGGTGCACCGTGGCCAGCACCAGCACCGGCCCCAGCACATTGGGCAGCACGTGGCGGAACATGATCACGGGCGAGGCCACGCCGATCACGCGCGCCGCCTGCACGTATTCGCGGTTCTTCTCCACCAGCGTGGAGCCGCGCACCGTGCGCGCATACTGCGGCCAGCCGGCCAGCGCGATGGCGCCGATCAGCACGGGGAACGCGATCAGCTCATGCATCTCGCGCGGCACGGCGGCCCGCGCCACGCCATCGATCAAGAGCGCAATCAGAATGGCGGGGAACGACAACTGCACGTCCGCCACACGCATGATGAAGGCGTCGATGCGCCCGCCCGCGTAGCCCGAGATCAGCCCCAGCACAATGCCGATCAGCATCGACAGCAGCACCGACGCCAACCCGATCAAGAGCGATACGCGGGTGCCGTACAGAATGGCCGAGAACAGATCGCGGCCCTGGCTGTCGGTGCCCAACAGATAGTTGGCCTGCCCGTTGTCCTCCCAGGCGGGTGGCAACAAAGCGTCCAACAGTTCCACCGTGGTCAGGTCGAAGGGGTTGTGCGGCGCGACCCAGCCGGCGCCGAACGAGCCGATCAGCAACACGGCCAACAGCAGCGTTGCCAGAATGGCCACGGGCGCCCGGCGCCAGGCCCAGGCGATGTCGCTGTCCCACCAGCGTTTGAGTACGGCGCGCATCAGTGAGCCCCCCCGGCGCGAGTCATTCCCGAACGCAGGCGCGGGTCTACGACGAAATACAGAAGATCGACCACCAGGTTGATCACCACGAAGACCAGCGCGATCAGGCACAGGTACGCGGCCATGACCGGCACGTCGGCGAATTGCACCGCCTGGATGAACAGCAAGCCCATGCCCGGCCACTGGAACACGGTTTCCGTGACGATGGCAAAGGCGATGATGCCGCCCAACTGCAAGCCGGTAATCGTAATGACGGGCACCATGGTGTTCTTCAACGCATGGCCGAAATGGATGGCGCGGCGCTTCAGGCCCCGGGCGCGCGCGAACTTGATGTAGTCCGAGCGCAGCACCTCCAGCATTTCCGAACGCACCAGGCGCAGCACCAGCGTCATCTGAAAGAGCGACAAGGTAATGGACGGCAGGATCAGGTGCTTCCAGCCGGTGGCCGTGAACAGGCCCGACGTCCACCAGCCCACGGCGACGGTGTCGCCCCGCCCGTAGCTGGGCAGCCAACCCAGTTGCACGGAGAACACCAGGATCAACAGGATGCCGATCAGGAAGGTGGGCAGCGATACGCCCAACAAGGATCCGGCCAGCAGCATCTGGGACACCAGGCTGTTGCGCTTGAGCGCGGTGTACACGCCCAGCGGCACGCCCACTACCAAAGCCAGCAAGGCCGCCACCATGGACAGCTCCAGCGTGGCCGGCAAGCGGGACTTCAGCAGGGTGGAAACGGGTTCGCTCTGACGCAGGGAGATGCCGAAATTCCCTTGCACGGCGTTGGCCACGAAATGGCCGAATTGAACAATGGCGGGCTCGTTCAGCCCCAGGCGTTCACGCAACTCGATACGCTCGGCATCGGTGGCGTCCTGCCCCAGCATGATGGTGACAGGGTCGCCGACGTATTGAAAAAGCACAAAGGCCAGTAGCGCGACGGTGAGCATCACCGCTACGGCCTGCAACAGGCGGCGCAGTATGAAAGCAAACATAGGGGAACAACCAAGACAAAACGGCGGGAGCCGGGTGGGCTCCGCGCCGTCTGGTTAGCCGGGATCAGTCAACCTTGACCCAATCGGCAACAAGGCGATTGTCGGCACGGTGGATAACCGTGACGTTCTTGCGCATCGCCCAGGGGATGACCTGGTCATGCAGCGGGATGTGGCCGAAGTCCTTGGCGTGCCCTTGCAGCACGGTGGTGATGTCGGCGTCGCGCTTGGCGGGGTCAGTCTCGGTCTTGATGCGATCAATGATCACGTCAAGTTCCTTGTTGCTGTAGCCGCCCAGGTTGTACATGCCGTCGGCGCCTTCACCCTTGGTGCGGATCAGGTTCTGCAGCGTGTACATGGCGTCGAACGTGGGCACGCCCCAGCCGAACAGGTAGGCGCTGGTGTCAAACGACTGCACCTTGGGGAAGTACGTGGAACGCGGCATGGCGTTCATCGTGGCCTTCACGCCCACCTTGGCCCACATGCCGACCACGGCCTGGCAGATGGCTTCGTCGTTGATGTAGCGGTTGTTGGGGCAGTCCAGCGTGAAGTTCAGGGTGCCGTCGTAGCCGGCTTCCTTCAGCAACGCGCGGGATTTTTCGGGATCGTAGGGCACGCGCTTGTGCACCGATTCCGACCAGCCATGCACCTGCGGCGCGATCATCGTGCCGGTGGGCGCGGACAGGCCACGCATCACGGCGCGCTTGATGGCGTCCACGTCGATGGCGCGGTACAGCGCTTCACGCACGCGGATGTCCTGGAACGGGTTCTTGCCCTTGATGTTCGAATACTGCAATTCCGGACGCTTCTGGTCCAGGCCCAGGTAAATGGTGCGGTATTCGTTGCCTTCCACCACCTTCTGCGCCTGGCGCAGGCGTTGCAGGTCTTGGGCGGCGGGGTCCAGCACGAAGTCGATTTCGCCCGACAGCAGCGCGGCTGTGCGGGTGGCGTTCTGCTTGATCGGCGTGAACACCACTTCGGTCACGTTGCCGACCTTGCCGGCCTTGTTCCACCAGTCCTTGTTTTCTTCAAAGACGGTGCGCACGTCCACTTCGCGCGTCTTCAGCTTGTACGGGCCCGTGCCGTTGGTGTTGCGGGCGCCAAAGGTTTCTTCCTTGTTGACGTAGTCCTGCGGCTTGGCGATGTTGTTCTTTTCGGCCCAGGCCTTGTTCATGATGAACACGTTGGTCAACTGGCGCAGCAACACCGGGTTGGGCGCCGACGTTTCGATTTCGATCGTCAGGTCGTCAACCTTGCGCGCTTCCTTGATGCCGGTGGTGTAGGCCTTGTAGTTCGACGTGGGCGCCATGGCGCGGTGAATCGAGAACACCGCGTCGTCGGCCGTGAAGGCCGCGCCGTCATGGAACTTCACGCCTGGGCGCAGCTTGAAGCGGTACAGGGTCGGCGACACCTGTTCCCATTCCGTGGCCAGGCGCGGCGCCAGCTTGAACGTCTTGTCGTAGTCCACCAGCGGTTCGTAGATGTAGCTGTTGGCGGCGATCGTCATGCCCTCGTTTTGCGAGTGCGGGTCGAACGTAAGAATGTCGCCCTGGGCGGCCCAACGGAATGTCTTGGCCTGCCCGATCGAGGGCACGGCCACGGCGGCGGCGATCGCGATAGCAATCAAGGTGCGGCGCATAGTGGGTTAACTCCTGACATTAGTCTGAATACCGGCGCGAGTGTGCCTAGCCGGTTGACCCGCGTCAATTCAGGGTTTATGCGTACCGTGACCCCTTTTCACAGAGAGAAACCCATTAAGGGACGCATAAGCATCCAACAAAATAATTGGGCCGAACAATGTTCAAGTGCGCGGACGCAACGGACTTGGATGCTGCCCGGTCATTCCTCGTCGTCAATCGGCAACTCCAGCGGCACATGCTCGGTCATCAGCACTTCCAGCATGTTGATCAGCAGTGCTGCCTTCTCTTCGCCAAAGGGAGCCAGCACCGCTTTTTGATGCTGCAAGGCCTGCTCGCACAAGCCCGCGATCAGGTGGGTGCCCTTGGTGGTGATGCACACCCGCGTTTGCCGGCGGTCGGCCCGCACACCCGTGCGCGCCACCAGCCCTTCGGCTTCCATGCGCTGCACCACCTTGCTTAAGGTGGGCTGCTTGGTGATGGCCAGCACCGCCAGCGTGCCAATGGTTTCGCCGGGGCTGCCCTCCAGACTGGCCAGCACCCGCCATTCCGTGACCGACAAGCCGGCTGCCTTCACCTGCAAATGGAATTCGGCCGAGATGCGCTGGCTGGCCTGCGCCAGCAGATAGGCCAGATAGCCGTCGACGAAACGCGGCCCCGACGTACCGCGACCAGTCAAAAGGGTGTCCCGCTGCTTGTCCAACCGCATGTTGCTGTGCCCCCACGCACCGGAATTTCGTGAACGGCCCAGGGCCGGAAAGCGCATTGCACCACGACGGCGCAAACGCGCGCCATGATGTGCCGCAATGCTGTTGCGCAGCACAGGGTATACCCCGAATCGCAACCCATTTTTGCACCATGCCGGGGACGAAAACCCGGCACGAAGCTAGAGAACAACCAGTATATACATCCTTGTTTTCGCGTGATATTTTTTGATTTCCATGAAATTTCATCTTTTTTGTTGACAGCTAAAACGTTGACTCCTAAAGTATTTTTCAGACGGAAGTTTCGTGACACGACGATGCTGCATGGCAGCAAGGCTTGAGGACCGGCAAACCGGCCCGACCAGGAGTTCGAGATGGCTGAAAGGTCTTTCAAGAAAGAAGTCCAGCAGTTGCGAATTGGCGCCGGCGAAGAGTTTCGCGGCGAAGGCATACTTGCCGTCACGAAGGCCTTGCTGCAATCGGGCGTGGGCTATGTGGCGGGCTACCAGGGTTCGCCCATCTCGCACCTGATGGACGTGCTGGCGGACGCCAACGAGATCCTGCAAGAACTTGGCGTGCACTTCGAGGCCAGCGCCTCGGAAGCCACCGCCGCCGCCACGCTGGCGGCCTCCGTCATGTACCCGATACGCGGCGCCGTCACGTGGAAGTCCACCGTGGGCACCAACGTGGCCTCGGACGCGCTGGCCAACCTGGCGTCAGGCGGCGTCACGGGCGGCGCGCTGGTGATCGTGGGCGAAGACTACGGCGAAGGCTCGTCCATCATGCAGGAACGCTCGCACGCGTTCGCCATGAAATCGCAGATCTGGCTGCTGGACCCGCGCCCCAACCTGGAAAGCATGGTCAAGGCCGTGGAAGACGGCTTTGAATTGTCGGAAGCCAGCAAGACGCCGGTGATGCTGCAACTGCGCATCCGTGGTTGCCACGTGCATGGCCGCTTCATCGCCAAGGAAAACAAGCGGCCCGCGTTCTCGCTGGCCCAGGCGCTGGAAAGCCCCGCGCGCGACACCAGCCGCATCGTGCTGCCGCCCGCGTCCTTCCTGCACGAACAGGAAAAAATCAAAGACCGCTGGCCCGCCGCCATTCGCTACATCAAGGAACACAAGCTTAACGAGCACTTCGACGGCGACCAGAACGATATCGGCCTGATCCTGCAAGGCGGCCTGTACAACGGCGTGATTCGCTCGCTGCAACTCTTGGGCCTGGCCGACAACTTCGGCAACAGCCGCATTCCGCTGTACGTCATGAACGTGACCTATCCCGTCATCGAAGACGAGGTCACAGAGTTCTGCCGTGGCAAGCGCGCCGTGCTGCTGCTCGAAGAAGGCCAGCCCGATTACATTGAACAGAACCTGCACGCCGTGCTGCGCAAGGCGGGCATCGACACGCATCTGTCCGGCAAGGACGTGCTGCCGATGGCGGGCGAATACACCACGCAAGTGATGCGCGACGGCCTGCGCGAATTCCTGAAGCGCCATCGCCCGGAATCGCTGCAGACACATGCGGCGGTGGCGGTGGATGCACAAGCCGAAGCCCGGCAACTGGAAATCACGGAAGTCTCGCGGCCGAAGCCTGCACCCAAGCCCGCTGAACAGCCCATCACCTTCCACAAGCAGGTGCAGGGCCTGGCCTCGGTGGTGCCACCGCGCCCCGCCGGCTTCTGTACGGGCTGCCCCGAACGCCCGATCTTTTCCGCGCTGACGCTGGCGCAGGAAAAGCTGGGGCAGCACCATATTTCCTGCGACATCGGCTGCCATCTGTTTTCCATCCTGCCGCCCTTCAACCTGGGCGCCACCACCATGGGCTACGGGCTGGGCGCGTCCAGCGCGGCGGCGTTCAACGTGCCCGCCGCCAAGCGGCCCATCTCGATCATGGGCGATGGCGGCTTCTGGCATAACGGTTTGTCGTCCGGCATCGGCAACGCGGTGTTCAACAAGTACGACGGCGTCATCGTCATCGTCGACAACTTCTACGCCTCGGCCACGGGCGGGCAAGACATCCTGTCGTCGCGCGCCGACAACCCCGACCGGTCCACCAACAATCCCATCGACCATGCCGTGCGCGGCGTGGGCGTGAAGTGGGTCCGTACGCTGGACCGCACCTACGACGTGGCCAAGGTGCGCGCCACGATCGAAGAAGCGCTGACCACCGACATCAAGGGCCCCAAGGTCATCATCGCGCAGTCGGAATGCATGCTGAACAAGCAGCGCCGCGTGAAGCCGCTGTTCAACAAGGCCGTCAAGGAAGGCCGCCGCATGGTCAAGGAACGCTTTGGCGTGGACCCCGATGTTTGCACCGGCGACCACGCCTGTATCCGGCTGTCGGGCTGTCCGTCCTTGTCCATCAAGGACAGCGGCGACCCCTTGAAGGAAGACCCCGTGGCGCACGTGGAAAGCAGTTGCGTGGGCTGCGGCAACTGCGGCGAAGTGGCCCATGCCGCCGTGCTGTGCCCGTCTTTCTACCGTGCCGACATCGTGCACAACCCAACCGGCACCGACCGCTTCCTGGCGCGTGTGCGCGGTGCGGTCATCGGTTTCCTGCAACGCCGCCGCGCCGCGCGGCTGGCCCAATACGCCCTGTAAGGACTAGCCCTTCATGAACCCGGTGGCAATGCAGCAAGGCAACCCGATCAAGATCGCCATCCTGGCCATGGGCGGCCAGGGCGGTGGCGTGCTGGCCGACTGGATCGTCGACATGGCCGAGCACGCCGGCTGGTGGGCGCAGACGACTTCCGTGCCCGGCGTGGCGCAGCGCACCGGCGCCACCATCTACTACCTGGAACTGCTGCCCGAAGCCGACGTGGCGCGCGCCGGACGCGCGCCCGCGTTGGCCTTGATGCCCACGCCCGGCGACGTGGACCTGGTCGTGGCCGCCGAATTGATGGAAGGCGGCCGCGCCATCCAGCGCGGCCTGGTCACACCGGAACGCACGGTGTTGCTGTCGTCATCACATCGCAGCTACGCCGTCAGCGAAAAGTCCGTGCCCGGCAACGGCATTGCCGACCCCAACAAAGTGCTGGAAGCCGGCCGCGCCGCCGCCAAGCGCTTCCTGTGCTTTGACTTGCAAGACCTGGCAGACCGCGCCGGCAGCGTCATCAGCGCCAGCCTGTTCGGCGCGGTGGCCGGCAGCGGCGCCCTGCCCTTCACGCGCGAAGATTTCGAAGCGACCGTGCGCCGCGCCGGCCTGGGCGTGGACGCCAGCCTGCGCGCCTTCGCGCTGGGTTTCGACGCGGCGCATCAGGCGCCCGCCCGACCCGCCGCCATTGACCTGACGCGGCCCGTGGCCGACGTGCCCGAACGCGCCGCCAGCCCGAAGACGCAAGCGCTGCTGGACACCATCAAGCGCGACTTCCCCGCCTGTGCGCAGCCCATGCTGACGGCCGGCGTGCGCCGCCAGCTTGAATTCCAGGACGCCGCTTACGCCGCTGACTACCTGCGCCACATGAAGGCGTTGCGCGACCTGGATGCCCAACACGGCGGCGACGCAGAGCAATGGGCGCTGACCTGTGCCGCCGCGCGCTACGTCGCCACCGCCATGGCCTATGACGACGTGATCCGCGTGGCCGATCTGAAAACGCGCGGCACGCGCTTTGAACGAGTGCGTCGCGAAGTGGGCGCGCGCGCCGACCAACTGGTCATGACCACCGACTACATGCACCCACGCCTGGAAGAAATCTGCGGCACGATGCCCACGGGCCTGGGCCGCTGGCTGGAAAGTTCCAAGGCCTTCGGCGGCTTTGTGGAACGCCGGCTGGGCAAGGGCCGGCTGATGCAAAGCGGCACGCTGAGCGGTTTCCTAATGCTGTATTCGCTGGCCGGCATGCGCCGCTTTCGCCGCCGCACGCTGCGCCATCAGATTGAATCCGAAGGCTTGCGGCAATGGCTGGACCTGATCACCCGACTCGCGCCACGGGACTACGCGCTGGCGGTTGAAACCGTGAACTGCCGCCGCCTGGTCAAGGGCTATAGCGACACGCATGTGCGCGGTGGCGGCAAGTACCGCCAACTGCTTGCGGCGGCTGAACAACTGGTGGGCCGGCCTGACGCCGCCGCCTCGTTGCGCGCCTTGCGCGAGACCGCGCTGGCCAACGAAAGCTGCGCCCCCATGGAACGTCAGATGGCTGAAAAGCTGGCGGCCTGATCCAAAGACCCGAATACCGGAATACCGATAGAGACAAACGCCGTGCAGACACTGAAACTCATCATCCGCGAAGTCCGGCAAGAGTCGCCGCTGATTCGATCCTTCCGCTTGGCGCGCGAAGACGCCGGGCCGCTGCCCGCCTTCGGCCCCGGCGCGCATTTGAAAGTCACCGTGCCCGGCCTGCGCGAACCGCGCTGCTATTCGCTGGTGCAACTGACGCCCGACGCCGGCCAGTTCGCGCAGCCCACGGAATACCGCTTGGGTGTGCGGCTGGAGGAAACCAGCCAGGGCGGATCGCGCCACATGCACGCGCTGGCCGAAGGCGACACGCTTGGCGTCGAAGGCCCCAAGAACGATTTCCCGCTGCATGAATCGCCGGCAGGCGACGAACCCGTGGTGCTGATCGCGGGCGGCATCGGCATCACGCCGGTGGCCTCCATGGCCGCCGCGCTGAAAGCCGCCGGCCGCGACTTTCATCTGCACTACTGTGGCCGCAGCAAGGATCAACTGGCCTTCCTGCCCGAACTGGAAGCACTGGCAGGCAGCAGCCTGACCGTGCACGCGGACGACGACCCCGCCTGCCGCTTCGACCTGCAAGCGTTGCTGGCCGCCTCCAACCCCCGCCAGCACCTGTACGTATGCGGCCCCAAGGGCCTGATCGACGCCGTCATCGCCGGCGCCAAGGCCCGCCATTGGCCGGATGCCCACATCCACTTCGAACTCTTCGTCACCGCCGCCGCGCAAGCCGGCGACCAAGCCTTTGAAGTCGAACTGCGCCAGTCCGGCCGCACGCTGACCATCCCCGCCGACAAGACCATCGTCGACGTCATGGAAGAAGAAGGCTGCGACCCGATGTACGACTGCAAGCGCGGTGAATGCGGCGTCTGTCAGGCAACCGTGCTGGAAGGCGAGCCTGACCATCGCGACTACTACCTCTCGGACACCGAGAAGGCCAGCGGCAAGATCATCCAGATCTGCATCTCGCGCGCGAAATCGCAGCGCCTGGTGCTGGACCTGTAAGGCCGCCGGCCCCGACGACAAGGAAGCGACCATGGCCAAATACCGCGACAACCCCGACGCCATCCGCGCCCTGCTGCGCGACACGGAAGTGCACAAGGACCTGTTCATCGACCAGGAACTGTTCGACCTGGAAATGGAGCGCCTGTACGCCAACACCTGGGTCTACGTCGGCCACGACAGCCAGGTGCCGAACAACGGCGACTACATCACCACCACCATCGGCAACCAGCCCGTGGTGATGGTGCGCCACAGCGACAAGAGCGTGCGCGTGCTGCACAACCGCTGCCCGCACAAGGGCACGATGGTGGCGGGCGAGGCCTGCGGCAACACCGGCAAGTTCTTTCGCTGCCCCTATCACGCCTGGACGTTCAAGACCGACGGCAGCCTACTGTCGATACCGTTGAAAAAGGGCTACGAGAACACCGGACTGGAAAACTGCGAAGCCAGCCAGGGCATGGCCGCCGTCAAGGATGTGAAGAACCATCGCGGCTTCGTGTTCTGCCGACTGAACCCGGAAGGCCAGTCGTTCGAGGACTTCTTTGGCGAATCGCTGTCCACGCTGGACAACATGGTGGACCGCTCGCCGGAAGGCCGCCTGGAAGTGGCCGGTGGCGTGTTGCGCTACATGCACCGCTGCAACTGGAAGATGCTGGTCGACAACCAGACCGACACCTGCCACCCGATGGTGGCGCATGAATCGTCGGCGGGCACGGCGGTAAAGGTGTGGGAGCAAGCGCCCGAAGGCACGCCCAAGCCCATGGCGGTGGAATTGTTCGCGCCCTTTATCTCGCCCTATGAGTTCTTCGAGAACATGGGCATCCGCGTCTGGGAAAACGGCCACGGCCATACCGGCGTGTCGGACTCCATCCATGCCTCGTATTCCGGCGTGCCGGGCTATTGGGATTCGATGGTTGCCGCCTACGGCGAGGAACGCGCCAAGCAAATTTTGGGCGACGTGCGCCACAACACCGTGTACTTCCCCAACATCATGGTGAAAGGCCCGATCCAGACGCTGCGCATCTTCAAGCCCATCGCCGCCGACCGCACGCTGGTCGAGTCCTGGACGTTCCGCCTGGTCGGCGCACCCGACCTGCTGCTGGAACGCACGCTGATGTACAACCGGCTGATCAACGCGCCCACGTCCGTCGTCGGCCATGACGACCTGGAAATGTACGAACGCGCGCAAGACGGCTTGAATTCGCGCGCGCGTGACTGGGTCAATGTGGGCAGGCTGTTCACGCCCGATGAGGCCGGCCAGAAAAACGTCACCACCAACGGCACCAACGAATGGCAGATGCGCAACCAATACCGCGCATGGGGCCGCTACATGACCGGACCGGAGTCGGTATGAGCGCAAGCGACCGCGAGTTGATCGATTTTGTCTACGCCGAAGCGCGCCTCTTGGACGAGCTGCGCTTTGAGGACTGGCTGAACCTGTACACCGAAGACGGCTACTACTGGATGCCACTGGCGCACGGCCAGACGGACCCGAAGCTGCATGCATCCCTGATGTACGAAGACAAGCTGTTGCTGCGCGTGCGCGTGGAACGCCTGGCCGGCCAGCGCACGTTTTCGCAGCAGCCAAAAAGCCGCTGCCATCATTTGCTGCAAGCCCCCACGGTGGAGCACGACCACCCTGACGCCGCGCCCGCCGAAGGCCGTCACGTGGTGCGCACCGCCTTTCACTATGTTGAAACCCGGCAGGACACGCAGACGCTGTTCGCCGGCTGGGCCACGCACCACCTGGTGGAACAGGACGGCGCGCTGCGCATCCGCTTGAAGCGCGTTGACCTGGTCAACTGCGATGCCGCCTTCGGCAACATCCAATTGTTCATGTAGGAGCGGCGTGTGAACACCACCGTCCATCAGGCTTTCAGCGACACCGCCGCCCGTTATGGCGCCCAGCCCTTCTTGTGCATCCTGCCGGAAACGGCCGATGTTTATGGCATAGCCGCTGGCGAACTGTCGTATGGCCGCGCGGCCGACGCCATTGACACGCTGCGCGCCGCCTACGCGGCAGCGGGCTACGGCCACGGCCACCGCGTGGGCCTGCTGCTGGAAAACCGCCCCGCCTTCTTCCTGCACTGGTTCGCGTTGAACGCGCTGGGCGTGTCGGTCGTGCCGATCAACCCGGACCTGCGCGCGGCCGAACTCGAATACCTGACGGGCCACTCCGAGATCGCCCTGGCCGTCGCCCTGCCCCAGCGCCACGCCGACCTGATGGCCGCCGCCGAGCGCGCCGGCCGCCCCTTGCGTGTGATGAGCCCGGACGACGCGCCCCCGTCAGCGCCATTCGCCGCGCCGCTGGCGGACACCCCGCCCAGCGAACTGACGGAATGCGCGCTGCTGTACACCTCCGGCACCACGGGCCGACCCAAGGGCTGCATCCTGCCCAACCGCTATTTCCTGCACGCGGGCGGCTGGTATTCGCGCATCGGCGGGCTGGCCGCGCTGCGCCCCGGTCAGGAACGCATGCTGACCCCGCTGCCGCTGGTACACATGAACGCCATGGCGTATTCGGCCATGGCCATGGTGCTGACGGGCGGCTGCCTGATTCCGCTGGACCGCTTCCATCCCAAGACCTGGTGGGACAGCGTGCGCAACTCCGGCGCCACCGTGCTGCATTACCTGGGCGTGATGCCCGCCATCTTGATGAAGGCCGCGCCGTCCGACAGCGACTTGCAGCCCGCCATCCGTTTCGGCTTTGGCGCCGGCGTGGACCGCACCTTGCACGCGCCTTTTGAAGCGCGCTTCGGCTTCCCCTTGCTGGAAGCCTGGGCCATGACCGAAACCGGCGCGGGCGCCGTCATCATCGCCAACCAGGAACCCCGCCACATCGGCACCAGCAGCTTTGGCCGCGAGGAAGACGATGTGCAGGTCCGCATCGTGACCGACGCCGGCCAGCCCGCCACCGTGGGCGAACCCGGCGAACTGCTGGTGCGCCACGCGGGTGAGGACCCGCGCTACGGTTTCTTCGCCGGCTATCTGAAAGACGAAGCCGCCACCGATGAGGCCTGGCAGGACGGCTGGTTTCACACGGGCGACATCGTGCGCCGCGAAGCCGACGGCGCGCTGCGCTTTGTGGACCGCAAGAAAAACGTGATCCGCCGCAGCGGCGAAAACATCTCGGCCGTGGAAGTGGAAAGCGTGCTGATGCAGCATCCGCTGGTCAAGGCCGTGGCCGTGGCCGCCGTGCCCGACCCGGTGCGTGGCGACGAAGTGCTGGCCTGCGTCGTGCCCGAAACCCTGCCCGCCGATGACGCCGCCATGACCGAGGCCGCGCGCGGCATCGTGCAGTGGTGCCTGCAACAACTGGCCTATTACAAGGCGCCCGGCTATGTGGCCTTTGTGGACAGCCTGCCGCTGACCACCACCAACAAAATCCAACGCGGCGAAATGAAGGCGTTGGCGCCGACCTTGCCCGGCACGGCGCGCTGCATCGACACCAACGCCATGAAAAAGCGCCAGGAGCCTACCCGATGAGCCGACTGGGATACGACGGCATCGTGGCGGCCCTGCCCGTCACCATTCCGTACGAGCGCTATTCCACCCATGCCGCGCACTGGTGGCTGGGCCGCGCGCTGGGCGCGTTGATCCGGCAATCCGGCGTGGCCAAAACCGATGTCGACAGCCTGTGCGTGTCCAGCTTCACGCTGGCGCCCGACACCGCCGTGGGCCTGGTTCAGCACCTGGGCATGAGCCCGCGCTGGCTGGACCACATCCCCATGGGCGGCGCCAGCGGCGTGGCGGCCTTGCGCCGCGCGGCCCGCGCCGTGCAGGCGGGCGACGCCAACATCGTGGCCTGCATCGCGGGCGACACCAATCATGTGGACTCGTTTCGCAACACCGTCAGCCAGTTCTCGCGCTTTGCACAAGACGCCGTCTACCCCTATGGCGCGGGCGGCCCCAACGCCAGCTTCGCGCTGCTGACCGCGCACTACATGCGCGCCACCGGCGCCACGCGCGAAGACTTCGGCAAGCTGTGCGTAGCCCAACGCGACAACGCGCTGCGCTACCCGCACGCGCTGATGAAAAAGCCGCTGACGTTGCAGCAATACCTGGACGCGCGCGTCATCACCGACCCCATCCATCTGTTCGACTGCGTGATGCCCTGCGCGGGCGCGGATGCCTTCCTGGTGATGCGCGAGGAGCAGGCCCGCGCCTTGAACCTGCCCCACGCCCGCATCCTGTCCACCATCGAACGCCACAACGCCTGGATCGACGACCCGATCCAGACGCGCGGCGGCTGGACAATGGACGTGGATGAACTCTACGGCCAGGCCAAGGCCACGCCGGCCGACATGGACTTCCTGCAAGCCTATGACGACTACCCCGTCATCAACCTGATGCAGATTGAAGACCTGGGCTTTTGCGAAAAAGGCGCCGCACCCGCCTTCGTCCGCGACCACACGTTCACCGTGGATGGCAGCTTTCCCTTCAACACCAACGGCGGCCAATTGTCGGTGGGCCAGGCGGGCGCCGCCGGCGGCTACCTGGGCATGGTCGAGGCGCTGCGCCAATTGACCGGCACGGCGGGCGGCACGCAAGTTCCGGATGCCCGCATCGGCATGGTCAGCGGTTTCGGCATGATCAATTACGACCGTGGGCTGTGCACCGCCGCGGCCATTCTGGCAAGGAGCGACGCATGACCGAGCCGCTAGCCAAGCCGCCCCGGAAGAATCCGGTTGCGCGCACCCGCCAGCCCACCTTGCCGCCCGGCTCGCGCAGCCGCACGGCCCTGGGGCTGACGGCCGCTGCCGCCGAAGGCCGCTTTGATTTGCAAACCTGCGCCGATTGCGGCGCGGTGCAATATCCGCCGCGCGAAGTGTGCGGCCACTGCCTGTCCGAACACCTGCCCTGGCGCCCTGCCGACCCCAACGGCGTGCTGCTGGTCAGCACCACCTTGCATCACAGCAACGACCTGTATTTCCGCGAACGCCTGCCCTGGCGCGTCGGCACGGTGGTGATGGACGCAGGCCCGTCCGTGGTCGCCCACGTGCACCAGGATTGCGCCGACGGGGCGCGCGTACGGCTGGCCCTGAAACTGGACCGCAGCGGCCAAGCCGTGATGATCGCCCTGCCTGAAAGGAACACGCCCAACATGGAAGACGACAAGACCCTGCGCGAAACCTCGTGCGACCCGAAATTCCGCCGCGCGCTGGTCACCGACGGCAAGACCGCCGTGGGCCAGGCCGTGGCGCGGGCCTTGCTGGACGCGGGCTGCCCCACGATATTCCTGGGCGACGCGCAGTCCTGGAAGCGCAACGCCGCCTTTGACGCGCTGGTTGCCGACCCGCGCGTGCAGTCGGTTGCCCTGGACGTGACGGACTCCGATTCCGTGGACCGGCTGGCCGCCTCCATCGGCGGCAAGGTCGAAATCCTGGTGAACACGGCCGACCTGGAACGCGAAGGCGGCCTGCTTTACCGCAAGGACGTGAACACCGCGCGCGACGCCATGGACGTGAACGTGCTGGGCCTGATGCGCCTGGCGCAAAGCTTCGGCCCCGCCCTGTGCGGCCGCGCCGCCGACGGCGTGAACAACGCCACCGCCTGGGTCAACGTGCTGTCCATCTACGCGCACATGAACCTGCCGTCGCGCGGCATGTGGTCGGCTTCCAAGGCCGCCGCGCTGTCGCTGGCCCAATGCCTGCGCGCCGAAATGCGCGGCGCGGGCGTACGGGTGGTGAATGTGTTCCCCGGTCCCGTCGACCACGAATGGGAACAGCGCACGCCGCCGCCGCGCGTTGCCCCCGCCGCCATCGCCTCCGCCATCGTGCGGGCGCTGAAGGACGGCGTGGAAGACGTGTACGTGGGTGACGTGGCGCAAGAATTCCGTGCACGCCTAGCCGACAACCCGAAGGGGCTGGAACGCGAGCTGGGCGCCTGACCGCGCCCACCACGCCACTGCCCCCAAGACAACGCCCCAGATTCCCTCCGGCGCATCGCGCAAGCGACGCGCCCACACCCAGGAGCCGCAGCATGAGCCAGAACATTCTTGCCCAATTCATGACGGAACTCGTCACCGGCCGCATCGGCCTGGTGGACTTGACCGAGACGCTGACGCCGGAATTCCCCACCATCGTGCTGCCGCCGGAGTTCGGCCAGGCCTGGCCCTTCCGCATGGAAGAAATCTCGCGCTATGACGAGCGCGGCCCCGCCTGGTACTGGAACAACTTCTCGTGTTCCGAACACACGGGTACCCACTTCGACGCGCCCGCCCACTGGGTCAGCGGCAAGGACCAGCCTGACAACACCGTCGACACCATACCCATCGACGCCTTCATTGCCAGCGCCTGCGTCATCGACTGTTCCGCCGAGGCCCGCGACAACCCCGACTTTCTCCTGACCATCGACTTCGTCAAGGCCTGGGAAGAGAAGCATGGCCGCATCCCCGCGCGTTCGTGGGTGCTGATGCGCACCGACTGGTCCAAGCGCGCCAAGCCGGTTGAATACCTGAACATGCAGGAAGACGGCGCGCATTCGCCGGGGCCGGACGCGGACGTGGTGCCCTGGCTGATCAAGGAGCGCGACGTGCACGGCTTCGGCACGGAGTCCGTGGGCACCGACGCCGGCCAGGCCCATCACCTGAACCCGCCCTACCCCTGCCACTACTACATGCACGGCAACAACCGCTATGGCCTGCAATGCCTGACCAACCTGGACCAGTTGCCGCCCACCGGCGCGGTGATTTTCTCGGCCCCGCTGAAGATCCGCAGCGGCTCGGGCAGCCCGCTGCGCGTGCTGGCGCTGGCGCCGAAAGCCTGAGCCTGACGAAGACGGCAACGTAACCAAGGACACGCATGACTCAACCACACGTAGCGCTGGTCACCGGCGGCAGCGCCGGCATTGGCGCCGAGATCTGCCGCAGCATGCTGGATGCCGGCTATGAAGTGATTTCGATGGCGCGCCGCGCCGCCGACTTCAGCCACCCGCGCCTGCACAACATGCAGGTGGACCTGCTGGACGCCGAGGCCACCGCGCAAGCGGGCCAGGAAGCGGCCGCCAAATTCCCCATCAGCCACGTTATCCACAACGCGGGCGTGATCTGGCCGAATCTGCTGCCGCAAGTCACGCAGGAAGAACTGCACGGCCTGACCCAGATTCACCTGGGCGCGGCGATCAGCCTGGTGCAGGCGGCGCTGCCCGGCATGCAGGAACGCCATTTCGGCCGCATTGTGATGATGTCGTCGCGCGGCGCGCTGGGCCTGCCTACCCGCACCGCCTATTCGGCCACCAAGGCCGGCATGGTCGGCATGGCGCGCACCTGGTCGCTGGAACTTGCCCCTTACGGCATCACGGTCAACGTGGTGGCGCCCGGCCCCATCCAGACGGACATGTTCTACGAAGTGATCGAACCCGGCAGCGAACGCGAAAAGCAGTTGGCCAACGGCATTCCGGTCAAGCGCCTGGGCCGATCCGACGACGTGGCGCGCGCCGTGATGTTCTTTGCCGACCCGGCCAACAGCTTCGTTACCGGCCAGACGCTGTTCGTCTGTGGTGGCGCCAGCGTCAGCTCCATCACCATCTGAGCGGGCTGCGCGCAATGCTTGCTTCGGGTTTTGACGGATAGGTAAGCACCCAGAGCCCGTCTACAGTGCTGATCCTTGCAGGTTAGAAATTTTAAGCAACAAGTAATTCCCGCGTTCCCGCTGTTTCTGTTTTCTCCGCTTTTCAGCTGCACCCCCACTCTGCTCCCTATCCGGAGGTTTTGCCATGCTGTCGAAGAAACTCCCCCTGGTCACGGCCGCCGCCGTTGCCGCCCTGTTCGCCCTGCCCGCGTTGGCGCAAATGAAGGTCGGCGTCGTCACGTCTTCCACTGGCCCGACCGCCCTGGTCGGGATTCCGCAGAAGAACACCGTGCCGCTCCTGCCCAAGAAAATTGGCGACCTGACGGTGGAATACATCTCGCTGGACGACGCCAGCGATTCCACCAACTCGGTCACGGCATTCAAGAAGCTGATTTCGGAACAGAACGTGGACGCACTGATCGGCCCGTCGGGTTCGCCCAACGCCATGGGCGTGATCCAGTTCGCCGCCGAAGCCGGCGTGCCGATGCTGGCGCCGGTGGGCACGGCGGCCGTGGTGCTGCCCATGAACGAACAGAAGAAGTGGGTATTCAAGACCACGCAGAACGACGACATCATCGCCCGCGCGCTGGTCGACCACATGGCCAAGACCGGCATCAAGACGGTGGGCTTCATCGGCTTGAACGACCCCTACGGCGAGAACTGGTACAAGGTTTTCTCGGGCCTGGCCGCCGCCAAGGGCATCAAGATCACCGCCAACGAACGCTATCTGCGCTTTGACAGCTCGGTAACCGGCCAGGCGCTGAAGATCCTGGCCGCCAAGCCCGACGCCGTGCTGGTGGCCGCCCCCGGCGCCGCCAGCGTGCTGCCGCAAACCACGCTGTTCGATCAGGGCTACAAGGGCAAGTTCTACCAGACCCACGGCGCGGCCTTGCCCGACTTCCTGAAGCTGGGCGGCAAGAAGGTCGAAGGCACGGTGCTGGCCGCCAGCCTGATGCTGGTGCTGCCGGAAATGCCCGACAGCAACCCGTCGAAGAAAGTCGCCACCGACTACATCGCCGCGTACGAAAAGCTGAACGGCTCCAAGCCCGCCACCTTCGGTGCCAACGTCTATGACGCCGGCCTGCTGCTGGAAAAGGCCGTGCCCATCGCGGAAAAAGCCGGCAAGCCGGGCACCAAGGAATTCCGCGGCGCCTTGCGCGACGCGCTGGAACAAACCAAGGAGCTGGTGGGCACGCAGGGCGTCTACAACATGAGCGCCGCCGACCATAGCGGTTTCGATGACCGCGGCCGCGAGCTCATCACCGTCAAAGACGGCAACTGGACGCTGGTGAAGTAACGGCTTGGACCTTTTCGCATGAATGCTCAGATCGCCTTGATACTCGGGCAGGACGGCATCACCAACGGCGCGATCTATGCGTTGTTGGCGTTGTCGATCCTGCTGGTCTTCACCGTTACCCGCGTGCTGTTCATCCCCCAGGGCGAGTTCGTCGCCTTCGGCGCGCTGACCATGGCGGCCATCCAGGCCGGCAAGCCCGTGCTGCTGGTCTGGTTGCTGCTGGCGTTTGCGCTGGCCGAAGCCGTGGCCGACCTCATGGCCCGGGCCAAGCGCCCGGGCCGGTCCCGTGGGCTTTGGCGCATCGCGGCCAAGGCGATCTACCCGCTGATCCTGGCGGCCTTGTTGTACCGACTGCCGCTGGCGCAATTGCCGATGGCCGTGCAGGCCCTGCTGACGCTGTTGCTGGTGGTGCCGATGGGGCCGCAGCTGTACCGGCTGTTCTACCAGCCGATCGCATCGGCCTCGACGCTGGTGCTGCTGATCGTGTCCATTGCCGTGCACCTGGCGCTGGTGGGCCTGGGGCTCTTGGCCTTCGGCGCCGAGGGCGCGCGCACCGCGCCGTTCTCCGACGCCAGCCTGGCGCTGGGACCCATCAACGTCAACAGCCAGGCGCTCTGGGTGGTGGCGGTGTCGGCCCTGCTGATCGTCGTGCTGTACCAGTTCTTTGAACGGTCGATGTACGGCAAGGCCTTGCGGGCGGCGGCATTCAACCGGCTGGGCGCGCGGCTGATGGGCATTTCGCCCATCTTCGCGGGCCGCGCCACGTTCTTTCTGGCCGCGCTGATCGGCACGGTGTCGGGCATCCTGATCGCCCCCATCACCACCATGTATTTCGATTCCGGCTTCATGGTCAGCCTGAAGGGCTTCGTGGGCGCCATCATCGGCGGCCTGGTCAGCTACCCGCTGGCCGCGGCCGGCGCGGTGCTGGTCGGCCTGATCGAAGCGTTCTCGTCGTTCTGGGCCAGCGCCTACAAGGAAATCATCGTCTTCACGCTGATCATTCCCGTGCTGCTCTGGCGCTCGTTGAAAAGCCACCACGTCGAGGAAGAAGACGAATGAATCCCCGCATGATCCCCTTCGTGTTCCTGGCGCTGCTGGCGCTGGGGCCGTTGGCCCTGCCGCCGTTCTATGTGACCTTGCTGAACTACATCGGGCTGTACGCGCTGGTGGCGCTGGGCCTGGTGCTGCTGACCGGCGTGGGCGGCTTGACGAGCTTCGGCCAGGCCGCCTTCGTGGGCGTGGGCGCCTACACCACGGCGCTGTTGACCACGCGCGCCGACTCCCTGCCGTCGTGGCTGGCATGGCTGGGCGCCTCGCCCTGGCTGACCTTGCTGGCCGGGCTGGTGTTGACGCTGGTCATCGCCTATTTGCTGGGCGCGATCACGCTCAAGCTGTCCGGCCATTTCCTGCCGCTGGGCACGATTGCCTGGGGCTTGTCGCTGTACTTCGCTTTCGGCTCCGTCGAAGGGCTGGGCGGCCACACCGGCATTCCCGACATTCCCGCCATCAGCCTGTTCGGCTGGTCGCTGCATGACGGCGGCAACATCTATTACCTGATCTGGGCGTTCCTGTTGGTGGCGGTCTGGTCCACGCAGAACCTGCTGGATTCGCGCGAAGGCCGCGCCATCCGCGCGCTCAAGGGTGGGCGCGTGATGGCGGAATCCATGGGCGTGGACACGGCGCGTTCGCGCATGGTGATCTTCATCATCGCGGCCTTGCAGGCCTGCGCATCGGGCTGGCTGTACGCCCACATGCAGCGCTTCGTGAACCCCAACCCTTTCGGCTTGCAGATGGGTATCGAATACCTGTTCATGACCGTCATCGGCGGCGCGGGCCAGGTCTGGGGCGCGCTGGTCGGCGCGGGCGTGTTCACGGTGGCCAAGCAATGGCTGCAAGACTGGCTGCCCAAACTGCTGGGCCAGACGGGCAATTTTGAAGTCATCGTATTCGGCTTCGGCATGGTGCTGCTGCTCCACCGCGCCCGCACCGGCTTGTGGCCGCTGTTGACGCGCTGGATCCGCGTGAAGAAGCCCGTGCGCCGCCTGGACATGGATGCCGAACCGCTGCCGCGCAAACCCATGCCGGCGCGCGGCGAGGTGGTGTTGAAGGCGGTGGACGTGACGCGCAAGTTTGGCGGCCTGGTCGCCAACAACGCCATGAACCTGGAGATACGCGCAGGCGAAATCCTGGCGCTGATCGGCCCGAATGGCGCGGGCAAGAGCACCATGTTCAACCAGATCTCGGGGGTGGACACGCCCACGTCGGGGCAAGTGACGCTGCTGGGCCAGTCCGTGGCTGGCGCGGGCGCGCGCAAGATCGCACGGCTGGGCCTGTCCCGCACCTTCCAGCACGTGCGCTTGCTGGGCCGCATGAGCGTGCTGGAAAACGTGGCCATCGGCGCGCACCTGCGCGGTCATCGCGGCGTGCTGCCGGCCGCCTGGCGCCTGGACCGGGCGGAAGAGGCGCGCCTGTTGGCCGAAGCCGCGCGCCAGGTTGAGCGGGTGGGGCTGGGCAAGCATCTGCACGACGAAGCCGGCTCGCTGGCGCTGGGCCAACAGCGCATTCTGGAAATTGCGCGCGCGCTGGCGTCGGACCCCTGCATTCTGCTGCTGGACGAACCCGCGGCCGGGCTGCGCTATCAAGAAAAATGTGAGCTGGCCGACTTGCTGAAGAAGCTGCGCGCGGAGGGCATGGCCATCTTGCTGGTTGAACACGACATGGACTTCGTGATGGGCCTGGTGGACCGGGTGGTGGTGATGGACTTTGGCGAGAAGATCGCCGAGGGCCTGCCTGCCGAGATCCAGCACAACCCCGCGGTGCTTGAAGCCTATCTGGGCGGAGTGGAATGATGAGCGCGAATCTGCTGGAAGTGCGCGACCTGCGCGTGGCCTACGACAAGGTGGAAGCCATATCGGGCGTCAGCCTGACGGTGGGCGAAGGCCAGATCGTGACCGTGATCGGCCCCAATGGCGCGGGCAAGACCACTTTGCTGTCGGCCATCATGGGCGTGTTGCCGTCCACCGGCCGCATCGTCTTCGGCGGCAAACCGCAAGAACATGCCGAGATCGAGGAAATGGTGGCGGCCGGCATGAACCTGGTGCCCGAAAAGCGCGAGCTGTTCGCCGAAATGACGGTGGAAGACAACCTGATGCTGGGCGGCTTTCACCGCTTTCGCAGCGGGGTGCGCGACCAGGACAAGACGCTGGCGGAAGTCTACGAACTATTTCCGCGCCTGCAAGAGCGGCATGCGCAATTGGCCGGCACCTTGTCGGGCGGCGAACGCCAGATGCTGGCGGTGGGCCGCGCGCTGATGGCCAAACCCCGGTTGCTGATGCTGGACGAGCCCAGCCTGGGGCTGGCGCCGCGCATTGTGCGCGAAGTGTTCCACATCGTTGCGCGGCTGCGCGAGATGGGCGTTTCGATTTTGCTGATCGAGCAGAACGCGCGCGCGGCGCTGCAAGTGGCCGACTACGCCTATGTGCTGGAAACGGGCGCCGTCACGCTGGAGGGCCCCGCCGCCGAGGTGGCGGTGGACCCGCGCGTGGTCGAGGTGTACCTGGGCCTGGGACATGGCGCGCCTGCGCCTGCCGTACCCACCGCACCCGCTGCGACCACTGCGCCCTAAGCCACGCCGCGGCGTCGGTCGCGGCGGTACAGCGCATAGCCCAAGGGCCACATCGCCGCCACCATGAACGTCGCCATGGGGTTGGTCAGCCGGTACGCGCCCACCGCCGTGGGCACGCCGGAGTGCTTCAGGTGCAGGCGAAAGCGCGTGTATCGCGCGGCCGCCATGATGAATTCGCGCGGCCGGTAGCGGAAGAATTCCAGGTGGTGCTGCAGCATGTCCCAGGCCAGCAGATACAGGCCCTGTGCGTTGCTGCCCACCGAGACGGCGCCTTGTGACAGGCCGCCCGGCGTGTCGTGATACGTGCGCACCACGCGGTTGATGAAGCGGCTGAGATAGCCCGCGCGCGCCACCGCCCACCACACCAGGCTTTCTGGCACGAACCCCGCGACGTCTTCGGGAAAGGGGTATTTGCGCAGGACGTCGGTACGCATACAGCCGAATTTTTCGCCTTTGATGCGATACCGGAAATACACATCCACCGCCGTGCTGTCGAATACGTCCTGCGGATAACGATCCCCCACGATGCTGCCATCGGGACGCGCGCACAGGCCCGTGATCGCCACGTAGGACTCGCGGCGCGCGGGCGGGATGGCGTCCCACGCTTCTTTGAAGATGGCCAGCGCATCGGGCGGCATTTCGTCATCGCTGTCCAGCGCCACGATCATCTGGCCTTGCGCTTCACGCACGCCCCGATTGAAGGCGGTTTTCTTGTGCTGGTTGTTCTGCCAGATATAGCGGATGGGAAAATCCGCGCGCGCCTGCCAGGCCAGAATCGACTCGTGCGTGTTGTCGGTGGAACCGTCATCCACCACCACCCATTCGAAGTCCCTGAATGTCTGGCGGGAAAGCGATTCATACACCCGGTGCAGCGTGCCCGCCCGGTTGTAGGTGGGCGTCAGAACGGTGAAAAACGTTGGTGTATCGGTCATGCCTGCTGTGCCCCTTTGCGATCTTCATGCCACCGCTGCGGTCTTGGTCTGCTTCTTTTCGCCTGAAGTGTAGGGGATATGCCCAGCCTAACCGATGCCACGGCATGCAAATTTGCAATCAAATCTGTCAACCCGTGGATTTTTTGGGCGGCAATCACGTTTTTTTTGAATGAGGGCACCGACGGGAGTGGCGTAAACTCGTGCGGCCAAAAACCGGAATGCCTATGGAAGCTTCGACCGTCCAGCTCAATGACATCGCCTTGTTCGTAGAGGTGGCCAAGCGCAAGAGCTTCAGCCTGGCGGCGCGCGCGCTGGATATGCCCACGTCCACGCTGTCGCGGCGCATCAGCGAACTGGAACGCGCCATCGGCCTGCGGCTGATCAACCGCAACACGCGCCGGCTGGACCTGACCGAGGCGGGCGCGGCCTATATGCGCCGCTGCCAAGGGCTGATTGACGAGGCGCGGCTGGCGCACGAACAACTGCTGTCACTGTCGGGCGGCCCGTCGGGCAACCTGCGCGTGTCCATGCCTTTCAGCCTGGCGATCTGGCTGCTGCCCGAAACCATCAAGGACTTCACCGACCGCTACCCGGACGTGGAATGCGAATTCGATCTGAGCATGATGACCGCGTCCGACGCGCAAGGCACACCGTTTGACGTGGTGCTGCGCTTTGGCCGGGACTCGGATTTTTCCACGGGCGCGATCGACACGGGCAATGGCAATGGCGCCTCCGGGCGTCCGACCGGCGCCGTGGTGCAGGAACTGGTGTCGCTGGACAACTACCTGTATGCGTCCGACCGCTACCTGGAACGCCACGGCGAACCCAAGACACCCGGCGAACTGACGCAACACCAGTGCCTGCGCACCACCATCGACGACGCCCATTCGAACTGGACGCTGCACAACGGCGCGGTCAGCGAAGTGGTGCCGGTCAGCGGCCACCTGGCGGCCAACAACATGAGCATCGCCGGCATGCTGGCCGGGCTGGACCTGGCCATTACGCGCATGCCGCATTGCCAGGCGCTGGACCCGATCATCAAACGCAACTCGCTCAAGCGGGTGCTGCCGGGCTGGTCCGTGGACCCCATCTCTATCTACGTGGTGTTCCCGTCAAGCATCCAACCCGCGAAGACGCGCGCGTTCATGGATTTCATCACCCCGAAACTGGGGCCGGCGGGCGGTTGACGCGAAACGCCGCAGCGTTTCCACAAAGAAAAATCCCCGCAAGGCGCGAGCCCTGCGGGGATTTTTCAAAACCAAGAGCGTTGATTAGACGCGCTTGATCTTTTCCAGCATCTTGAAAACACCCTTGGGCGACTTGACGAACAAGCGCTTGAAGGCCTTGCCCAGGCAACGGCGTTCCAGGGTGTTACGACGCACGCGTTTGCGTTCAGCCATGTTGATTCTCCTGTTGATTTTGCGGAAAAAAGTCACCGCACAACCGGAAATCTGGCTGGCGGAAAAAATTCGGATAACTTGGCATTTTAGCCTGAAATTCAAAGGCCGCGCCAATGGCAGGGAAAAGGGACGATCAGGGTCGGAACTGAACCTGTCCCCGATACCGCTTCTTCCTGCCGGACGGTGTTCAGCCGCCTGGCGATTTCAACCGCTCCCACACCTGTTCCGCCCGGGGCAACGGGTCGACCGCGCCATAGCCCAGCGTGGACAACGCCGCCGCGACGTTGGCGTAGCGCACCGCGTCTTCCCAGCTATCGCCCTGGCAGCGCCTTGCCAGCAGGCTGCCCGCGAAGCAGTCGCCCGCCCCGGTGGCGTCCACCGCGTCCACGCGCAGGGCAGCCACCGGCGTGCGCGTCTTGCCGTCGTCGATGATGGAACCGTCCTTACCCAGCTTCAACACCACCACGCCGGTTGCGCCGCCGTCGCGGATCCAGTCCAGCGTGCGTTCAGGGTCGTTGTTGCCGGTCAGGTGCTGCATGTCGTCCATGCTGGGCAGGAACAGATCGGCCTGGCGCATGGTTTCGCGCAGGATGGCGCGGGCGCGATCAACCGGCCACAAACGCAGCCGCAGGTTCGAATCCAGGCTGACCTGCGTTTGCGCGGCATGGGCGCGTTCGATGGCCGCGAATACCGTGTCGCAGGCGCTGGTGCTGATCGCCAGGCTGATACCCGACACGTGCAGGAAGCGGCTGCGCTCGATCAACCCGCTGTCCAGCAAGGCCGGCGTCATCAGGCTGGCGGCCGAACCCCGGCGCAGATAGCTGAAGGCGTGGCCGTCCGGTCCGTGCTGCACGAAATACAGGCCGGTATGAGCGTCGTCATCGCTTTGCACGCCCGAGGTGTCCACCCCTTCGGTTTTCCACAGGTCCAGGAATTGCGCGCCGAAGGCGTCGCTGCCGACTCGCGTCAGGTAGGCGCAGCGCGCGCCCTGGCGGGCCGCCGCAATGACGGCGTTGGACGTATCGCCGCCAAAGCCTTGCAGGTATTGCTGTTGGCCCTTGTGGGTCTGGTCTGCCTTCTGGGTCTGGTTCAGTTCAACCAGGGGCTCGCCCAGCGCGACGATGTCGAAGTCGAAGTCAGCCATGGGCGGCCTCTCGGGTGCGAGTGATTTGCGCCACCAGGGCGGCGGTGTCGCGCGCGGCGAACGCGGCCTTGTCATACAGATTGCTGCCGATGCCCACCAGCCCGGCGCCGGCCGCGAAATACGTGCCCATGTTGTCCTGCGTGATGCCGCCCGTGGGGCAGAAGATGGTGTCGGGGTAAACCGACTTCAGCGCGGCCAGATGCTTGGGGCCGCCGGTGTCGGCCGGGAATACCTTCACCACGTCCACGCCCGCGCGGCGAGCCGCCAGCACTTCGGTGGGGGTGAAGGCGCCCAGCAGGCACAGGGCGTCGGCGGCGTGCGCCAGGTCGACGATGTCGGTGGCCAAGGCGGGCGACACCAGGAAGTCGGCGCCCGCCACCAGCGCTTCGCGCGCCTGGTTTTCGTCCAACACCGTGCCCACGCCCAGCAGCAGGCTGGAGCCGTGCTTGTCGCGCAGCGCGCGCACCAGGTCGGTCACGCCGGGTATCGTCCAGGTGAGTTCCAAGGTGGTGCACCCCGCCGCCACGGCCACTTCGGCGGCATAGGCGGCGGTGGCAGCATCGGTATAGCGCAGCACGGGCACGACCCGGGCCGCCAGCAGGGCGGAAAGCTTGGATGCGAGGGGAGCGGATGCGTTCATGGAATTCCTCTGGGGCTGACGGTCAGGCGCCGCCGGCTGACACCGGCAAGACGGCAAGTTTGGCCACGGCGGCATCGCGCAGCCGCAGCAAGGGATCGATATAGGCGGATTGCGGCTCGGGCTGCCGCCGGAACAGCAGCGTGCTGACGCTGACGCCTGCCACGGGCCGGCCGGCCGCGTCACACAGCGCCACGCCATAGCAAACGATACCGGGTTCATTTTCCTGGTCGTCCATGGCATAGCCACGGCCGCGGGCTTCGTCCAGCACGGCACGCAAGGCCGGCAGGCTGGTGACGGTGCCGGGCATGCGCGCCGGCAACGGCAGGCCGCGCAGCAGGCGTTCACGGGTGGCCTCATCCAGCGCCGCCAGATACGCCTTGCCGACCGCGCTGGAATGCAGGGCCACCGACGAGCCCACGCGCGACACCATACGCACCGGGCCGGGGCTTTCCAGCTTGTCGATATAGATCATTTCCTGGCCCGCCGGCACGGCCAGATGGACGGTTTCGCCGGTAGCGTCGCGCAGCGCCTGCAAGTCGGGCGCCAAGGCGGCTCGCAGGTCGAACTGTGACCACGCGCGGCTGGCCAGCGACATCAGACGCGTGCCCAGGCGATAGGCCCCGCCCGATTCCGCCACCATGCCCTGCTCGGCCAGGGCGGCCACGATGCGATAGACGGTGGGACGCGGATAGCCGCAGGTGCGAGCCAGCGTGGCGGCGGTGGGAGGCTCGGGCGCATCGGCCACGGCTTGCAGCACCGCCATGAATTTCGCAAACGCCGCGGCGCCCGCGACCTTGGTTTCCAACAAGTTCGTCCCCAAATGTGGCAATGCGCCATCAGCAACGCCTGCGCTGATGAATCCGCAGAATTCGCAAGGCAAACAGCACGAATATCAGACGAATCTGCGATACTGTTTATTTGTACAGCTACACCGCCTAGTTTTGTCCACAATATGGACAAGCGCCTCACAATATAGGCAATTATTCCATATCGCCGCGCTTGGAACCAGCGAAGGGTTATCGCTCGGGCAGGCGCCTACCTCAGGCTACGATACCGTCCATGAGCTCCCAAATCCGCATCGTTGGCGCACGCCAGAACAACCTCAAGAACCTGGACCTTACCCTTGCCACCGGCGAACTGGTCGTTGTGACCGGCGTGTCGGGATCCGGCAAAAGCTCCCTGGCTTTCGACACCCTCTACGCCGAGGGGCAGCGGCGCTACGTGGAAACCTTCTCGCCCTATGCGCGCCAGTTCCTGGACCGCATGGACAAGCCGCAGGTTGACCGCATCGAAGGCATCCTGCCCGCCATCGCCATTGATCAGACCAACCCGGTGCGCAGCTCGCGCAGCACGGTCGGCACAATGACCGAGCTGAACGACCACCTGAAATTGCTGTTCGCGCGCGGCGCCCGGCTGTACTGCCGGGGTTGCGGCAAGGTGGTCAGGCGCGATACGCCCGACTCCATCTACCACTCGCTGGCCGAACGCGCCGCCGTGGCCGGCGACCCGCGCCTGGTGGTGACCTTTCCCATCGCCGTGCCCGCCAACTTCACCGAAGACGAAGTGCGCGGCTTTCTTGAGCAGCAGGGTTACACCCGCGTGCACGCCGAGGAAACCGCCGTGCCGCGCGCCACCGTCGCCAAGCCCGCCAAAGGCGCCAAGAAAGCCAAGGCCGCCAAGGACGCCGGCGAAGAACGCCGCATCCTGCACGTCATCCAGGACCGCTTCCGTTTTGCCGGCACCGAACGCGAGCGCGTCATGGAAGCGCTGGACACCGCGCTGCGCATGGGAGCCGGGCACCTGGCCGTCTACGTCGTGAACGCCGACGGCGACAACGCGCATATCTGGAAATACAGCGACCGCCTGCACTGCGCCGATTGCAACATCGAATACACCGACCCGCTGCCCAGCAGCTTCTCGTTCAATTCGCCGCTGGGCGCCTGCGAAGCGTGCCGGGGCTTTGGCCGCGTGATCGGCATCGACTTCGGCCTGGTCATCCCCGACGAAAACAAGACCTTGATGGAAGGCGCCATCAAGCCGTGGACCACGCCGTCCTACAAGGAATGCCAGGACGAACTGCAAAAGTACGCGCCGCGCGCGGGTGTGCCGCTGGGCGTGCCCTGGAAAAGCCTGAGTGAAGAACACAAGCGCTGGGTGCTTTATGGCACGCCCGACTGGAAGGGCGGCAACGACGCCTGGAAGCATCAGTGGTACGGCGTGCAGCGCTTTTTTGACTGGCTGGAAACCAAGTCCTACAAGATGCATGTGCGCGTGCTGCTGTCCAAGTACCGCAGCTATACGCCCTGCCCCACCTGCAACGGCGCGCGCCTGAAACCCGACGCGCTGCTGTGGCGCCTGGGCACCAAGGAAGAAGCCGACACCGTGCTGCCGCCTGAAGACGGCCGCTATCAGCGCTTCATGCCGGTGGGCGCCAACTGGTCGCGCGACCAACTCAATAACATCGGCGGCCTGTCTATCCATGACGTGATGCTGCTGCCCATCGAACGGGTGCGGCGTTTCTTTGACGGGCTGTCGTTCTCGGGCGCGCTGGACGCCGCCACCGACCTGCTCATGACCGAGGTCCGCGCGCGCCTGAAGTTCCTGTGCGACGTGGGTCTGGGCTACCTGACGCTGGACCGCCAGAGCCGCACGCTGTCGGGCGGCGAAGTGCAGCGCATCAACCTGACCACCGCGCTGGGCACCTCGCTGGTGAACACGCTGTTCGTGCTGGACGAGCCGTCCATCGGCCTGCACCCGCGCGACATGCACCGCGTGGTTGAAGTCATGCACCGCTTGCGCAACGCCGGCAACACGCTGGTGGTGGTAGAGCACGACCCGCAGGTCATGGTGGCCGCCGACCGCATCATCGATATCGGCCCCGGCCCCGGTGAACGCGGCGGCTACATCGTTTTTGACGGCACGCCGAAACAACTGCGCGCTGCCGATACGCTCACGGGCAACTACCTGGGCGCGCGCCAGCGCGTGGAAGCGCCGCGCCCCATGCCGGTGGCGGCGAACACGCCGCGCCTGCTGCTGGAAGGCGTCAACGCGCACAACCTGAAGAACGTGTCCGTTGAACTGCCGCTGGGCCGACTGGTCTGCGTGACGGGCGTGTCCGGCTCGGGCAAGTCCACGCTGGTGCAAGACGTGCTGTACCCCGCGCTGTTGAAGCAAAAGGGCAAGCCGTCAGAAGCGCCCGGCGCGTTCGACCGCCTCTTGGGCGCCGAACAGATCGCCGACGTGGTCATGGTGGACCAGACTCCCATCGGCAAGACCGCGCGCTCGAACCCCGCCAGCTACGTGGGCGCCTTTGACGCCATCCGCAAGCTGTTCGCCCAGGCCCCGCTGGCGCGCGAACGCGCCTACACAGCCGGCACATTCAGCTTCAACGGCGGTGACGGCCGCTGCCCCACGTGCGGCGGCACCGGCTTTGAACACGTCGAAATGCAGTTCCTGTCCGACGTGTACCTGCGTTGCCCGGATTGCGACGGCAAGCGTTTCCGCCCCGAAGTGCTGGAAGTGCGTGTCGAACATCTGGGCAAAAGCGCATCGATAGACGAAGTGCTGGCCATGACGGTCAGCGAAGCGCTGGACTTCTTCAAGGGCCTGCGCGACGTGCAGACCGGCCTGGCGCCGCTAGCCGACGTGGGCCTGGAATACGTGCGGCTGGGGCAACCCGTGCCCACGCTGTCCGGTGGCGAGGCCCAACGCCTGAAGCTGGCCGGCCACCTGGCCGAAGCCGCCCGCAGCGGTATTTCCACGGCCAAGGTGGCCAAGAAGGGCAGCCTGTTCCTGTTCGACGAACCCACCACCGGCCTGCACTTTGACGACGTGGCGCGGCTGATGCGCGCCTTCCGCAAGCTGCTGGCCGCCGGCCACACGCTGCTGGTCATCGAACACAACCTGGACGTGATCCGCGCGGCCGATTGGCTGATCGACCTGGGCCCTGAAGGCGGCGACGCCGGCGGCCTGCTGATCGGCGTGGGCACGCCGCAAGACCTGATGGACAACCCCAAGTCGCACACGGGCGCAGCCCTGCGCGATTACGAAGTCAGCATTCTGCCGGCCGACGTGGTGGTCACCAGCGACATCGACGCGCAAGAAGTCGAGCAAGCCGGTTTGACCGCGCGCATTGCCGAGCCGACCGCCGTGTACAACGACGCCGCCGTGGCCTCCGGCGCGGGCGACGGCACGCCGCTGCAGTCCGTGATGCGCGCGCGTCGCCAAGGCAATATGGCCATCGAGATCCGCAACGCGCGCGAGCACAACCTGAAGAACATCAGCGTTGAAATCCCGCACGACAAATTCACCGTGATCACCGGCGTGTCCGGCTCCGGCAAGTCGACGCTGGCGTTCGACATCCTGTTCAACGAAGGCCAGCGCCGCTATCTGGAATCGCTGAACGCCTACGCGCGCGCCATCGTGCAGCCGGCCGGCAAGCCGGACGTGGATGCCATCTTCGGCATTCCGCCCACCGTGGCCATCGAACAGCGCACCAGCCGTGGGGGCCGCAAGTCCACCGTGGCCACGATGACAGAAATCCACCATTTCCTGCGCTTGCTGTATGTGAAGCTGGGCACGCAGTACTGCCCGGATTGCAACGTGGCCGTTGAACCGCAGAACACGGACCAGATCGTGGCCCGCCTGCTGCGCGACCACAAGGGCGTGCACATCGGGCTGCTGTCGCCCTTGGTGACCGCGCGCAAGGGCTATTACACGGACCTGGCCAAGTGGGCCGGTTCCAAGGGCCATACGCATTTGCGCGTGGACGGCGAGTTCATCCCCGTGGCCCCGTGGCCGCGCCTGGACCGCTACAAGGAACACACCATTGAACTGCCCGTGGCGGACGTGGTGGTGGACCCGGCCAACGAAGCCGACCTGCGCGCCGCCGTCAAGAGCGCGCTTGAAAACGGCCAGGGCGTGATGTCGGTGGTATGGCCGGTAAACAAGCTGCACGAAGCGCTGAACAGCGATTTGCAGCAGCAGCATTTTTCGGTCAAGCGCGCCTGCCCGTCTTGCGGCACCAGCTTTCCCGAACCCGACCCGCGCCTGTTCTCGTACAACTCCAAGCACGGCTGGTGCACGGGCTGCTACGGCACGGGCCTGCAATTGCAGGGCTTTGACGAAGAGCAGACCGGCGAGGAAACCGCCTGGAACGCCTGGTATGAAGGCGAAGCCAAGGCCTGCACGCAATGCGACGGGCAGCGCCTGAACCGCGTGGCGCGCGCCGTGCGTTGGCGCGACAAGTCCATTGCCGAACTGGCGTCGCTGCCGGTGTCGGACGCACACACCTTCTTCACCGGGCTGGTGGCGCGCGGCCGCGAAGGCGAGATCGCCCGCGACATCCTGACCGAAATCCGCGGTCGCTTGAACTTCATGCAGGAAGTGGGCCTGAACTACCTGGCGCTGGACCGCGCCGCGCCCACGCTGTCTGGTGGCGAAGCGCAGCGCATCCGTCTGGCCGCGCAACTGGGGTCCAACCTGCAAGGCGTTTGCTACGTGCTGGACGAACCCACCATCGGCCTGCACCCGCGCGACAACCGCATCCTGCTGGACGCGCTGGCGCGCCTGGAAGGCAACGGCAACACGCTGGTGGTGGTGGAACATGACGACGACACCATCCGCCGCGCCTCGCACGTGATCGACATCGGCCCCGGCGCGGGCATCCGTGGCGGCCGAGTCGTGGCACAAGGCACGGTGGAAGACGTGATGAACGCGCCGGAATCCATCACCGGCCGCTACCTGAAGACGCCGCTGGCGCATCCGCTGCAAGGCCGCCGTCCGGTCGAGGCCGACACGCCCATGATCGAAATCCGTGGCGCGCGCCTGCACAACCTGCGCAGCGTGGACGCCAAGATCCCCGTGGGCCGATTGAGCGTCGTGACCGGCGTGTCCGGTTCCGGCAAGTCCACGCTGGCGCGCGAAGTGCTGCTGGACAACCTGATGCAAGCCGTGTCGCAAGGCAAGGCGCCGGGTTGGGCCGGCTGCGAAAGCATCAAGGGTTGGGAAGCCATCGACCGCGTGCTGGAAGTGGACCAGACCCCCATCGGCAAGACGCCGCGCTCGTGCCCGGCCACGTATGTGGGCTTCTGGGACGACGTGCGCAAGCAGTTCGCCGACACCCGCGAAGCCCGCATGCGCGGCTGGACGGCGGCGCGCTTCTCGTTCAACACCGGCGACGGCCGCTGCCCCATCTGCGAAGGCCAGGGCATGCGCACCATCGAAATGAACTTTCTGCCCGACGTCAAAGTGCCGTGCGACGCCTGCAACGGCGCGCGCTTCAACAGCGACACGCTCAGCGTGCAGATGCGCGGCAAGAACGCCGGCGAGCTGCTGTCCATGGAAGTGGACGACGCCATCGGCTACTTCGCGGCGCATCCGAAGATCCACCGCCCGCTGCAACTGATGCAAGACGTGGGCCTGGGTTACCTGACGCTGGGCCAGCCGTCGCCCACGCTGTCGGGCGGCGAGGCGCAGCGCATCAAGCTGGTGACCGAGCTGTCCAAGGCGCGTCTGACCGACGGGCTGATCAAGACCGGCCGCGCCTCGCGCATTCCGCACACGCTCTACGTGCTGGACGAACCGACGGTGGGCTTGTCGATGGCCGACGTTGAAAAGCTGATCCACGTGCTGCATCGCCTGGTGGAAGCCGGCAATACGGTGGTGGTGATCGAACACAATCTGGACGTCATCGCCGAAGCCGACTGGCTGCTGGACCTGGGCCCCGAAGGCGGCACGGGCGGCGGCCAACTGGTGGCCGAAGGCTCGCCGGAACATGTGATGACCCTGGCCGATCATTCCCACACCGGCCGTGTCCTGACGGAATTCCTGGCACATCAAGCGCGGTAGCAAGCATGGATTGTCGTTTTGAAGACCGGCTGGCCGGTCGCGCGTTTCGGTTCGAGGGCTTTTGTTCCCGGATCGAAGCGCGCACCGCTGCCGACGTCGCTCCGGCGCTGGCGGCCATCGAGGCCGCGCGGCAACAGGGGCGTTGGGTGGCCCTGTTGCTGGACTATGAACTGGGTGAATGGCTGCTGCCCGAAGCCACGCTGGCCGCGCCCGCCGGCCCCTGGACGCCCCCGCAAGATGATGGCCGGCCCCGGCTGACGGCGCTGGTGTTCGAACGCAAGGTGGACGAAGCGCCCTGGGACGCGCCCGATGCGGCCAGCGCCCCCGCCGCCATCAGCCTGCCCACGCCGCGCATGACCGAGGCCGACTACGTGCGTCAGGTCGACGCCATACGCGGGCTGATCGAAGACGGCGAGCTGTATCAAGTCAACTACACCCAGCCGCTGGACCTGCAATACCAGGGCGACCCGGCCACCTTGTACCGGCGCATTGCCGCGCGCAATCCGGTGGCGCATGGCGCGTTCATTCAAGACGGCGCGCGCACGGTGCTGTCGTTTTCGCCCGAACTGTTTGTGCGGCGCGAGGGATCGCGGCTGACGACCCGCCCCATGAAGGGCACGGCGCCGCGCCATCCCGACCCGATCGAAGACGCGCGCCTGGGTCAGGCCTTGCTGGCCAGCGAGAAGAACCGCGCCGAAAACCTGATGATCGTGGACTTGCTGCGCAATGACCTGGGCCGCCTGGCGCAGCCGGGCTCGGTCAAGGTGGATGCGTTGTTTTCCTTGGAACGCTACCCCACCGTGTGGACCATGACGTCCACGGTGTCCGCCGAGGCGCCCGGGGCCGGGCTGCAAGAGGTGCTGCATGCGCTGTTTCCTTGCGGGTCGATTACCGGCGCCCCGAAGGTGGCTGCGATGCGGAGGATCCGCCAAATGGAAACCGCCCCGCGCGGTCTGTATTGCGGCAGCGTAGGCTGGCTGGCGCCAAATGGCGATTTTTCACTGAACGTCGCGATCCGCACGCTGGTGCTGGATGACCATGGCCACGGCGTGTATAGCGTAGGCGGCGGGATAGTGCACGATTCCGACCCCGCGGAGGAATGGCAGGAATGCCATTGGAAAGCGCGGATCTTGCGGGGGTGATGGCTGGCGCGACGCATGTCGGCAATCCGCAATCCGCAATCGTAGGATGGGTGAAGCGCGCGATGGTGTGCGCAAGAACGCGAACATCTGCCGCGCGTAACCCATCATGCAGCGTTGGTGATATACCCGGCGCCGATTGATGGGTTACGCGCGATTGACGAAGGTGTTCTTGGGGCGGCCCTGCCGCGCTTCACCCATCCTACGACCATGTCCCGCGACCCGCCACGCCCACGCCCCCCGCGATCCACCACTCGGTAGTAGCATAGAGCGCGGTCCACAACCGCGATTTTCCAGGAGCGTCCCATGCAACCCGAACTGATCGAGACCATCCTGGTCGATGCCGAACAGCGCGTGCCCTTGCTGGCGCGCCATCTGAAGCGCTTGGAAGCCGCCTGCAAGGATCTGGGTTACGCATGGGCTGGGCGCGCCATTGAAGGCGACATCATGATCGCGGCCATGGGCCTGGTCACGCCGGGCCCGCACCGGCTGCGCCTGCTGGTGGCCCGCGACGGCAGCCGCCATATCCAGACCGCCCCGCTGCCCCCGCTGCCCGCCGTGCAGGAAGTGATGCTGGCGCCTGAAACGCTGCGGTCGTCCGAACCGCTGCTGCGCTACAAGACCACGCACCGGCCCTGGTACACCAAGACCATCGAATGGTTGCCCGCGCATCCCAACATCTTTGACCTGCTCTACCTGAACGAACGCGGCGAGCTCTGCGAAGGCAGCCGCAGCAACGTCTACCTGCTGCTGGACGGCCGCTGGTGCACGCCGCCCGTGTCCAGCGGCTGTTTGCCCGGCGTGCAACGTGGTGAATTACTGGACACCGCCAACGCCCGCGAACGCGTGCTGACGCTGGACGACCTGCACGAGGCCAAGGAAATCCGCCTGTCCAACGCGCTGCGCGGCTGGTTCACCGTCACGCTGCGGGAAGCCTGACCCCTCCGTCCTGATCCGCGAACTGGTCCACCACCACCTGGCGCAGCCATTGATTGGCCGGCTCGCGGTGGTTGCCGGCGTGCCAGAACACATTGATGACCGACTCCGGAATCTTCACCGGACAAGGCGCCGTGGCCAGCCCGAAGGGCGTACAGGCGCAATCGGCAAAGCGTCGCGGCACCACCGCGATCATGTCGGTGGCCTGCAGCACCGGCCCCACCGCCATGAAGTGCGGCACCGTCAGCCGCAAGCGGCGGCGGATGCCCGCGCGGGCAATCACCTCATCCACCACGCCATGCCCCGTGCCCTCGGACACGATCGCCACATGCTCGGCCGCCCGAAACTGCTTGGCCGTCACCCCCGAACGCGCCAGCGGATGGTCGCGCCGGAAGATGCACACATAGGGCTGGCTGAACAGCTTGCGTTGAAAGAAACCGCTTTGCAGACTGGGTAGAAAGCCCATGGCCAGGTCGATACGGCCGCGTTCCATCTCATCGCGCACATCGATCGACGTGGTCCGCACCGTGCGTATCGTGACGCCCGGCGCGGCGGAGTCCAGCGCCCGCATCAAGCGCGGCAGGAAATAGGTTTCGCCCACGTCGTTCACACCAATCACAAACGCCCGTTCGCTGCGCGCCGGGTCGAACACGGCGCGTGCGTTCAGCGTGCCATGCAGCGCGCCCAAGGCATCCGCAATGGGTTGCGCCAGCGCTTCGGCATAGGGCGTGGGCACCATCCCGCGCGAGGTGCGCAGGAACAATTCATCGCCCAGCAGCTTGCGCAAGCGGCTCAGCGCGTTGCTGACGCCAGGTTGCGAGATACCCAGGCTGTGCGCGGCGGCCGACACCCGGCCGTGCTTGTGCAGCTCGTTGAAGACGACCAGCAGGTTCAGGTCCACGTCTTTCAGGTTCATGCGTTTGTCTCCACCAATATTGATGTTGGTGATGTCTTCTATTGATCAGATTCTATTTATTTATTTCATCGCCTGCCCGATGATGAAGCAATAAAAATAGGAGACAAGCCATGCACATCGACCCGCCCTGGCAGGGCGACGGTTCCCACCGTATTCCCTTTGGCGTCTACACCGACGCCGCGCTGCACCAACGCGAGCTGGAACGCTTCTTCTACCGGGCGCACTGGTGCTACGTCGGCCTGGAAGCTGAAATTCCCAACCCGGGCGACTTCAAGCGCACCGCTGTCGGCGAGCGCTCGGTGATTCTGCTGCGCGACCAGAGCGGCCAGGTGCGCGTGGTGGAAAACGTGTGCGCTCATCGCGGCGTGCAGTTCTGCCGTGAACGCGCCGGCAACCGCAGCGAATTCGTCTGCCCCTATCACCAATGGAATTACGACCTGGAAGGCAACCTTATCGGCGTACCCTTCCGGCGCGGCGTCAAACAAGACGGCAAGGTCAACGGCGGCATGCCGCCCGATTTCAAGACCGAAGACCACGGTCTGACCAAGCTGGCGGTGGCCTGTCGAAACGGCGTGGTGTTCGCCTCGTTCGACCACGACGCCGAACCGCTGGAAGACTATCTGGGGCCAGACATCCTGCACTATTTCGACCGTGTCTTCGATGGCCGTGAACTGGTCATCCATGGCTACAGCCGCCAGCGCATTCCGGGCAACTGGAAGCTGATGCAGGAGAACATCAAGGATCCCTATCACCCCGGCCTGCTGCACACCTGGTTCGTCACCTTCGGCCTGTGGCGCGCGGACAACCGGTCGGAACTGAAGATGGACCGCCATTTCCGCCACGCCGCCATGATTTCCACGCGCGGCCAGGGCGGCAAGGGCAGCGTGACCAGCGGCGTGTCCAGCTTCAAGGAACAGATGTCGCTGAACGACGACCGCTTCCTGGACATCGTGCCGGAGCCTTGGTGGAACGGCCCCACTGCCGTGCTGATGACGCTGTTTCCCAGCGTGATCATCCAGCAGCAGGTTAATTCGCTGTCCACCCGCCACATCCAGCCCGTGGGCCATGACGCGTTTGACTTCGTCTGGACACATTTCGGCTTTGCCGACGACACCCCCGAGATGACGCGGCGGCGGCTGCGCCAGGCCAACCTGTTCGGCCCGGCCGGCTTCGTATCGGCGGACGACGGCGAAGTGATTGAATTTTCGCAATCAGGCTTTGAACAGAAACCGTGGCACCGCAGCGTGGCGGAACTGGGCGGCAAGACCGCCGAGAACACCGACCACATGGTGACCGAAACGCTGATACGCGGCATGTACGCGTATTGGCGCCGCGTAATGGAGGCATGACGATGCTGGACTTTCCGCTCTACTACCGCCTGACCTGCCTGTACACCGACTACGCCGCCGCGCTGGACGCCGAGCAATGGGAGAAGTGGCCGGACTTCTTTCTCGAAGACTGTACCTACAAGGTGCTGCCCCGCGAGAACCACGAACGCGGCTACCCCTTGGCCACCATGGCGTTCGAAAGCCGCGCCATGCTGAAAGACCGCATCTACGGCGCCACCGAAACGATCTTCCACGACCCCTACTACCAGCGCCATGTGGTGGGCGCACCGCGCGTGCTGCTGGTGCAAGGCGACCGCATCGAATCCGAAGCCAATTACGCCGTCTTTCGCACCAAGCCCAACCAGTTGACCACGGTGTTCAACGTGGGCCGCTACCTGGACGTGGTGCGCAGCACGCCGGACGGGCTGAAGTTTGAATCGCGGCTGTGCATCTTCGACAGCGAACTGGTGCCCAATTCGCTTATCTACCCCATCTAGCCTAGCCAGGATCACAGCCATGACTATGACCACCCAATGGATCAAGGCCATCGCCCATGCCGATGTGCCCGAAGACGACGTGATCGCCGTGCAGGCGGGCGACCGCGAAATCGCGCTGTACGGCGTGGAAGGCCAGGTTTACGCCACCGACAACCTCTGTACCCACGGCAACGCTCGCCTCTGCGATGGCTTCTTGACCGGCCATGAAATCGAATGCCCGCTGCACCAGGGCCGCTTCGACGTGCGCGACGGCCGCGCGCTGTGTTCGCCCTTGCGCGACAACGTGGCGACCTACCCGGTCAGGATCGAGGACGGGATGGTGTTCGTGGGGATGTAGCGGCCGCTGCGACTACCAATGCCGCAGCCCACGTGGCCACCGCGATAGCAAGCCGCGCGGCCCGCGTTCAGATTGCCATTCGCAACGCTTCGTTGGCCGCCGCCATGCCCATGGCCGCGGTCACCGTCACCACCGACCCGTATCCCGCGCAAGACAAACCCTGCGGCGCGGGGCTCTGCGCTGCCGCGCCAACGTCGTCTTCGCCCTCGGTGGGGCGCGTCCAGGCATCGGGCAGAATGGCCGGCTGGTCGAACCACAGCGCATGCACACCCATCTTCGGCACACGCTTGAGCGCCTTGCCGTTCTGGTCGGACGCGCGGGGAAAGCCGTGCTCGCGGCGCAGCTTGTTGCGCAGCTTGGCCAGCAAGGCGTCGTTCACCGCTGCCGACAGGTCGCCCGCCCGCAAGGCCAGCGGGTCGGTCTTGCCGCCCGCGCCGCCGCACAGCAGCATGGGTACGCCCAGCGCGCGCGCATGCAGAATCATGGCGATCTTGGCCGAGGCCTGATCGGTGCAATCGATGATGACGGTGTACGGCCCCGGCAAGACCTCGGCCACGTTCTCGGGCGACACAAAGTCGTCAATACGCGTCAGGCGGCATTCGGGGTTGATCTCCAACACCCGCTCGGCCATGGCATCAACCTTGGACTGCCCCAGCGTGGACGTCAGTGCATGGATCTGACGGTTGACGTTGGACTCGGCAATGTGGTCCAGGTCGATCAGCGTCAACGCGCCCACGCCGCATCGCACCAGGGCTTCGACCGTCCAGGACCCCACGCCGCCCAGGCCCACCACGGCAACGTGCGCGCTTTGCAGGCGGGCGGGCGCCTGGGGGCCATATAAACGGGACAGACCGCCGAAACGGCGGTCCAGATCGGCGGAGGGGGCTGGGTGGTCGGGCGAGTTCATGGCGGCTATTTTAGGGCAGGCATCAAGCTTGTAACTTCAACTCCAGCCTCAGACCGCATCGTCCCCGCCCAACGCCTGGTACACCGTCACCTGGTTCACCAGGCGGTTCAGGCCGTTCTCATCGCGGGCAATCTCGGCCGTGCGCCGTTTTTCCTGCGCGTCCAGCCAGTCTTTCAACGACACCGCCCCCGCCCGATACCGAACCTCGTACAGGCGCTCGGCCTCGCGCGCCGCGCGCAGCGACCGCGCAAGCTGCTCGGCCTGCAAGGCCAACTGGGTTCGATTCGACAGCGCATTTTCCACATCGGCCATGGCCTGATACAGCGCCTGCCGGAAATTGACCACACGCTCTTCGTAATCCGCCTTCGAGATCTTGATGTTCAACTGCATCTGGTTCCATTGCAGGAACGGCAGCGTCAGACCTACGCCCAGCGTGGCGATGGGGTTTTGCAGCATGTTCGACAGCGTGGGGCTGGCGCTGCCCACCGCACCCGTCAGCGTCACCGGCGGATAAAAGCTGGCGCGGGTGGCATCCACGGTAGCCAGCGCCTCGCGCAGGCGCAGCTCGGTGGCGCGCAGGTCGGGGCGACGGCTCAGCAGGTCCGCGGGCACGCCCGCGCGCGCCTCGGGCAGCGGATACTGCGGCAAGCTGGGCGGGTTGGCCATGCTGCGGTCGGGCGGGCCGTCGAACAGAATCGTCAACGCATTGGTGTATTCCACGCGCTGCTGCACCAGCAGGGTGTGCGCTGCCTGCTGGCTGGCCACGGTCTGCTCGGCTTCGGCCAGTTCCAGCGCCGACGCGCCGCCCGCCGCGTATTGCGCGCGCACCAGGTCTTGCGTGCGGCGCGCGTAGGCGATGCTTTCCTCGCTGCTGGCAATGCGCTGGTTGATGAAGGCCGTCTGCCAATACAGCGTGGCGGTGGTGGCCACCAGCGACAAGGCGGCGGACTGGCGGTCTTGCTCGGTGGCCAGCGCTTCCCATTGCGCCGCGTCGCGCTGGCGCGAAAGCTTGCCCCACAGGTCTACCTCGTAGCTGACGGTCAGTTGCGCCTGGTTGGCGCGCGTGATGGCGCGGTCGCCATACAGGTTGCGGTTGCGCGTCACGTTGGCGTCGCCGCCCAACTGCGGGATCAGCTTGTCTTCGGTCAAGCCCGCCTGGTATTGCGCGCGGCGCACGCGGATGGCGGCTGCGGCCAGGTCGTTATTGCGCGCCAGGACGGCATCGACCAGGCCGTTCAGCACCGGGTCGTTGAAGTTGCGCCACCAGGCGCCGCCGTCAGCCAGGGGGACTTGGGCACCGGCCTGTCCGTCTGCCGCTCCACCGTAGGTCCACGCGGCGGGCGTCTGGGTCAGCGGCGGTTCATAGTCGGTGCGCAGCAAGCTGCCGCATCCCGCTAAAGCCAAAGGCAGAGCCAGCGCCAACGTCCGCGCGACAGGTTTGCATTTCAGGGAAACCGCTTTCATCGTCCTCATTCCCGGGCCAGCGCCTCGACGGGATCCAGGCGCGCTGCGTTGCGCGCCGGCAAATAGCCAAAAAGCACACCGATCAGCGTCGAACACGTAAATGCCGCCACCATCGATGCCGTGGAATAAATCATCTGGAACGAGCCGCCCGTGGCCTTGGACACCAGCACGCCTAGAGCCAGCGACAGAATGATGCCCAGCGCCCCGCCGATCAGGCAGACCAGCACGGCTTCAATCAGAAACTGCTGCATGATGTCGCTGCGCCGCGCGCCCACCGCCATCCGCACGCCGATTTCCCGGGTGCGTTCGGTGACCGACACCAGCATGATGTTCATGACGCCGATGCCGCCCACCATCAGCGAGATCAAGGCAATCAGCGATACCAGCAGCGTCATGGTGGCGGTGGTGCGTTCGATGGTCTTGCGGATGGCGTCCGTGTTGAACACGAAGAAATCCTTCACCACGTGGCGGCGCATCAACACGCGCTCGATGGCCTTTTCGGCGGCGGCGGGCGGCGTGGCGTCGCTGACACGCACCGTGATGCTCTTCAGGTGCTGCTGGCCCAGCACGCGCGACAAGGCCGTGGTGTAGGGAATCCAGACGTTCAGGGACTCGTTGTTGCCGAACACCGAGTCCTTCTTGGCGGTCACCCCGATCACGCGCGCCGGCATGGAGCCCAGGAAGATGACCTGCCCGATGGGCTCCGTGTGCGAGCCGAACAGCGCCCGCTGCGTGCCGTCGTCGATCACCACCTCCTGCGCCCGGCGCACGACGCTGGTTTCGTCGAAGAACTTGCCCTGCGCCAGCTTGATGGCGCGCACGCGAAAGTACTGTTCGCCCACGCCCTGTATGGATCCGTTGACCGACACGTTGCGATAGCGCAGCGTGTTGCTGGTGGCCACTTCCGGCGTGACGCTGTCCACATAGGGTTCGCGCGCCAGGGCATCGGCGTCGGCCGCGACCAGCGTGCGGATATTCACGGCCTTTTCGTCGCCGAAATCCTTGCCGGGAAAGACCTCCACCGTATTGGTGCCGATGGCGCTGATGTCTTCCAGGATCTTGCGCCGCGAGCCCTCGCCCAGCGCCACCACCGACACCACGGCGGCAATGCCGATGATGATGCCCAGCATGGTCAGCGACGTGCGCAGCCGGTGCGCGTTCATCGACAGCAGCGCCATGCGCAAGGCTTCGCCGCAGCGGTCCAGGTACGACTGCCAGGCCGGCCGCCTGGGCAGTTCGGGCGGCTCGTCGCGCACGGCGTCCCGGTGTGGGGCGTCGGGGTTGCGCTTGTCCGCCACGATCTCGCCGTCGCTGATCTCGATGATGCGTTGCGCGTGGCGCGCCACGTTCATGTCGTGCGTGACGATGATGATGGTGTGCCCGGCGGCGTTCAGCTCTTCCAGGATGCGCAGCACTTCCTGCCCGGTGTGCGTGTCCAGCGCGCCGGTGGGCTCGTCGGCCAGGATGATGTCGCCGCCGTTCATCAGCGCGCGCGCGATACTCACGCGCTGCTGCTGGCCGCCGGACAACTGGCCGGGGCGGTGTTCCGAGCGGTCGCCCAGGCCCAGTCGGTCCAGCAGTTGGTCGGCGCGGTCAATGCGCGCCTCGCGGCGCTTGCCGGCGTAGACGGCGGGCATTTCGACGTTGCCCTGGGCGCTAAGGTCAGACAGCAGGTGATAGCGCTGGAAGATGAAGCCGAAATGCTCGCGGCGCAGTTCAGCCAGTTCGTCCGGGTCCAGCTCGCCCGTGCTGCGGCCGTCGACGCGGTAGTCGCCCCGGGTCGGGCGGTCCAGGCAGCCCAGGATGTTCATCAGCGTGGACTTGCCCGAACCGGACGCGCCCACGATGGCGACCATTTCGCCGGCCTCGATGGTCAGGTTGACGTCTTTCAGCACGGCAATGGTCTGGTCGCCCGCGGGAAACTCGCGGCGCACCCCGGACAGCGCGATCAGCGGACCGCTCATGTCAGGCCCCCGGTGCTGCGCCAACGGCTGGGGCGGAATCCGCCGACACGACCCGGTCGCCCACCTCCAGCCCTTCCAGCACCTGCGCCTGGACGTTGTTGTTCATGCCGATCTTGACCTGGCGCACCTCGGTCTTGTTGTCTTCCAGGACCACGCGCACGGCATAACGGCCATCGTCACCGCGCTTGCCCAGCGCCGAGGCGGGCACCACCACGGCGTCCTTGGCTTCGCCCAGCACGATGAACACCTGCGCGGTCATCGAGATGCGCAGCTTTTCGTCGGGGTTGGGCACATCGAACAGGCCGTTGTAGTACACGGCGGCGGTGGTGGAGCTGCTGCTGGACGAGGTCATCGACGTGGTGGCGTCGTCTTTCTGGACGGAGTCCGGCGCGGGTTCCACGGCGCGCAGGGTGGCGTGATAGCGCTGGTCGGGCTCGCCCAGAATGGTGAAGTACACGGGCAGCCCCGGTTTGACCCGGGTGACGTCGGCTTCCGAAATCTGCGCCTTGATCGTCATGGTGTCCACCTGGGCCACCTTGATGATGGTGGGCGCGCTCTGGATCGAGTTGACGGTCTGGCCTTCCTTGGTCACCACCGCCACCACCATGCCGTCGATCGGCGACACAATGCGTGTGTACCCCAGGTTGACCTTGGCCGTATCCACCTGGATTTCAGCCTGCGCGATCTGGGCGTCCAGCGACGCGATCTCGGCACGGGTCACGCCCAGCGTGGCTTCGGCGGATTCATAGGCTTCGCGCGAACTGGCGTCGGCCGCCAGCATCTGGCGCTGGCGCTTGAACGCCAGCTCGGCCTGTTTCAGCATGGCGACCTTGGCGGCCCGCTCGGCGCGCCGGGTCTGCAAGGCGGCTTCGGCGTTGCGCAAGTCGTTCTGCTGGGTCAGGTCGTCAATCTCGGCAACCAGTTGGCCTTTCTTGACGCGGTCGCCCAGTTCCACTTTCAAGGACTTCAACTGGCCGGTGGCCTGGGCACCCACGCTGACCCGCTCGATGGCGTCGATGGTGCCGCTGGCCAGCACGCTGTCTTCCAGATTGGCCCGGGTCACTTCCGCCACCGCGAAAGTGGGTGGCGGCGGCGCCGAGAAGAACGCGGCTCGCAGGCCCCACACCCCCAAGAGGATCACGACGGCGATGATTGCGTAGCGTTTGAACTTACTGCGGGACTTTTTCATTGCACCAGTGGATAAGGGGCGAGCCACGCCGCCCGTATTGCGGAACCAGGACGCCATCCTAAACGGGCGGGATGGCCAATCAACCGGCTGTCGTCGGTTGAAACGGGAAAAAAACACTAGCGTTGCACCGCGCGGCGCAACGCGCTTTGGATTGTTCCGTTGCGTGAACGATACAACGCCAACGACCCGCGCGTGAAACCCGCCCCGGGCGCCCGCCGTCAACATGCCGACAACCTGCCGCGATCTTGCACCGTAAGCGCGCAACTTGGCCGCTAGATGGCGCCTATCTTGTTAACACGCTCAAGAACAATATGCGGCGCTGCAAAAAAAGCGCGCCTCGACATAGGGGGACGATACGAACAGAATGAATGCAGTTAACGCCGTGTCTACCTCCAACAGATCCCCCTCTTCGCCCTCTGGTTCCCCGGAATTTTCCGGGGCGGTGCTGCTGTGCCTGCTGGCGATGATGAATCATGTGGCGTTGACAGGGGGACGCATCACCGTATCCCTGACGGCCCTGCAAATGGGGCTGTCCACGTTCAAGGTAGGCATGCTGGTTGCCGTGTTCGCGGTGCTGCCCATGCTGTTTTCGGTGCGCGCGGGGCGCTGGGTCGATCGGGTGGGCATCGTACGCCCGCTCGTCATTGGCACGTCATTGGTGGCGATCGGTACCGCTTTGCCGTTTATCTCGCAGACTCAAACGACCTTGCTGATTGCGTCCTGCTGTATCGGCATCGGTTTCATGCTGCATCAGGTGGCCACGCAAGACCTGCTGGGCCATGCTGAACCCGCGCAACGGATGCGCAACTTTTCCTTCCTGTCCTTGGCGCTGGCCGCGTCCGGATTTTCGGGGCCGCTGATCGCCGGGCTGGCCATCGACAACCTGGGCACGCGTACCGCGTTCGGCTTGCTGGCGTTGGGGCCCATCCTGTCCGGCATCGGGTTGTACGCCTTGCGTCACCAATTGAAGGCGGTGGATTCGCAACTGTCGGGCGCCAAGGAAGCGCAGCGCCGCCGCGTGACCGAATTGCTGGCCGTGCCGGCCCTGCGCCGCATCCTGATGGTCAACACCATATTGTCCGGCGCGTGGGACACGCATTTGTTCGTGGTGCCGATCTTTGGCGTGGCGATCGGGCTGTCCGCCACCACCATCGGCGTCATTCTGGCGTCCTTCGCGGCGGCAACTTTCGTTATCCGCCTGGTATTGCCGCTGATCATGCGCCGGGTGCGCTCGTGGACGCTGGTGCGGGTGGCGATGGCCACGGCCGCCATCGACTTCCTGCTTTACCCGCTTTTCACCGACGTTACCGTCCTGATCGTGCTGTCGTTCATCCTGGGGCTTGCCTTGGGGTGCTGCCAACCGAGTATGCTTTCCCTCTTGCACCAGCACAGCCCGCCCGGGCGCGCGGCCGAAGCCGTGGGCTTGCGCATGGCGCTGATCAACGGCTCGCAGGTGTCCCTGCCGTTGACCTTCGGCGCGCTGGGTGCGGTAATTGGCGTCGCCCCGTTGTTCTGGGCCTATTCGCTGGCCTTGATGGCGGGCGGTTGGGCCAATCGCAATCCCCCGCTCGACTCTGAACGAAAACCGTAGAGCTTTGACCATGCAGTCTTCTTCCCCCGCCTCCGGCATTGCCGGCGCCAGCTTGCCCTTCCGTCTTTGGACGCCCGAGGAAAGGCAGGCATCGCTGGATGACGCGCTGCGCCATTGGCAAGCCGGGGAAGACGTCTGGGTATATGGGTACGGATCACTGATCTGGCGCCCTGATTTTGACTTCATGGAACGCCGGCTGGCCACCCTGCGCGGTCATCACCGGGCGCTGTGCCTGTGGTCGCGCGTGAACCGGGGCACGCCGGAATGCCCCGGCCTGGTGTTCGGCCTGGACCGTGGCGGCTCGTGCCGGGGCGTGGTCTACCGCCTGGCCGGCAGCCAGGTACCCGCTTACTTCCCGGCGCTGTGGGAACGCGAAATGTCCACCGGCGCCTACCTGCCCCGCTGGATCAATTGCACGACCGACGCCGGCACCGTCCGCGCCCTGGTCTTCATCATGAACCGCGACAACCCCGCCTACATCCGCGCGCTGCCCGACGCCGAACTGCTGGCCATTGTGCGCCGCGCGGCTGGCCGCTATGGCCCCTGCACCGATTACGTGGTGCAAACGGCCCAGGCGCTGCGCGCCGCCGGCATCCACGACGCCCGGCTGGACGCCATCGCGCGGCTGCTGGAAGAAGACGGACACACCCTGCCAGAAGGCGCCTGAGCGCGTCACTGGCCGCCCCCAAGACGGAAAACATGCCCGAGGCTGCGCGGGGTCAATAAGGGAACGGCCACCCGGGCGGTATAAACTCCCTGTTATCCACGCTGAATCCCACGCCTCCATGTCCGTCTCCGATCTGCGTCAAAGCTACGAAAAGAACGTCCTGTTGGAAAGCCAGGCCGCCGCCTCGCCGTTCGAGCAATTCACCCGCTGGTTCGACGAAGCCCTGGCCGCCAAGGTGCCCGAACCCAACGCCATGACCTTGGCCACGGTTGACGCCAGTGGCCAGCCCAGCGCCCGCATCGTCCTCATCAAGGGCTTTGACGAGCGCGGCTTCACGTTCTTCACCAACTACGAATCCCGCAAGGGCCAAGACCTGCTGGCCGAGCCGCGCGCCAGCCTGCTGTTTTTCTGGCAGCCGCTGGAACGCCAGGTCCGCATCGAAGGCGTGGTGGAAAAAGTGGCCCCCGAAGAATCGGATGCCTACTATCACAGCCGCCCCGCCGGTTCGCGCATCGGCGCCTGGGCCTCGCCCCAGAGCCAGCCCATTACCCGCGAAGCGCTGGAAGCCCGTGAAAAGGAATTCCGCGAACGCTTTGGCGAACAGCCGCCGCGTCCGCCGCACTGGGGCGGTTACCGCCTGAAGCCCACCGCCATTGAATTCTGGCAAGGCAGGCCCTCGCGCCTGCACGACCGTCTGCGCTATGTAGCCGACGGCTCGGCCTGGAAGATCGAACGCCTGTCGCCCTGATGCCGGGCGCCTTGCCGCGCCCGCCCAATTACCGATTGCATGCCCGCCTCCTCCCCTGATTTTGACGCCGCTTTTTTCCGCACCGCGCTGGGTCGCTACGCCACCGGCGTAACGGTCGTGACGGCCGCCGGGCTTGATGGCGCCCCCATCGGCCTGACGGTCAGCTCGTTCAACTCGGTATCGCTGAACCCGCCGCTGATCCTCTGGAGCCTGTCGCGCGCGTCGTCGTCGCTGGCAATCTTCGAGCAATGCGAACGGTACGTGGTCAACGTGCTGAGCGCCGAGCAGATCGCGCTGGCGCGGCGCTTTGCCACCGGCAAGACGCCCGACCGCTATGCCGGCCTGACGGTGCACTACGCGCCGGGCGGCACGCCGATGCTGGACGGCCATTGCGCCGCCTGGTTCGAATGCCGCAACCGCAGCCGCTACGAAGAAGGCGACCACATCATCATGGTGGGCGAAGTAGAGCGCTGCGGCCACAGCCACGAGCCGCCGCTGGTATTTCACGCGGGCGGCTTCGACCTGACTCCCGCCGGCACCCGCTCTGAAAGGAAAGCACCATGAGCGCGGATGTGGATTGCATCGTGATCGGCGCGGGCGTGGTCGGCCTGGCCATCGCGCGGGCGCTGGCGCAGTCCGGCCGAGAAGTGCTGGTGACCGAAGCCACCGAGGCCATCGGCACGGGCACCAGCTCGCGCAATTCCGAAGTCATCCATGCCGGCATCTACTACCCCGCAGGCAGCCTGAAGGCGCGCCTGTGCGTGCGCGGTAAACATTTGCTGTACGCCTATTGCGCCGAACGCGGCGTGCCGCACAAGCGCCTGGGCAAGCTCATCGTCGCCACCGACCGTGACCAGGCGGCCCAGTTGGAAGGCATTGCGCAGCGCGCCCGCGCCAATGGCGTGGACGACCTGCAATTCATCTCGGGGGAAGAAGCCATGCGCCTGGAACCCGCGCTGCAATGCACCGCCGCGCTGGTGTCGCCGTCCACAGGCATCGTGGACAGCCATGCCCTGATGCTGTCGTTCCAGGGCGACGCCGAAAACGCCGGCGGCCAATGCGTCTTCCACACGCCGCTGGTATCTGGCCGCGTGCGCCCCGAAGGCGGCTTCGAGCTGCAATTCGGCGGCGACGAAGCCATGACCTTGACCTGCAACGTGCTGATCAATTCAGCCGGGCTGCAAGCGCCCGCGCTGGCCCGCCGCATCGACGGCGTACCGCCCGCCAGCATCCCCACCGACTACCTGTGCAAGGGCAGCTATTTCACCTTGTCCGGCCGCGCCCCGTTCTCGCGCCTGATCTACCCCGTGCCGCAACACGCCGGCCTGGGCGTGCACCTGACGCTGGACCTGGGCGGCCAGGCCAAGTTCGGCCCCGACACCGAATGGATCGGCACCGAGGACTACACGCTGGACCCGGCCCGCGCCGACGTGTTCTATGAAGCCGTGCGCAGCTACTGGCCGGCCCTGCCCGACAACGCGCTGGCGCCCGGCTATACCGGCATCCGGCCCAAGATCTCGGGCCCGCACGAGCCCGCCGCCGACTTCGTCATTGCCGGCCCCGCCGTGCATGGCGTGCCGGGCCTGGTAAACCTGTTCGGCATTGAATCTCCCGGGCTGACCTCAAGCCTGGCCCTGGCGGAAGAAACCCTGGCGCGCCTGAGCGCCTGATTCCACCCATCCCCTCTTATCCTTACCCTGGCCTATTCCCGCACCATGCAGCACAACGACTACATCCTGACCCTGTCCTGCCCCGACCGCACCGGCATCGTCTACCGCGTCAGCGGCCTGTTGTTCGAATTGGGTTGCAACATCCTGGATTCGCAGCAGTTCGGCGACGAGGAAACCGGCCAGTTCTTCCTGCGCGTGCACTTCGACCTGCCCGTGGCCGTGAACCCCGACGACCTGCGCGCCCGGCTGGATACGCTGTCGGTGGATTACGGCATGGACCTGAAGCTGCACGACGCCCGCCGCAAGCAGCGTCTGCTGATCATGGTCAGCAAGCAAGGCCACTGCCTGAACGACCTGCTGTTCCGGGTGCATAGCGGGCATTTGCACGCGGAAGTGGCTGCGATCGTGTCGAACCACAACGACTACGCCAGCCTGGCCGCGTCCTACGGCATCCCGTTCCACTACCTGCCCGTAACGCCGGACACCAAGGCGGAACAGGAAAAGCAGGTGCTGCAAATTGCCGACCAGTCCAACACCGACCTGGTGGTGCTGGCCCGCTACATGCAGATCTTGTCGGCGGACATGTGCCGCGCGCTGAATGGCCGCGCCATCAACATCCACCACAGCTTCTTGCCCAGTTTCAAGGGCGCGCGCCCATACCACCAGGCGCATGCGCGCGGCGTGAAGATCATTGGCGCCACCGCCCACTACGTGACGTCGGACCTGGACGAAGGCCCGATCATCGACCAGGACATCGAACGGGTCGACCACACCATGACGGCGGCCGACCTGACCCAAGTGGGCAGCGACATTGAATCGCTGGTGCTGTCGCGCGCGGTGCGCAGCCATGTGGAACACCGCATCCTGCTGAACCGCAACAAGACCGTGGTGTTCCGCTGATCTGATCTGTATTGCGCGGGTCTTCAGTCGGCCGCGGCCTGGGTCGCGGCCGATGGAAACTGGCGTTCCACCAGCGCCATCGCCCTTTGCTGCAAGGGCGTGCGCGCACCGGCGTGCCAGATCACCTGACTGACCGAGCGCGCGTCATGCGCGAAGGCGATGAAGCGCGTGCCGGCCAGGCCGCTGCGCGACAGGCAGGCCGGCACGATCGACACGCCCAAACCCTGCGACACCAGCGACGCCACGCTCAGCCAATGACGCACTTCGTGCCGGATCACCGGCATGAACCCCGCCGCCACACACATGGACAGCACGGTTTCGTAATAGCTGGGGGACGCCGCGCGGGCGAAGAAGACGAAATCATCGCTAGCCAGTTCGGCAAGACGTAGCGACTGGCGGCCCGCCAGTGGATGCGAGTCCGGCAGGCATACTACGAAGGGTTCCGCGATCAGGTCGCGCGCCAGCACCTCGTCGGGCACCGGGTTGGCGTGGATAAAGCCCAGGTCCTGCTCACCACGCCGCACCGCTTCAATCTGCTCGTGGGAATTCAGTTCAGTCAGCACGTGCTCAACGTCGGGCAACTCCGCCCGCATCGCGTTCAACAGCGTCGGCAGGCCGCGATACAGCATCGACCCCACGAAGCCGATGCGCAGCCGGCCCCGCAAGCCCGCGTCCACCCTTTGCACCAGCGTGCGTACCTCTTCCGCCTGCCTCAGCAACGTCAGGGCCTCGCGATACAGCACGTGGCCCGCGTCGGTCAGTTCCACATGCCGGCTGGTACGCGCCAGTAAGCGAGCGCCAACGTTGTCTTCCAATTGGCGGATGGCGTAGCTCAACGGGGGCTGGGAAATATGCAGCCGCGTGGCGGCGCGACTGAAGTGGCGCTCTTCGGCCACCGCGATGAAGTAGCGCAAAAGGCGCGGGTCCAGATCCATGGTCTCCCCCTATCTATATTTTTTATGGATTGTTCTACACAAAATCGGTATTTGCATAGATTAATCTACCCGCGCAACATCGGCCATCTCCCCCGTTTTCCGCAGGATGCCGCCATGGACGCCCCCGCCCGCCCCGTTGCCCCCAACACCACGCCCGTTCCGGATTCACGCGGCCTGAATCTATTCAGCGCGGACCCTTATGCCGCCGCGCTAAGCCAGCGCTATCTGCCGGCCGCGCTGCACACGCATCTGCTGCCGCACCTGGAACGCCTGGGCGGTTTGGCTGGCGGTGTGATGGACGAGCTGGCGGCCACGGCGGACAAGCATCCGCCCACCCTGTCCGTGCGCAGCCGCGCGGGCGCGGACGAATCGCGCGTCGACAAGCATCCCGCCTATGTCGAGCTTGAACGGCTGGCCTACAGCGAATTCGGCCTGGCCGCGCTGTCGCATCGCGGCGGCGTGCTGGGCTGGCCCGAACCCATGCCGGCCAGCGCCAAGTACGCGCTTAGCCACCTTTTCGTGCAGGCCGAATTTGGCCTGTGCTGCCCGGTCAGCATGACCGATTCGCTGGCGCGCACACTGCGCAAGTTCGGCGACCCCGCGCTGGTCGAGCGCGTGCTGCCGCAAGTCACCACCCAGGATTTCGACGCGCTGCGCCAAGGCGCGATGTTCATGACGGAACAGGGCGCGGGGTCGGACGTGAGCGCCACAGAAGTGACCGCGGAAGCGCAGGCCGACGGCACCTGGCGCATCCATGGCGACAAGTGGTTCTGCTCGAACCCCGACGCGGGCTTCGCCATGGTGTTGGCGCGCAGCGAGCCGCAGCCGGGCCTGAAGGGCGTGTCGCTCTTCCTGCTGCCGCGCGACCTGGACGATGGCAGCCACAACCATTACCGAATCCTGCGTTTGAAAGACAAGCTGGGGACACGCTCGATGGCCAGCGGCGAGATCCGTCTGGAAGGGGCCGTAGCCTGGCTGGTGGGCGAACGTGGTCGCGGCTTCAAGCAGATGGCCGACATGATCAACAATTCGCGCCTGTCCAACGGCATGCGCGCGGCCGGGCTGATGCGCCGCGCGGTGACCGAAGCCATCTACGTGTCGCAGCACCGCCGCGCCTTCGGCAAGCGACTGATCGACATGCCGCTGATGCAGCGCCAGCTGGTCAAGATGACGGTATGGGCCGAACAGGCGCGCAGCGTCATGTTCCAGACAGCGCGCGCGCTGGCGGACGCCGACCAGGGCACGGCCGACCCGGCGCTGGCCCGCATCCTGACGCCGCTGATCAAGTTCCGCGCCTGCCGCGATGCCCGCAAGGTAACGGGCGACGCGATGGAAGTGCGCGGCGGCTGCGGCTATATCGAGGAATGGACCGAGCCGCGCCTGGTGCGCGACGCACATCTGGGATCCATCTGGGAAGGCACCAGCAACATCGTGGCGCTGGACGTGCTGCGCGCCATCAAGAAAGAAAATTCGCTGCCCGCCCTGCGTGCGCACATCGACCAGTTGCTGGCGGCGGGCGTGCCCTGCCCGACCGATCTGGCCGAACTGCAAGCAGAGGCGCTGGCCAAGAGCTTTGCGTTGGCCGAACACGCGGCGGCGGGCGACCATGATGAACTGGCCCGCCAGGCCGCATCGTTGCTGTACCACGCCGTGTCCATGGCCGCGCTGCGCTGGGAAGCCACGGGCGCCGGGCTGGAAAGCCGTGCGCAACTGGCCGACCAGGTGCTGCTGCACCGCCTGGCGCCGCGCGACCCCTATGCCATTCCCCCCAACGAAAGCGCGGCCTGCCAGGCCATCTTGCAGTACGCGCTGTAATCCGACGCCGGCGGCACAGCCGGCGCGCCTTCCCCACAGGAGACACCACCATGAAACGCTTTATTGCCCCCTTGCTTATGGCCGCGGCTACCGCCGTCATGCCGGCCACGTCCGCGCTGGCCGCCGACGCCTTTCCCAGCGCCCGCCCCATCACGCTGGTCGTGCCGTTCCCGCCCGGCGGGCCGACCGACGCCATGGCGCGCCGCCTGGCCGAGAAGCTGCGCGAGCCGCTCAAGCAGAACGTCATCGTTGAAAACCGCAGCGGCGCGGGCGGCAACATCGGATCGGAATATGTGGCGGGGGCCAAGCCCGACGGCTATACGCTGCTGTTCGGTACGTCCGGCCCGCTGGCCATCAACGTCAGCCTGTACAAGAACCAGGGCTACAACCCTGAAACCAGCTTCGCGCCGATCATCCGCCTGGGCCATCTGCCCAACATCCTGGTGGTGAACCCGTCGGTGCCGGTCAACAATGTGCAAGAGCTGATCGCCTACGCCAAGAAGAATCCCACCAAGCTCAGCTACGCGTCGTCGGGCAACGGCGCATCGTCGCACCTGGCAGGCATCCTGTTCAACAAGATGGCCGGCACCGACATCATGCACATCCCCTACAAGGGCACGGGGCCCGCGCTGAATGACCTGCTGGGCGGACAGGTGTCCATGTCGTTCACCGACATCCTCACGGCCTTGCCCCACGTCAAGGCCGGCAAGCTGCGCGCCATCGGCCTGGCCAGCGCGCAACGATCGGACGCGCTGCCGGATTTGCCCACCTTGTCCGAGCAGGGCCTCAAGGGCTATGACGTCAGCGTCTTCTTCGGCATCGTCGCGCCCAAGGGCACGCCGGCCGATGTGGTGGACACGTTGAACCAGGCGTTCAAGACCGCGTTGTCGGACCCCACCGTCGAGCAGGCACTGCGTTCGCAAGGCATCGTGGCGGCCAAGGACCAGACGCCGCAAGGCCTGGCCAACTTCATCAAGGCCGAAGTCCCCAAGTGGCGCGAACTCATCAAGAGCGCCAACGTTTCCATCGACTGAAGCAGAGATTCCATGGCCCCTACTCTTCCGAACGCCGGCGCGCTGGCCGGCTGCAAAGTGATCGACCTGTCGCGCGTGCTGGGCGGCCCGTACTGCACGCAGATACTGGCCGACCACGGCGCCGACGTGCTGAAGATCGAGCCCCCGGGCGGTGACGAAACCCGTGGTTGGGGGCCGCCTTTCCTGGGCGACACGGCCTCGTACTTCATCGGCGTGAACCGCAACAAGGAAGGCATGACGCTGGACTTGTCGCAACCTGCCGGCCAGGAACTGCTGCGCCATCTGCTGGCCGACGCCGACGTGCTGGTTGAAAACTTCAAGCCCGGCACGCTGGAAAAGTGGGGGCTGGGTTATGACAGCCTGAGCCAGGCCTTTCCCAAGCTGGTGCATTGCCGCGTCAGCGGCTTTGGCGCGGATGGCCCCTTGGGCGGGCTGCCCGGCTACGACGCCTGCGCCCAAGCCATGTGCGGCTTGATGAGCGTGAATGGCGAAGCCGACGGCGAGGCCACGCGCGTGGGTCTGCCGGTGGTGGACATGGTGACCGGACTGAACGCCGCGGTCGCCGTGTTGCTGGCGCTGAACGAACGCCATCGCAGCGGCCTGGGCCAATTCCTGGACATCACGCTGTACGACTGCGCGCTGTCGCTGTTGCATCCGCACGCCGCCAACTTTTTTTACAGCGGCAAGGTGCCCAAGCGCAGCGGCAACGCGCACCCGAACATTGCGCCTTACGAAACCCTGCCCACCGCCAGCGGACCGATTTTTCTTGCCGTGGGCAACAACCGGCAGTTTGCGTTGATGGCGCAGGTGCTTGAAGCGCCGGGGCTGGCGGCGGATGCGCGCTATGCGACAAATGCCGATCGTCTGCAAAACCGGCAAGCCTTGCGCGATGAATTGTCGAGTTTGCTGGCGAGTCAGAATGCGTCGGCGCTGGCCGACCGCCTGCTTCGCGCAGGCGTCCCCGCCGCCGCCGTGCAAACGGTGGACCAAGCCTTGGCGCATCCGCACACGAAGCACCGCGGCATGGTGCTAGAGCAAGGCGAATACAAAGGCGTAGGCTCGCCGATCAAGCTATCGCGCACACCGGCTAGCCTGCGGAAACTGCCACCAGAATTGAAGGCGTGAATCGATGGGTTCCGCGCGAATTGCACTTGGGTTTTTCTGACCTGACTCTCGCGCTGCACCCATCCTACGAATCCCAAACGGATATGAATTGTAGGATGGGTGCAGCGCGCGAAAACGGGCAGAAGAACCCCGAAAATGTTCGCGCGGAACCCATCATGCAGCGCTGGAACCAGCACTAATCCAGCCACGCAGCCGTGTGGCCAAGATTCCCCAGACTCCGCCGCTGCTTGATGGGTTTCGCGCGAATTGCACTGGGGTTTTTCTGACCTGCTCTCTCGCGCTGCACCCATCCTACGAATCCCAACCGGATATGAATCGTAGGATGGGTGCAGCGCGCGAAAACGGGCAGAAGAACCCCGAAAATGTTCGCGCGGAACCCATCATGCAGCGCTAATCCAGCCACGCAGCCGTGTGGCCAAGATTCCCCAGACTCCGCCGCTGCTTGATGGGTTTCGCGCGAATTGCACTGGGGTTTTTCTGACCTGCCTCTCGCGCTGCACCCATCCTACGAATCCCAACAACTAAGACATTTCGTTGCACCGTTGTAGCACTGTCTACACCCTCCCCGCCTTAGACTTTTCGGGTCGCCTCCCCCCGCAAAGTCCAAGAAAGAGGAGAAAAGAATATGGCCACAAACGAGACGATCGCCGCGTCCACAGATAATGCGCCGCTCAAGCGCGTGATGGGCGCCAAACTATTGTTGCTGTTCATTGTTGGCGACATCCTTGGTACAGGCGTGTATGCATTGACCGGCCAGGTGGCCGCTGAAGTCGGTGGCGCGGCGTGGTTGCCCTTTCTGGTGGCTTTCGCGGTGGCCTTGCTGACCGCGCTGTCTTACCTGGAGCTTGTCACCAAGTACCCTCGTGCCGCCGGCGCGGCGCTCTATGTGCACAAAGCCTTCGGCGTGCACTTCCTGACCTTTATTGTTTGCTTCACCGTCATGAGCTCGGGGCTGACATCAGCCGCCACGGCTTCGCAGGCCTTTGCCGCCAACCTGTTCGCTGCCTTTGGCATCAAAGCAGAAAAAACCTGGATCACCTTCGGCGCGCTGGGCTTCATGTTGCTGGTCATGTTGGTGAACCTGCGCGGCGCGGCCGAAAGCGTCAAGGCAAACGTCGTGCTGACACTGATCGAACTATCGGGCCTGTTGATGGTGATCCTGCTGGGTTTCTACGCCATGGCGGGTGGGCAGGCGGATTTCTCGCGCGTGATCGCCTTCGACACGCCCGAAGACAAGAGCGTCTTCCTGGCGGTCACCTCAGCCACCGCGCTGGCGTTCTTCGCCATGGTGGGATTTGAGGATTCGGTCAACATGGCCGAAGAAACGCACGAGCCCAGCCGCATCTTTCCCAAGGTCATGCTGACCGGCTTGGGCATCACCGCCGTGATCTACGTGCTGGTGTCGATCTGCGCGGTGGCGCTGGTGCCGGTGGGCGAATTGGCTAAAAGCTCGACACCGCTGGTGCTGGTGGTCAAGCGCGCCGCCCCGGACTTGCCGGTGGAATACATCATGCCCGTGATCTCGATGTTTGCCGTGGCCAACTCCGCGCTGATCAACATGATGATGGCCAGCCGCCTGCTTTACGGCATGTCGCGCCAAGGCGTGTTGCCGTCGTTCCTGGCGCATGTGCATCGCAAGAACCAGACGCCCTGGACGGCCATCCTGTTCACCACCGCGCTTGCGTTTGGCCTGATCATCCTGGTGGCCCTGGCTGATTCGGAAGCCATCCGCGCGCTGGGCGGCACCACGGCGCTGCTGCTGCTTGGCGTGTTCGCCTTCGTCAACGTCGCGGTACTGGTCCTGCGTCGCGACGAGGTCAAGCACGAACACTTCCGCATCAGCCGCATCATTCCGTGGCTGGGCGCAGCGGCGTGCCTGTTCCTGGTCACGCCGCTGACCGGGCGCGACGTGATCCAGTATCAGGTGGCGGGTTGGCTGTTGCTGCTTGGGGTGGTGATGTGGGGCGTGACCTATCTGGCGCGTCGCAAGGAAGCACGCATGGAAATCGACCCGTCTGCGCTGGAATAAAACGCCGCCTCAACCGCCCTTGGCCAGGCCTTCACGACGCGGGTCCACCCCGCCTTGCAGGCCGTTGGCGTCGATCACAATGCCATGGATGCCGCTGGGAAATTCGGTGATGCGCACCGGGTGCCCCATGGCTTCCAGCGCGGGCGCCAGCGCTTCTAGCGGCGTGCCCTTTTCCAGTTCCGTGTCCTTGTTGCGGCTGCCCATGTTGGGCAGCGCAATCGCGGCCTGGATATCCAGGCCCCAATCCAGCACGCCCACAATCGTCTTGGCCACGTAATTGATGATGGCGCTGCCGCCCGGCGAGCCCACCAGCATCACGGGCTTGCCGTCGCGCAGCACGATGATCGGCGCCATCGAGCTGCGCGGCCGCTTGCCGGGTTCAACGCGGTTGGCCACCAGCCTGCCTTCGGGGTCCTTGAACGACGAAGAGAAATCCGTCATTTCGTTGTTCAACAAGAAGCCGCGCACGAAGATCTTGCTGCCAAATTCGCTTTCGATGGTCGTCGTCATGGACAGCGCATTGCCTTGCTTGTCCACCGCCACCAGATGGCTGGTGGACGGCAGTTCCAGCGCGTTGTCACGGCCGAGCGTCAGCAGCTTGCCTTCCGGGTCGCCCGGCAACGCAACCTTCATGCTGCGATCCGGCTGGATCAACGCACCGCGCGCGCGCAGATAGGCCGGGTTCAACAGGGCACGTACCGGCACATCGACGAAGTCCGGATCCGCCACATAGAAGTCTCGGTCAGCGAACGCCAGCCGCCCAGCTTCGGAAAAATAATGCACCGCCTGCACCGAACCCGGCGCATACGTCGACATCGGATACTGTTCCAGCTCGCCCAGCATCTGCAGCACGGCGATGGGGCCGCTGCTGGGCGGCGCCATGCCGCACAGTTGGTAGCCGCGATACGCGCCGCACACCGGGTCGCGCGTCTTGGCGCGATAGTTGGCCAAGTCCGCCAGGCTCAGGTCACCCGGCGTGGCATGGCCATGCACCGCCGCCACGATGTCGCGAGCGATCTCGCCTTGATAGAACGCATCGGCGCCCTGAGTGGCCACGGCGCGCAAGGTGCGCGCGAACTCAGGGTTCTTCAACACATGCCCCACCGGCCAGGGCGAGCCGTCCGGTGCATAGAAATACGCGGCGGCGGCCGCCTGCTTCGGCAGGGCCTTGTTGCCCGCCAGCAGCGTGTGCAAGCGCGGCGACACGGCAAAGCCTTGTTCGGCAAGCCGGATGGCGGGCTGGAACAGGTCGGCCCAGGGCAGCACGCCCGCTTCCTCGTGCGCCAGTTCCAGGCCGCGTAGCAAGCCCGGCACGCCGACCGCCATGCCGTTGTTCACGGCCTGCGCGAAAGGCAGCGGCTTGCCATCCGCGCCCAGGAAGCGGTCGGGGCGCGCTGCCGCCGGCGCGGTTTCGCGGCTGTCATAGGTTTGGATGCGACCGGTCTTGGCCGAATACAGCACCAGGAACGCGCCCCCGCCGATGCCTGACGATTGCGGCTCAACCAGATTCAATACCAACTGCGTGGCGATGGCGGCATCCACCACCGAGCCGCCCGCGCGCAGCATGTCGTCGCCCGCCTGCGTGGCCAGCGGGTTGGCGGACACCATCATATATTTCGGCGCTCGGACCAGTTCGCGCGCTTGCGCGCCGCTGGCCGCCTCGGGGTTGAGGTCCTCAACCGCCGCTGGGGTACGCGCCCACGCAGCCGGCATGGCGGCCAGGGTGGTGGCAAAAAGAATGGCGGCGGCGTGGCGGCAAGCGCGCATGGTCAACTCCAAGGTGGCGCCGGCATGCCGGCAGGCGTTCATCATCGGCCCGGGTGTCCCGCGCCGTCAACCCGACATAGAATCGCGGTTCCGGTCCCTCTTCCTCCCCCTGACATGCGCCTGCGCCACATCGAGATTTTCGAAGCGATCCGCCGTACCGGATCCCTGACCGAGGCCGCCGCCGCGCTGCATATCTCGCAGCCCGCCGCCAGCAAACTGCTGGCGCACGCCGAAACCCAACTCGGCTTCAAACTGTTTGAGCGCGTGAAGGGGCGCCTGGTCGCCACGCGCGAGGCCGAGATCCTGACGCCCGAAGTCGCGCGACTGAACCAGGACCTGAACAGCGTGCGCCGGCTTGTCGCCAGCCTGCGAGACCGGCCAAACGGGCACCTGCGGCTAGGCTGCGCGCCCGCGCTGGGCCTGGGCTTGCTGCCCGACGTGGTGCGCGAAAGCCGCGATGCGCAACCCGGCATCACGTTCGACATCCACACGCATCACAGCGCGGAGCTGGTGCAGGGCCTGTTGACGCGCGAACTGGACCTGGCCATTACCTTCGACACCAACGACTACCCCGGCCTGACCCGCATGGGCCTGGGCCATACCGAGTTGGTGCACCTGAGCCGCAGGCCCGCCACCGGAGCGATGCGCCTGTCTGAACTGGCCGACCCCAAGGGCGATACGCTGATCGTGCTGGACGCGGGCGATGCCTCGGGCGCGCTGCTGCAGATGGCGCTGGACGCGCAGGGCCTGGCGCCGCAAGTGGCTATTCAGGTGCAGACGCATTACGTGGCTTGCGCATTGGTGGACGCAGGCTGCGGCGACGCCATCGTCGACGCCATCACTGCCCAGGCCATGCTGCGCCCCGGCATGAGCCTGCGCCGCCTGGAGCCCGCGCTGCGTGTGCCGATCAGCATCATGGTGCGCAACCAGGACCCGTTGTCGGCCCTGCACCGCGACCTGATCGACCGGCTGCGCGCCGCCTGCGCCGCGCGCATTGCGTCGCTTGATACGCCCGCGTGAAGGACGCGGCGTCGGCAAAATAAACGCCGCCAAAATAAAACGGGCGCCTTGACGTTCAAGGCACCCGTTTTTACTGGCGTTGGAATCCGGCCCAAGGGCCGGCCCCATGCCGCATCAATCCAGCTTGATGTTCTGCTTCTTCACGACGTCTTGCGCCCAATCAAATTGCTCTTTGATTTCTTTGGCGAACTCTTCCGGCGTGTTGCCCGACGGCGCCGAGCCCTGGTCTTCCAGCGCCTTGATGACCTTCGGGTCCTTCAGGGCCACGACAGCGGCGTCGCGCAGCTTGTTCACAACCTCCATCGACGTGCCCTTGGGCGCCAGCAGGCCGTACCAGACCGGCTGGTTCAGCACCGGAAAGCCGGCTTCCTTGAACGTGGGCACACCCTTGATCGACGAAATTTGCTCAGGCCAGGCGATGGCCATGGCGTTCAGCTTGCCGGCCTGGATCTGCGGCATCGACGACGGCAGGTTGTCGAACAGGATTTCGATCTGACCGCCGACGGCATCCGCCACGGCCGGGCCCGAACCCTTGTACGGCACATGCACGATGTCGGTGCCCGTGGCCATCTTGAAGGATTCGCCCATCAAGTGCAGCACGCCGCAAGTGCCCGAGCTGCCATAGGAATACTTGCCGGGGTTCTTCTTCAGTTCTTCGATGAAGCCCTTGAAGTCCTTGGCCGGGAACTTCGGGTTCACGGCAACCACGTTGGCCGTGTTGGCGAAGTTGGTGACCGGCTGGAAATCCTTGATCGGGTCGTACGGCAGATCCTTCGGACGGCAGGCCGGGTTGACGGCCATGGTCGACACCGTGGCGATCGACAGCGTGTAGCCGTCAGCATCGGCGCGCGCGGCTTCCGACGCACCGATGGCGCCGCCTGCGCCACCCTTGTTTTCCACAACCATCGGCTGGCCAAGTTCCTGGCTCATGCGTTGGGTCACCAGGCGCGCGATGATGTCGGTGGAACCGCCCGGCGCGAAGGGAACGATCACGCGGATCGGCTTGCTGGGGTACTTGTCGGCGGCATGCGCGACGGAGGCGCCAAGCGTGCCGGCGGCGCCAGTCGCCACGGCGATAGCCAAGGCCAGGGAGCGAACTTTATTCATAGGTGTGTTTCCTCCAAGATTGCGAGCCCGTATGTGAACGGACCGTTTTGAGATGGTCTCGTCTGTAGACGGGCCAGCAGATAACGGTGGGAGCGCTTTGCTTCTGTGCAGCGTGTGTGGCGCTGCTTTTATGAATTGCTTGTGGCAGACGCGCCCGCCAGAATGACGGAGAATAGCAGCAAATGCTTACACCCGCATAGCGCGCCGATCCCGGCCCGCTCCCCTAAAAAAACACCCTGGTCCCATGTCGGTTGCCCTTCTGGTTTTCCCTGATTTCATGCTGGTTGCGCTGGGTTGGGCGCTGCGTCACAAGCTGGGTTTTTCACGCGAATTCTTTGCGGGCACCGAACGCCTTGTGTACTTCGTGCTGTTCCCCGCGCTGCTGTTCCAATCCATTCTTCGTACCCCCATCACGGCCGGCAACGCCGCCCTGCTGCTGCAGGCCACGGCGGCCGTGATCGTGGCGGGCGTGGCCATGGCCTGGCTGGCGGGTCTGGTGCTGCGGCCGTCCTCGCTGGGGCTGGCCTCATCCGCGCAGTGCGGTTACCGCTTCAATACCTATATCGGGCTGGCGCTGTCGGCCAGCCTGGCCGGTTCGCAAGGGCAGACGGTGATGGCGCTGATCGTCGGCTTCGCGGTGCCCATGGCCAACGTGGCCGCGGTCTACGGGCTGGCGCGCCACAACGGCGGCAATCTGCTGCGTGAACTGGCGCGCAATCCGCTGGTTGTCTCAACCCTGTTGGGGCTGGCCTGCAACCTGGCTGGCTTGCAACTGCCTGGCCCCGTGGATACGGTGCTGGCGCGCCTGGGCGCGGCTGCCTTGGCGCTGGGCATTCTATGCGTGGGCGCCAGCCTGGCCTGGGAAGGCGGCAAGGGCTACGGCGCGTTGATCACCTGGATGCTTGCCGTAAAGCTGGTGGCGCTGCCCGCGGTGGCCCTGGGTGTGGCGCGGCTGCTGGGCCTGCCCCCGCTTGAAGCGCGCATGCTGTTGCTGTTTGCCGCCTTGCCCACCGCGTCCGCCGCCTACGTGCTGGCCATGCGCATGGGCGGCGACGGGCGGATGGTGGCAGTGCTGATTTCGCTAGGCACGCTGTTCTCGGCCGCCACGATTCCGCTGTGGCTGATGCTGACCGCGTAGTCACTATGAAAAATGGCCGCCCATCAAAGGCGACCATCAGGGGCAACCATCAGGGCGGCCGCCGCAGCGGCTCCCGTGAGTTCGATTACGACTTGTGCGCGTTGGTCATGGACCCGGGCACCACCCATTCGGCGAACTGCGCTTCGGTCACATAACCCAGCGCCAAGGCCGATTCCTTCAGCGACAAGCCTTCCTTGTGCGCCTTCTTGGCAATCTGCGCGGCCTTGTCGTAGCCGATGTGCGGGTTCAGGGCCGTCACCAGCATCAGGGAACGATCCACCAGTTCGGCGATACGTTCGTGATTGGGTTCGATGCCGGCCGCGCAGTGCGCATTGAAGCTGGCCATGCCGTCCGTCAAGAGGCGCACCGATTGCAGGAAGTTGTGGATCACCAGCGGTTTGAAGACGTTCAGTTCGAAGTTACCGCTGGCGCCGCCGATATTGATGGCCACGTCGTTGCCCAGCACTTGCGCGGCCAACATGGTGATGGCCTCGCACTGCGTGGGGTTGACCTTGCCCGGCATGATGGAGCTGCCCGGCTCGTTTTCCGGAATGCTGATTTCGCCCAGGCCCGAGCGCGGGCCGCTGGACAGCCAGCGCACATCGTTGGCGATTTTCATCAAGCCGGCCGCCAGCGACTTCAACGCACCATGCGCGAACAGCAGCGCTTCGTGCGAGGCCAGCGCCTGGAACTTGTTGGGCGCCGACACGAAAGCCGTGCCCGTTGCATGCGCCAGATCGGCCGACACCTTGGCGCTGAATTGCGGATGCGCGTTCAGGCCCGTGCCCACCGCCGTGCCGCCAATGGCCAATTGATGCAAGCCCGGCAAGGTGGCGCGAATCTGCTGCTCCGCCAGATCCAGTTGCGCCACATAGCCCGACAACTCCTGGCCCAGCGTCAACGGCGTCGCGTCCTGCAGGTGGGTGCGGCCAATCTTGACGATGTCATAGAACTTGGCGCTTTTCTCGGCCAGGGTCGCGCGCAATTGCTTCAGCGAAGGCAGCAGGTGATGCTCGACTTCGACGGCGGCCGCCACGTGCATGGCGGTCGGGAAGGTGTCGTTGGACGATTGGCCGCGGTTGACGTGGTCGTTCGGATGCACTTTGCGTTCTTCACCGCGCACGCCGCCCAAGAGTTCGGACGCGCGGTTGGCCAGCACTTCGTTCATGTTCATGTTGCTTTGGGTGCCCGATCCCGTTTGCCAGACCGACAGGGGAAATTCATTGGGCCATTTGCCGGCGATGACCTCGTCGGCCGCGCGGATGATGCCGTCGGCGATGGTCGGGTCCAGCTCGCCGAGTTCGGCGTTGACCTTGGCGGCCGCGCGCTTCAGGCGGGCCATCGCGTTGACCAGCGGCACAGGCATTTTTTCGGTGGAAATCGCGAAAAAATGCAGCGAACGTTGCGTTTGGGCGCCCCAGAGGTGATCCTCGGGGACTTCAATGGGCCCAAACGTGTCTTTTTCGATGCGGGTCTTCATGGCGCGTACAACTCCGTGGCGGCTGTCAGTCGCAAGCGGCGGTGTCCGCCAGAAGCGACATATTGAGAATAGCAATCACTTATTAGATTAGCAGAAACCCGCATTCCTATAATTGCGGCGATCCGTGATCTCTTCATCGTTTTTTACCACTCGCCTCGCGCCATGTCCGCCCCTCTTTGCTCCCTGACCTTGCACCTGCCCGACGAAGCCGCCACGGAGTCGCTTGCGCGCCAGCTCGCCCCCTTGGTTTCAGGGGGACAGACTGGCCCCGCAGGCGCTTGCATTCACCTTCAAGGCGACCTTGGGGCAGGCAAAACCGCCTTTACCCGCGCCCTGTTGCGCGAATGCGGCGTCACCGGCCGAATCAAAAGTCCCAGCTACGCGCTGCTTGAATCCTATAAAGTTTTTAACTTATACTTCTATCATCTTGATTTTTATAGATTTAGTGATTCGCGCGAATGGTTAGACGCAGGATTCCGGGATTTACTGCGTGAAGACGCGGTGGTTTTGATCGAATGGCCAGAGCGGGCCGAGGGCCTTTTGCCCGCCCCCGACTTGCTCATTTCCCTGGCTTATGCCGATGAGGGCCGCGACGCCACCCTGACCGCGTACACCGCTCGAGGACAAACATGGTTGAACGCGATTGTCCCCCCGCCCAAGACGGCGCCCTTCCCTCGGCAGGCGCCACCCGGCGCCGCCTGATCAGCGTTGCCGCCACGCTGCTCGTCTTGCCGGTCCTGCCTCGTTTGGCGCAGGCGGCAACGATCCTGGCTGTGCGTACCTGGCCGGCCGACGAATACACCCGTGTCACGCTGGAGCTCGACAGCGAGCTCAAGGCTGAACAATTCACGCTTGAAAACCCCCACCGCCTGGTGGTCGACATCGAGGGCCTGACCCTGAGCGCGGCGCTGAACGACCTGGTGTCCAAGGTCCGGCCCGATGACCCCTATATCCAGAGCTTGCGCGTGGCGCAGAACCGCCCGAACGTGGTGCGGCTGGTATTTGACCTGAAGCAGCCCGTGGCCCCGCAGGTGTTCACGCTCAAGCCCGTGGCCGACTACCAGTACCGGCTGGTGCTGGACCTGTATCCGAAGGTCGCCCAGGATCCGCTTATCGCCATCCTGAACCAGAGCGGCCCCGACGTCGACGACCCGCTGGCGCGCATTCTTGAAGACATCCAGCGCAACCCGGTCACCCGCGCCGATCCGCCCGAAGCGCCACGCGTGCGCGGCCAGCAACCCGCCCCGCCCCTGCCGACCGCGCCCAAGCCGCCTACTGGCACCGCCAGCCGTGGCAAGCCGCGCACGCTGACCATCGCGCTGGACCCGGGCCACGGCGGCGAAGACCCGGGCGCCATCGGCCGCAGCGGCCTGCGTGAAAAAGACGTGGTGCTGCGCATTGCGCGGCGCCTGAAAGCACTGATCGACAGCCAGCCTTACATGCGCGCCTACCTGACCCGCGACGACGATTACTTCGTGCCGCTGCATGTGCGCGTGCAGAAGGCGCGCCGGGTAAATGCCGACCTGTTCATTTCGATCCACGCGGATGCGTGGGTCAAGCCGTCGGCCAACGGTTCATCGGTGTTCGCGCTGTCGCAGCGCGGCGCCAGCAGCGCCCAGGCGCGCTGGATGGCCGACAAGGAAAACGCGGCCGACTTGATCGGCGGCGTCAACCTGGGCAGCCACGACCGCCAGGTCGCCAAGGTGCTGCTGGACCTGTCCACCACCGCGCAGATCAATGATTCGCTCAAGGTCGGCAGCGCCTTCCTGGACGAAATCAAGAAGATCAACCGCCTGCACAAGAACAGCGTCGAACAGGCCGGCTTTGCCGTGCTGAAGGCGCCGGACATCCCGTCCGTGCTGGTTGAAACGGCCTTCATCAGCAACCCGCAGGAAGAAGCCCTGTTGCGCAGCAATTCGCATCAGGAAAAGCTGGCGCAAGCCATGATGACGGGCATCCAACGCTACTTCACCGCAAACCCGCCGCTGGCGCGGCTGGGGTGATATCAGCGCGCTGCTGATAGGTTACGTCGTTCATGTGGGTGGTGCATTGTCCGCTCCACCGCTGCTTGATGGGTCTCGCGCGGCATACGGTGGTGTTCTTGCAGCCGTTTTGCCGCGCTGCACCCATCCTACCGGCGGGATTTGATCAGCTTGAAAATGCCGGCGCCTACCACGGGCACGATGGCCGCGGCCAGGCCCAGGAGGACGATGGTGTTCAGGTGTTCGCGCACCAAGGGGATGTTGCCGAAGAAGTAGCCGGCCGCGACCAGGCTGATCACCCACAGCAATGCGCCCAGGATATTGAACAATTGAAAGCGCGACATCGACATGTCCGCCACGCCCGCCACAAACGGCGCGAACGTGCGCACGACTGGGATGAAGCGCGACATCACGATGGTTTTCCCGCCGTGCTTTTCATAGAACGCGTGCGTGCGCATCAGCGCGCCGCGGTCCAGGAATCTTACGTTCATGGAAAACACGCGCGGGCCGATGTAGCGCCCAATCATGTAATTCAGCGTGTTGCCGGTAATGGCCGCCACGATCAACAGCACCGCCATCAGCACCGGGTCGATATGCCCTGTGGCGCCAAACGCCCCCGCAATGAACAACAGCGAATCACCGGGCAGGAAAGGCAGGACAACCAGCCCCGTTTCCGCAAACACAATCAAAAACAGCACCAGGTACACCCACACGCCATATTGCGCGACCCAGACGCCCAGCGTCTTGTCGATGTGGAGCACCATATTGAAAAATTCAAGCATCAGCGGCCCGGAGTTCGGAAGAAGGTTAAACCCTCGCGACTATAGCCCAGCAGCCATGACGCTAAAATCCCCCACACAGCACCACCAGACTTAAGCCTAATGACAGAACGCCGTTCCATTCTTGCGCTTCCCGACCTGCTCATCAGCCAGATCGCTGCCGGCGAGGTCATCGAGCGGCCCGCCTCCGTGCTCAAGGAAATTCTTGAGAACGCGATCGACGCGGGCGGCCGTGCCATCGAAGTGCGCCTGGAGGGCGGCGGCATTCGCCGCATTGCCGTAACGGACGACGGCGGCGGCATTCCGCCCGACGAATTGCCGCTGGCGCTGGCCCGACACGCCACCAGCAAGATCCGGTCATTGAATGAACTGGAATCCGTGGCGTCGATGGGGTTTCGCGGCGAAGCGCTGGCTTCGATTGCGTCCGTCGCCCAGGTGACCATCATTTCACGCACGCGCGACGGCGAACACGCCTGGCAGATCGATGCCGGCAGCATGCAGGTCAGCCCCGCGTCCGGCCCGCCGGGCACCACTGTGGATGTGCGTCAGTTGTTTGACGCTGTCCCGGCGCGGCGCAAGTTCCTGCGATCGGAAGCCACCGAATTCGGCCATTGCGTGGATGCGATGGAGCGGATTGCAATGGCACATCCGCAGATTGCCTTCCGCCTGTTCCATCACGATCGCGCGCAGCGGCAATGGCTGCCGGCCGATCCCCCTCAGCGCATCCGCGATGTGCTGGGCGCGGAATTCGCCGAACACGGCCTGTTGCTGTCGCACTCGGTCGGCGCCGTCAGCCTGGCCGGCATGATCACCCGCCCGACCGCCGCACGCGCCCGCGCCGACCGCCAATACCTGTACGTGAACGGCCGCTACGTGCGCGACCGCACGGTCAGCCACGCGCTGCGCGCCGCCTACGCCGACGTGCTGCACGGCGACCGCCAGCCCGCCTATGTGCTGTTCCTGGACATAGACCCCGCCGCCGTGGACGTGAACGTACACCCGGCCAAGCACGAGGTGCGCTTTCGCGACAGTGGCGCCGTGCACCGCTTCGTGTCCCACGCGGTCGGCCAGACGCTGGCGCAGACTGGCGGCTCGTCGGCGGTGGCGCCGATGCGACAAGATCAAGGCGAAGACGGCGGCTTTGAAACCGTCGCGTCCGGAAGCACCGGCGTGGGCCAGGCCCCGGGTTCGGCCCAGGCCTCCGCCTCGGGCTCGAGTTCAGATTCAAGCTTGGGCGGCGCCGCGAATGCCATCGCCGACGCCACCTCGGCCTCCACCCACGCGCGCCCTCAAGACGGCCACGCCGCCCCCCCGACCGCGCCGAACGCTCCCCGCCCCGGCTACACCGGCCAGAACGCCGCCTATGGCCTGCGTCCGTCGCCCGCCCCGCAACGCGCCCACACACAGGTGCCGTTCCGCCTGCATGCCGAGCCCGCCGGCATCCCCGCAGCCGACTGGCAATCGCTGTACCGCCCCTTGAATGACGACACTGCGGCCAAGGTCACGCCGGTCAGCGAGCCCCGGCCCGCTCCCACCTTGCCCGCCGACGAAGAGCACCCGCTGGGCATGGCCCTGGCGCAATTGCACGGCATCTACATCCTGGCGCAGAACCGCCGGGGCATGGTGCTGGTGGACATGCACGCCGCTCACGAGCGCGTCGTCTACGAACAACTGAAGCAGGCGCTGGACGCCCGCAGCCTGCCGCGCCAGGACCTGCTGGTGCCCGTGGTGTTCCATGCCCAGGAAAAGGACGTGGCCCTGGTCGAGGAATTCGACGCGCAACTGAACGACCTGGGTTTCGAAATGCGCCCGTCTGGCCCGACGTCGATTGCCGTGCGCTCGGTGCCCGCCATCCTGGCGCGCGGCGACATCGAAACGCTGGCGCGCGCCGTGCTGCGCGACCTGGGCGCCGTGGGCGTGTCGCGCTTGCTGACCGAACAACGCAACGAGCTGCTGTCCACCATGGCCTGCCACGGTTCCGTGCGCGCCAACCGCAAGCTGACCATCGAAGAAATGAACGGGCTGCTGCGGCAGATGGAAGCCACCGAGCGCGCCGACCAGTGCAACCACGGCCGCCCGACCTGGGTGCAATGGTCGGTGTCCGACCTGGACAAGCTCTTTCTGCGCGGACAATAAGCTTGCCCTCGTCCCTACCCCCCGACATGCCGCCGGTCATCTGCCTGGCCGGCCCCACCGCCGCCGGCAAAAGCGCGTCCACGCTTGCGCTGGCCGAGCGCTGGCCTCTGGAAATCATCAACGTCGATTCGGCCACGATCTACCGTGGCATGGACATTGGCACGGCCAAGCCCTCGCACGAGGAACAGGCGCGCGTGCCCCAGCACCTGCTGGACATCCTGGACCCCGCGCAGTCGTATTCGGCCGCCGAGTTCCGCGCCGACGCCCTGCGCCTGATCGACGAGATCCGCGCGCGCGGGCGCATTCCCCTGCTGGCGGGCGGCACCATGATGTATTACAAGGCGCTGCGCGATGGCCTTGATGACTTGCCCCAGGCAGACCCCGCCTTGCGCGCCGAGATCGAAGCCCGCGCCGCTACGCAAGGCTGGCCCGCGCTGCATGCTGAACTGGCGCTTCGGGACCCAGTCACCGCCGCCCGCCTGGCGCCCAACGACAGCCAACGCATCCAGCGCGCGCTGGAAATCTGCCAACTGACGGGCCAGCCCATGTCGGCCCTGCTGCGGCGCGGCGAGCAAAAGCCGGATGACGACACCAATCACTACCTGACCATCAGCCTTGAGCCCTCGGACCGCGCCGCGCTGCACGCGCGCATCGAACAGCGCTTTGACGCCATGCTGGCCAAGGGCCTGCTTGACGAAGTCCGTACGCTGCGCGCCCGGCCGGACCTGCACCCCGGCCTGCCGTCCGTGCGCTGCGTGGGCTATCGGCAGATGTGGGCGCATCTGGATGGCGAGGTCGATCTAACCACCGCGCGCGAACAAGGCATTGCCGCCACGCGCCAGTTGGCCAAGCGCCAGATCACCTGGCTGCGCGCCCAGCCCGACCGCGTCATCGTTGACTGCCTGGCCAGCGACGCGGTGGCGCAAACCATCGACGCCGTGGCGCTGGCGCTGGCGGGCAAGCGCTAACGGCAACGTACGCGCCGCAATGCAGCGCCATGGCCGTGGGCCTATCCATGCCACGCTCGGCGCAGCACGCGCCGTCCGCCCATGAAAAAACCCGCCAGCGGCGGGTTTTTCGTTCACGCGGAACCGGTCGGGGTCGGGCTTACACCACGAAGGTCTGCGCCATGCCTTCTGTCTGCTCGACGATTTCACCGATCTTGCTGACCGTTTCGCCCTGCTCGCGCAAGGTTTCAGCGATGGCGTCGGCCTGGGTCGCGTCCACCACCAGCACCATGCCGATGCCGCAGTTGAAGACGCGGTGCATTTCGGTGTCTTCCACGCCGCCCTGCTCTTGCAGCCACTGGAACAGCTTGGGCATTTCCCAGCCGTCGCGATGCAACTTGGCCGACAGGCCGGCTTGCAGGATGCGCGGCACGTTGTCCAGCAAGCCGCCGCCGGTGATGTGGGCCAGGCCCTTGATGTCGGTGCCATGCTTGGCCAGCGCGGCCAGCACTTGCTTCACGTAGATGCGCGTGGGCGCCATCACCACGTCAACCAGCGGCTGGCCGTGGAAGTCGTCGGTGGGCTTGGCGCCGGCGCGTTCGATGATCTTGCGGACCAGCGAAAAACCGTTGGAATGCACGCCGCTGGAGGCCAGGCCCAGCACCACGTCGCCCGGCTTGATGGACTTGCCGTCGATGATGGCGGACTTTTCCACCGCGCCCACCGCGAAGCCGGCCAGGTCGTATTCGCCGTCCGGGTACATGCCCGGCATTTCAGCGGTTTCGCCGCCGATCAGCGCGCAGCCCGACAGTTCGCAGCCCTTGGCAATGCCGCCCACCACCGACGCCGCCGTGTCCACCGAAAGCTTGCCGCAGGCAAAGTAGTCCAGGAAGAACAGGGGCTCGGCGCCCTGCACCAGGATGTCGTTGACGCTCATGGCGACCAGGTCGATACCCACGGTGTCGTGGCGGTTCCACTCGAAAGCCAGGCGCAGCTTGGTGCCCACGCCGTCGGTGCCCGACACCAGCACGGGCTCGTTGTACTTCTTGGGCACTTCGAACAGCGCGCCAAAGCCGCCGATACCGGCCAGCACCCCGGGGCGCATGGTGCGCGCGGCGAGGGGTTTGATACGGTCGACCAGGGCGTCGCCTGCGTCGATGTCGACACCGGCATCGCGGTAGGTCAAGGGGGCTTTAGGTTGATTCGTCATGAGAAATGCCGTGGGGTATGTAACAATTGCTGGGAATTTGGTGGAACGCCCCGCATTTTACGATGTTGTGGGCCTGTGCAGGGTTCGGTCTGGCCGAGCACCACGAAAGCGCCAGGGGTGGGTCGGACGCGCTGGGGGACCAAAAGCGCGCAAACCCAAGCCTGGCAAAGCCCTTGAGCGCGACACCATGCCCCCAGGTGGTTTAAAGTGTTGGGTTGGCCGGGTTGGATTTTGCCAGTTTCTGGCGGGCAATACCCGAATCGGCCCCGTGCATCACCGTTTTTTGGCTTTTCCGGCAACATCGGCCTGCCCATCGCGCCGCAGCGGGCCCCGCGCGCAGTACTGCGCTGGGTCTTGGAAGTACCGAACAAGCCTGATTGATAACCTCTCATGAACCGCCAGCTGTTGCTTGACGTTCTTCCCGCGCCAGCGCCATCGCTGAACAACTATATCGCCGGCCCCAACGGGGAAGCGCTGGCGGCCGTGCGCGCGCTGAATCCCGGCCGCGCCCTGTATATATGGGGCGCCGCCGGTTGTGGCCGCACCCACCTGCTGCGCGCCCTGACCGCGCGCCCGGACGCCGTCTTCATCGACCCCGCCAAGGGCGAAACCATGCTGCGCCGTCTGGCCGAAGCCGATTCCAAATCGCCCATGCCCAAGTTCGTGGCTGTGGACGACGTGCACCGCATGGACGACAACCGCCAGGCCGCCCTGTTTGCGCTGTACAACCGCTGGCGTGAATCCGCCGCCACGGGCCGCGCCTTTGCGCTGGCGTTGGCCGGCGACCGCGCCCCGCTGTCGATGCCGCTGCGCGAAGACCTGCGCACGCGCCTGGGCTGGGACCTGGTGTTCCGCCTGGACCCGCTCTCAGACGCCGACAAGCTGGCCGCCCTGTCCGCGCAGGCCGCCGAACGCGGCATGCACCTGGCGCCCGAAATCATCAACTGGATGCTGATCCACCACGAGCGCGACATCCGCAAGCTGGCCGCGTTGATCGACGCGCTTGACCGTTACTCCCTGGCCACCGGCCGTCCCATCACCCTGCCATTGCTGCGCGCCATGCTCGCAGATCCTGACTCGCAACGCACATGACTTCCCGACGTCTCGCCCTGTTCGACCTGGACCACACCCTGTTGCCGCTGGATAGCGACTATCAATGGGCCGACTATCTGGCCCGTACAGGCCGCGCGGGCGATCCCGTTGAAGCCCGCCGCCAGAACGACGACCTGATGGATCGCTACAACCGTGGCGAACTCACCGCCGAACAGGCCGCCGAGTTCATGCTGGGCCTGTTGGCGGCGCATTCACCGTTCGACCTGGCCGACTGGCATGAGGAATTCATGCGCGAAGTCATCCGCCCGTCCATCACCGTCGACGCGCGTGCGCTGGTGCAATCGCACCTGGACGCTGGCGACCTGTGCGCCATCGTCACGGCCACCAACAGCTTCGTCACCGCCCCCATCGCGCGCGCCTTTGGCGTACCGCACCTGGTGGCCACCGACGCCGAATACCTGCGCGGCCGCTACACCGGCCGCATCCTGGGCACGCCCAGTTTCAAGGAAGGCAAGGTGGTGCGCGTGAACGATTGGCTGGCCAATATGGGATTTGGGCTTGCGGATTTCCCCGAATCGTTTTTCTATAGCGATTCGGTCAATGATGTACCCCTGCTCGAAAAGGTGACCCGTCCGATCGCCGCCAACCCCAGCCCCACCCTGCGCACCATCGCGCAAGACCGTGGCTGGCAAGTGATCGACTTGTTCGACCACATGGAAGACTCGAAGTCATAAATGATCACTGAAACCATAAAAAAATTCGTCGGCCGCTTGTTCGCGCCGGCACCTCGGGGGCCGTTGCGCATTGGGCGCGACAAACACGGCATTGACCGCCGTAATGTTTCTCGCCACGCCATCAAGGTCTGCGAAGTCCTGCGCCAGCACGGCTATGAAGGCTATATCGTGGGCGGCGCGGTGCGCGACCTGATCGTGGGACTTGAACCCAAGGATTTCGACGTGGCCACCAACGCCACGCCCGAACAGATCCGCCCGCTGTTTCGTCGCGCCCGCATCATTGGCCGCCGCTTCCAGTTGGTGCACGTGGTGTTCGGCCAGGAAATCATCGAAACGTCCACCTTCCGCGCCCCGGCGTCCGAAGAGCAGGAAACCGATGAGCACGGCCGCATCCTGCGCGACAACGTGTTCGGCTCGCAGGAAGAAGACGCCAAGCGCCGCGACTTCACCATGAACGCGCTGTACTACGACCCGCACAACGAGGAAGTCATTGACTACCACGATGGCGTGGCCGACCTGAAAAAGCGTCAGGTCCGCATCATTGGCGACCCGGTCAAGCGTTACCGCGAAGACCCTGTTCGCATGCTGCGCGCCGTGCGTTTCGCCGCCAAGCTCAACGGCACGATCGACCCGGCCACGCGCCAGCCGATCAGCACCATGGCCGAGCTCATCGAAAACGTGCCGGCCTCGCGTCTGTTCGACGAAATGCTCAAGCTGCTGACCTGCGGCCACGCCATGGACTGCCTGCGCCAGTTGCGCGCCGACGGCCTGCACAACGGCCTGCTGCCCTTGCTGGACGTGGTGCTGGAACAGCCCGGTGGCGAGCACTTCGTGGAACTGGCGCTGGAACGCACCGACGCGCGTGTGCGCGCCGGCAAGACGATCAGCCCCAGCTTCCTGTTTGCCGCGCTGCTGTGGCAGCAGGTGGACGTGCGCTGGAAGCAGTTGCGCGCGCAAGGCGAGCACACCATTCCGGCGCTGTCGCAAGCGGCGGATTCGGTGCTGGACGAACAGACCGAAAAGCTGGCCATCCAGCGCCGCTTCTCGTCGGACATGCGCGAAATCTGGTTCATGCAGCCGCGTTTTGAACGCCGCATGGGCAAGACCATTTTCCGCATGATCGAACAACCGCGCTTTCGCGCCGCCTGCGATTTCCTGCAACTGCGCGCCGCCGCCGGCGAGTTCGACAGCGTGTTGGCGCAGTGGTGGATGGACCTGGCCAATGCCGACGACGCCACCCGCGCCGACATGATCGAAGAAGTCTCGCGGCTGCCGCGCGAAGCCGGCGATGGCGGCCCAAGCGGCCCCGCCTCGTCGTCATCCCCGCGCAAGCGCCGGCGCCCGCGCCGTTCGCCGCGCGGCCCGTCGACCGCCGAGTAAACCGTGTCGCCCCCCTTGGTCCGCGCCTATATCGGCCTGGGCGCCAATCTGGGCGACAGCGCGGCCACCTTGCGCGGCGTGCTGACCGAGCTGAAGGCTTCGGACGGCATCAAGGCGGTGACGGCGTCACCGTTCTACCGCAGCGCCCCGGTCGAGGCCACCGGCCCCGATTTCGTGAATGCCGTCGCGGCGCTAGATACGGATCTTGCGCCGCTGGCGTTGCTGGATGTGCTGCAGGCGCTGGAAAATCTGCATGGAAGGCAGCGTCCTTATAAGAATGCGCCTCGCACGCTGGATCTGGACCTGCTGATGTTCGGCGATCTGGCGTTGAATCACGAACGGCTGACCGTGCCGCATCCTCGGATGCATCAACGTGCGTTCGTGCTGCTGCCGCTGCGGGATCTTGCGCCGGACATGGTGGTGAATGGCCGGCCGATTTCGGCCTGGATCGATGAGATTCGGGATCAGGCGATTGAGCGGGTGGCCGCCTGATGGGTTACGCGCGTTAGACGCCGGTTTTCGCACAGCGGTCAATCCGCGCTTCACCCATCCTACGCAAGGACAGAGCGCCAACATGCACCGTAGGATGGGTGAAGAGCGAGACCCGGGTCAGAAAGGCCCAAGCCCCCATCGCGCGCAACCCATCTGCCACGCCCCATACGACGACGGGAGCCAACGAGCACCGTAGGATGGGTGAAGCGCGACACGACCATCACGCGAAACCCACCGTCCGCCGCGCGCAACCCATCACACCGCCCGCCGCCAATCCATCGCACCGCCCCGCGGCCAAGCTCCAAACAATCACCCCTTCGCCGCGAACCCCATCATCGCGCGTTCCACGTCTTCCACTCGCGGCAACCCGGCCTCATTCCCCAGATACTGAATCTTGTGCGCCGAGGCCGCGCGCGCGAAGGTGAAATGTTCCAGCCAGGGCAATTCAGGCCGGTTCAAATACGACCACACATAAGCCCCATGGAACACGTCGCCCGCCCCTGACGTATCCACAATACGATCACCCGGCACGTCCAGCGACGGCAGGGTGTCCACCCGCCCTGTCTCGTCGTACCAAAGCATGCCGCGCTCGCCCATCGTGACGGCGCCGATGCGGCAGCCTCGGGCTTTCAGCAGGTCCAGCAAGCCTTCCGGGCTCAAGCCCAATTGTTCGCACATGCGCTCCGCGCAAACCGCCACGTCGATAAACTTCAGCAGCTCGTCGGTGTTCTCGCGCATGCCGCCGCCGTCCAGCGACGTCAGCACGCCCGCCTGCCGGCACGCGCGCGCGTAATGCAGCGCGGCGTCGGGCTGATGCCCGTCCAGATGCAGGGCGCGATAGCCGCCGATATCCAGCTTCGGAAAATCATTCAGGTATTCGACGTCTCGCGCCCGCACGATGGCGCGCTTGCCGTGCCTGGGCATGATGAACGACAGCGACGAACGGCGCACATGCCGCGCATGCAGCGTGATGCCGTGCGCCGCCGCCATGTCGGTGTACATATGGCCCAACCAATCGGGCGCCAGCGAACAGATCAGATCGGGCGGCGTGCCCAGCCGGCCGCAGGCGAATGCGGCCGTGACGGCGTTGCCGCCGAATGAAACCGCGTAATCGCGCGCCACGCTTTTTTCGTCACCGGTGGGCCAGTGATCAGCCAACACGGTGACGTCGATGTAGGTGTGGCCGATGAAGAGCGCGTTGCTCATGTGGGAGCCTGTTCGCCGGCTTGCGCCAGCACCAGGCGCGCGCGCGCGATGACGGGCGCATCGACCATCTTGCCATCCAGCATGAAGGTACCCGCCGAGGTATCGCGATGCGCGGCGACCACGCGGCGCGCCCAATCGAGCTCTTCGCGCGCCGGCACAAAGGCGGCGTGGATGACTGGCACTTGCGCCGGGTGGATGCACAACATGCCGCCGAATCCCATCTGCTGCGCGCGGCTGGCCGCCTGCATCAAGCCGGCCGTGTCCTGCACGCCGGGAAATACGCCGTCAAGCGCGGGGTGCAGGCCGGCCGAACGGGTATGCAGCAACACCTGCACGCGGGCATGGTCCAGCACCGTCTCGGCGCCGGGCGTGTCGGGTGTCAGGCCCATGTCCAGCGCGTAGTCCAGACTGCCGAACGCCAGCCGCGCCACGCCGGGCGTGGCCGCGACTTCGCCGGCATTCAACAACCCGCGCGCGGTTTCGATAAGGGGAATGACCGGCAGCCCGGTCTGGGCCACATGCCGCACCTGCGCCAGCGTTTCGGCCTTGGGCAGCAGGATGCCGGCAATGTTTGGCCGGCCGCGACACGCTTTCAGGTCGTCGTCGTGCCAGGATGTGGAGGCGTCGTTGATGCGCACCCAAAGGCGGACGTCGCGATGCGTCCCCAGGAAGTCGCACAGCGCTTCGCGGGCAGTGGCCTTGGCCAGATGCTCGACGGCGTCTTCCAGGTCCACGATAACGGTGTCAGCCCCCGCGGCCAGCGCTTTGGGGATGCGCTCGGCGCGAGACGCCGGCACGAACAGGGCGCTACGAACGACGGGATGCGTCACACGACCTCCGATGCATGGAATTGCGCCACCTGATCCGGCGCGTATCCCAGCGATGCTAGCACCGCATCCGTGTTTTGACCCACGGCAGGCACCGCCGCCATGCGCGGCGCAAAGGCGTTGCTGCTGGCGGGCGGCAGCAAGGCGGGCAGCATGCCGGCCGGGCTGTCGACCTGGCTCCAGCGCGCCCGCGCCTGCAATTGCGGGTGCGCCCACACGCCCGCCATGTCATTGACGCGGGCGTTGGCGATCTGCGCGTCTTCCAGCCGCTGCGTAACCTGTTCAATCGACAAGTCTGCAAACGCCGCCACGATCAGGTCGCGCAGGGCGTCGCGGTTGGCGGTGCGCTGCGAATTCGAGATGAAGCGCGCGTCTTCGGCCAGCGTGGCCTGGCGCAGCACCTGCGCGCAGAACACTCGCCATTCGCGTTCGTTCTGCAGGCCCAGCATGATGGTGGACCCGTCGCCCACCGGGAACGGGCCATAGGGGTAGATGGACGCATGCGCCGCGCCCGCGCGCACGGGCGGCTTGGCGCCTTCGAAGGCGTAGTACATGGGAAAGCCCATCCACTCGACCATGCTCTCCAGCATGGACACGTCCAGGCGGCTGCCCAGGCCGGTTTTCTGGCGCAGCAGCAAGGCGTTCAGGATGGCCGAATACGCATACATGCCCGCCGCGATATCGGCGATGGAACACCCGGCCTTGACCGGGTCGTCCTGCGTGCCGGTGACCGACAGAAAGCCGCTTTCGCTCTGGATCAGCAGGTCATACGCCTTCTTGTCCTGATACGGGCCGCCTTCGCCGTAACCCGAGATGTCGCAGACGATCAGGCGCGGGAAGCGTTCGTGCAAGGTGTCGAACGACAGGCCCAGGCGCGCCGCCGCGCCCGGCGCCAGGTTTTGCACCAGCACGTCGGCCGACTCCAGCAGGCGTTGCATGACGTCGCCGGCCTCTTCGCGTTTCAGGTCCAGCGTCAGGCTTTCCTTGGAACGGTTGGTCCAGACGAAGTGCGACGACAGGCCGCGCACGCGCTCGTCATAGCCACGCGCGAAATCGCCACTGCCGGGCCGTTCGATCTTGATGACGCGCGCGCCCATGTCCGCCAGTTGGCGGGTGCAAAACGGCGCGGCGATGGCGTGTTCCAGGCTGACGACGGTAATGCCGTCCAAGGGGCGGGATGCCGGTGTGCTCATTCGGTAAACCTCAGTTCGGCTTGGTGGGCCAGCGTGCCGTCCTGCTCGGCCCACAACTGGGCGACGCCCGGCTCGGTCAAGCGGCCGGCCACCTGGAAGGGGGTGGGCGAAATCAGCGGACGCAGGCCGCGGTAGCTCAGGTGCGTGGGGCGTGCCTTCGGATGGGCGCGGGTGAACGCCGCCACCATTTCCGTGGCGATCAAGGGGCCGTGGACGACCAGCCCGGGGTAGCCTTCGACTTCCGTCACATAGGGGTGGTCGTAATGAATGCGATGGCCGTTGAACGTCACCGCCGAATAGCGGAACAGCAGCACGGGCGTGGGGTTGACGGTGTCCTGCCATTGGGCTTCGGGCGCAGGCTCGCTGCCCACAAGCTTGGGCGGCGACGGCTGGCGGTAGACGATGTCCTGCTCTTCCTGGATGACGATTTCACCCGCTTGATGGTATTCATGGCGCACGGTCACGAACAGCAAGGCGCCGGTGCGGCCCGCTTTCTCTTCCACCTTGATCACCGTGGACACGCGCTCGGCTGGTACGCCCACCTTCAAGGGCTGGCGGAATTCCACCCGGCCGCCCGCCCACATGCGGTTGCGGTCCTGCGCGGGGGGCAGGAAGCCGCCGCGCGAAGGGTGGCCATCCGTCCCCAAGCCATCCATGCCCACCGTGCTGATGAAAAACGCCCATTGCCACAAGGGCGGCAAGGCGTCGCCCTGGGCCGGGGCAACGCCGCCCAGGGTGGCCGCGATGCGCGCGGCGTGGCCGGGGTCCATGGCGTCCGGCTTGCGTTCGCCGCTGCCGATCCAGGCTGCCGGATCCGTAGAAGTCATGCCTATATCCTCTGGTGGGTTCAATGGTGGGGTTTACTCAGGCATCAAGCATGCCCGCAAGCCGTCCCCGTTGTGAATTCGTTTTTCCTCAAGGCGGGGTTTGCGGCGCCTGAATCGACAAGCCAGGCCCAGCCCCGACGCGGCGCGCCGTAAACTATGCCGCATGCACTTCGACCTAGCCGACCTACGCCTGTTCATCCACATCGCCGAATCTCCCAGCCTGACCCAGGCTGCGAAACGCGCGCATCTGTCCCTGGCCGCCGTCAGCGTGCGGATCAAGGCGCTGGAGAACCAGCTCAATTCCCGCTTGCTGTACCGCGACAGCCGGGGTGTGGAAATCACGCCCGCCGGCCAGAAGCTGCTACAGCACGCCCGCGTCATCATGCGGCAGGTCGACCACCTGAAGCACGACTTCCAGGAACAATCCGACGGCGACGCCGGGCATATCCGCATCTTCGCCAACACCACGGCCGTGACCGAATTCATGCCGGACATCCTGGCGCAGTTCCTGTCGGTGCATCCGGGCGTCACGGTCGACCTGCAAGAACGCCTGACGCGCGACATCGTGCGTGGCGTGCTGGACGGCACCACCGACCTGGGCATCGTGGCCGGCCCGGTGGACGCCCCCGAACTGCAAGCCATCCACTTCAGCACCGACCGGCTGGTGCTGGTGGTGCCTAACGGCCATCCGCTGCAAGACCAGGACAAGGTCAAGCTGGTGGACGCAGTGCGCTACCCGTTCATCACCATGCACGAAGGCTCCACGCTGGTGGCCTTTTTGCGAGACCAGTTGGAGCGCGTCAGCCAACGCCTGCCGCAGCGCATCCAGTTGTACAGCTTTGATTCCATCTGCCGCATGGTGCAGGCGGGCGTGGGCATCGGCGTGATTCCCGATTCCGCCGCCCGCCGCTATGGGGCGGACACCAAGCTGCGTGTGGTAGAACTTGATGAACCCTGGGTGGTGCGCGAACGCAAGCTGCTGGTGCGCGACATCGACGCCCTGCCCGGCTGCGCGCGTGAACTGATCGAACAGATTCAGACGCCGCGCACGCCTTAGGCGCACGTGGCTCGGGGCAGTCGCGGTCGTCGACCGCGGCAGTCAGGTTCCGCTAAACGCAGGCGGCCGCTTTTCAGCAAAGGCGCGCATGCCTTCCAGGTAGTCGTCGGTGTAGCCCAGCTCGCGCTGCAACTGGCATTCCAGGTCGAACTGCTGCGCCAGCGTATTGCCGCTGGATGCGTGCAACGCGGCCTTGGTGGCCGCATAGGCACGCGTGGGGCCCGTGGCCAAGGTGGCCGTGATGTCCGACAAGGTGGACGCCAAGGCCTCGTCTGGCACGACGCGCCAGATCAGTCCCCACGATTCTGCCTGCGTCGCGCTGACCGACTCGCCAAACAAGGCCGCGCCCATGGCTCGGGCCGAACCCACCAGGCGCGGCAAGAACCACGTGCCGCCCGCATCGGGCAACAAACCGATCTTGCTGAAGGCCTGCACGAAACGCGCGGACTGCACGGCGAATACGACGTCGCAGGCCAGCACCAGACTGGCCCCCGCGCCCGCCGCCACACCGTTCATCACGCACACCACCGGCACGGGCAGCGCGCGCAGGCGCGTGATCAAGGGTCGGTAGCATTTCTCCAGCATCAGGCTAAGGTCGCGCCGCGCGCCGTCTTCGGCGGGCTTGCGCTCGCTTAAGTCCTGCCCCGCGCAAAAGCCCCGGCCCGCCCCAGTGATGACCAGGCCGCGCAAGCCCGCGTGCGCCTCCATGGCGTCCAGCGCGCGCGCCAGTTCGGCGTGCATGACCTCGGTAAAGCTGTTGAGCCTGTCCGGCCGGTTCAGCGTAATCACGCCCACGCCATCCGATAGTGTGAAGCGGATCTGCGTGAAATCTTCGCTTGCGGTGGTGGGGGTCGCGCTCATGCCTGCTCCTCAAGGATCGCCAATTCTTCCAGCACCGCCAGTTGTTCGGCGGTGTCGCCCAGCAATTGATCCACCATGGTCAGCCGCTTGAAGTAATCGCCCACCTCCAGCTCGTCGGTCATGCCCATGCCGCCATGCAGTTGCACCGCCATCTGCGCCACCTGGCGTCCGGCGCGCGCGGCTTCCAGCTTGGCCGACGCAATCATGCGGCGGCGCTGCACGGCATCCGATTCGGTCAGGGCGGCCACGGCCACATAGGCCATCGACAAGGCCAGTTCCTTGGCCACCAGCATTTCGGCCAGGCGGTGCTGCAAAGCTTGAAACGACGCCAGCGGCTGGCCGAACTGCTTGCGGGTCTTCAGATAATCGACGGTGATTTCCAGCAGGCGGTCGATGGCGCCGGCCGCGTGCGCGCACAGCGCCGCCGTGCCCCACTGCAAGGCCTGGGCCAGGGCCTCGTCGGCTTGCGGGCCTTCCGCCAGCAAGGCGTCTTCGGGTAGCTCCACCGCGTTGAAATCCAGCCGGGCGCAGCGGGCGCCGTCCAGCGTGGGCGTGTCGGTAACCCGCACGCCCGAGGCATCCGCTGGCACTGCCAGCAGCACCGTCTGGCCATCCGCCCCCAACGCGCTCACCAGCCAAGCGCTTGCGGCGGCGCCGTGCCACACCAGATGCTTGACGCCGTCCAGCCGCCAGCCCTGAGCGGATTTGGCAGCGCGGCAATCTTGCGGCCGGGTGTCATAGCGGCGGCCGGGTTCCTGATAGGCCACGCTGACAATCGCCTCGCCCGAGGCAATGGTCGGCAACCAGCGGCCACGCGCGTCGTCACCGCAGGCATCCAGCAGCGCCGCGCCCATGACCGCGCTGGGAATGACGGGTTCGGACACCAGCCCACGGCCCAGTTCCACGTGCACGGGCAGCAGGCTGGCGGGCACTTCGCCAAAGCCGCCAAAGTCTTGCGAAATATTCAGGCCCAGCACACCCAGTTCGGCCAGTGCGCCCCAGGCGCGGGCGTCCAGCGTGCCCGTGGCCTGACGCGCGCGGCGTTGGGGGGTTGTCCATGCCTGGTCCACCAGGCGGCGCAGGCTGTCGGCCAGCATGCGCTGTTCTTCGGTATAGAGGAAATCCATGCGTGTCTTCCTGTCGGGTTGCGCGGGGCCTACAGGCCCAGCACCAGGCGGGCGATGAGGCCCTTCTGCACTTCGGTGGTGCCGCCGTAGATGGAGGTCTTGCGCATATCGGCATAGCCCGCGCCCGCGGCGGCGGCCATCTCGGGGCCGGGTCCGTGGGTGTCGTGGTCGGCCAGCAGCCAATCGGGGTCGTAAGGCCAGGCGTCCGGCCCCGCCACTTCCATTTGCAGCATGGCCAGGTCCTGCTGGATCTCGGACCCGCGTATCTTCAGCACAGAAGCCTCCGGGCCCGGCGTGCCGTCGTTGCTGGAGGCCACGCGCAGCAGCAGCATTTCCAGCGCCATGATGTCGACTTCAATGCGCGAAATTCTGTCGCGGAAACGGCTGTCGGCCAACAGCGGCTTGCCGCGCGATTGCGCTTGGGCCGCCATCTGTTTCAAGATGCCCAGTTCGCGATGGCAATGGCCCAGGCCGGCGATGCCGGTGCGCTCGTGGCCCAGCAGGTATTTGGCGTAGGTCCAGCCCTGGTTCTCTTCGCCCACCAGATTGGCCACCGGCACGCGCACGTTTTCCAGCCACACTTCGTTCACGTCGTGGCCGCCGTCCAGCGTGCGGATGGGGCGCACCGTCACGCCCGGTGCGCGCATGTCCAGCAGCAGCATCGAAATGCCGCGCTGCGCGCGGGCGTCAGGGTCGGTGCGGGCCAGGCAGAACATCCAGTCGGCGTACTGCGCCAAGGTGGTCCAGGTCTTCTGGCCGTTGACGACGTAGTCATCGCCATCACGCACGGCACGCGTTTTCAGCGAGGCAAGATCGGAACCCGAGCCCGGTTCGGAATAGCCCTGGCACCACCAGTCCTGTACGCGCGGAATGCGCGGCAACAGACGCGCCTGCTGTTCCGCGCTGCCGTATTTCATCAGCACCGGGCCGATCATCGACAAGCCGAACGGCAGCAGGCGCGGCGCGCCGGCCTTGAAGCATTCCACTTCGAAGATCAGGCGCTGCAAGGCGTTCCATCCGGTGCCGCCATGTTCAACGGGCCAGTTGGGCGCGCCCCAGCCGTGGTCCGCCAGGATGTTGTGCCAGCGTACGTAGTCGTCGCGCTCCAGGCGCTGATGGCGCAACACCTTGTCTCGAATATCGGCGGGCAGGTGCGTGCTGGCAAACGCGCGCACCTCGTCGCGGAATTGGCGCTCTTGCGGCGTCCAGGTCAGGTTCATGGTCTACCTCCTTTGCCCGGTATCTAGCCATGACGCGCGCGGCCGGACAATCTGCCTCTTCCGAAGACCGGCTTCGCGCTGGATGTAGGGCAAGGCAAGCCACCCCCACTACCGATACGCAAAAGGCCTGCTTCAGCAATGAAGAATGGCAGAAGCCCGCCGCAGTGCCGACACTAGCAGCCGTCATCCACTGAAATCCCATCGCACCATGACTGTTTCCGATCCCAAGGAAAGCGTGTCGCAGGGCGTCGAGGCGCAGTACCGCCAGGCGCTCGACCAGGGCCGCTTTCTTATCCAGCACTGTGGCGGCTGCGACCGCGCGGTGTTCTATCCCCGCATGGTCTGCCCGCACTGCGGGGCGGACAAACTGGCTTTTGCACCGGCCGACGGGCGCGGCACGGTGTATTCCACCACCGTCGTGCGCCGCAAGCCCGAGGCCGGTGGTGACTACAACGTGGCGCTGATCGACCTGCAAGAAGGCGTGCGGCTGATGAGCCGCGTGGAAGGCATTGCGCCCGCCGACGTGCGTATCGGCATGGCCGTGCAAGCCCGTGTCATTCAACAAGACGGCCACGGCCTTGTGGTCTTCGACCCCACCCAGGAGGCAGCATGACGCTTAACGATTTGCGCGGCGCCGTCGCGGTTGCCGGTGTGGGCCACGCGGGCCTGGGGCAAGCCAACGGCTTTACCGAAATGGAAATCCTGGTGCAGGCGGCGCAGCGCGCCGTGGCCGACGCCGGCCTGACGCTGCGCGACATCGACGGCATCTGCACCGCCAGCGTCGCCGCGCCGATGTGGGCCATGCCGGTGATCGAACACCTGGGCATCCGCCCCACTTTCATCGACAGCACCATGCTGGGCGGTTCCAGCTTCGTGGCGCACCTGTTGCCGGCCATGCACGCACTGGCGTCGGGCCAGTGCAACGCCGTGCTGGTCTGCTATGGCAGCACGCAGCGCACGTCCACGCTGAGCCGCGCCGAAGTGGGCCGCGTGCGCAAGCAGTTCGACCCGCAGCCCTATGAAACGCCTTACGACCCGCTAAGCCCGCTGTCGTCCTACGCGCTGGCCGCCGCCCGCCATATGCACCAGTACGGCACGCGCCGCGAGCATCTGGCGCAGGTGGCGTTGGCGGCCAACCAGTGGGCGCAATTGAACCCCGAGGCGCAATTGCGTGAACCCACGACGCTGGACCAGATTTTGTCAGCGCGCATGGTGTCCGACCCATTGAGCGTGCGCGATTGCTGCCTGGTCACCGACGGCGCGGGCGCCTTTGTGCTGGTGCGCGCCGACCGGGCGCGTGACCTGCCGCGCCCGCCCGTCTACGTGCTGGGCAATGCCACCGCCGTATGGAACCGGCAGATCTCGTCCATGCACGACCTGACCGTCACCGCCGCCGCGCAATCGGGCAAGCAGGCATTTGAAATGGCGGGCGTGTCGCCGCGTGACATCGACGTGGTCGAGCTCTACGACGCCTTCACCATCAACACCTTGCTGTTCCTGGAAGACCTGGGCTTTTGCGCCAAGGGGGAATCCAAGGACTTCATCGCGGACGGCGCCATTGCGCCGGGCGGCAGGCTACCCGTCAACACCAACGGCGGCGGGCTGTGCTGCGTGCATCCCGGCATGTATGGCGTCTTCATCATGATCGAGGCGGTGCGCCAATTGCGCGGGGAATGCGGCGACCGGCAGGTGGCCGACGCGCAACTGGCGCTGGTGCACGGCAACGGCGGCACGCTGTCCAGCCAATCGACCGCCATCCTGGGCACTCAGGCGGCGCTTTGATTTGCGCTTTGATCCGCGCTTTGATCCGCACCTTGCATTGAACCTTGACTCGCACCTTGATCCACACGCCACCATCGATGTCTCAAGCTGAACCCCTTACCCGCATCCATGAATTGCTGGCCCAGCAGGCGCGCCAGCAACCCGACGCCGTTTTTCTCTACGAAGAAGGCGGCGGCACGCTGAGCTATGCGCAACTATGGCAGCGCGTACAGGCCGTGGCCAAGTGGCTGCGCGAGCAAGGGGTGCAGCCGGGGCACCGCGTGCTGATGGTGGGGGAAAACTGCGCCGCGATGATCGCGGCGCTGTTCGGCTGCGGCGTGGCGGGCGCGTGGCCGGTGAGCGTGAACGCGCGGCTGTCGGCCCGCGAAGTCGACAACATCCGCCAGCACGCCCAGCCCGAACTGCTGCTGTACACCACAGAAGTGTCGGACGCGGCAGCCGCCCACGCCGCCGCCGTGGGTGCGGTGGAAGCGGACCCCGTTGTCTGGGGGCCGGGCGTGCAAGCCGCGCGCGCGACGACTCCCACTCATGCGGAAACCGGCGCGCTAGCCACGGAAGTGGCAACCGTCATCTACACATCCGGCACCACGGGCGCGCCCAAGGGCGTGCTGGTGCCGCACCGAGGCCTGCTGCATTTCGCTCGCATATCGGCCGCGTCGCGGCGCTTGACCCCGCATGACATCGGCTACGCGGCGCTGCCCATGTCGCACATCTTCGGCATCGCCACCGTGCTGATGGCGACCGTGCACGCGGGCGCCAGCCTGGTGCTGCGCAGCCGCTTCAACGCGGAAGACGCCTTCAAGGCCCTGGCGCATCCCGGCGTCAGCATCCTGCAAGGCGTGCCCACCATGTTCAGCCGCATGATGGCCGTGGCCCCGCCCCGCGCCGACCTGCGCGCCCCTGCCCTGCGCTACCTGTACACCGGCGGCGCGGCGCTGGATCCCACGCTGAAGCGCGACGCCGAACGCTACTTCGGCGTGGCCATGCATCACGGCTACGGCATCACCGAATACGCGGGTTCGATGTTCATCACCCGCATCGACGAACCCCGCGAAGACTGCTCCGCCGGCTATGCGGTGGACGGCGTCGAGCTGCGCCTGGGCAGCCCCGATGCCGACGCTCCCAAGCCTGGCCAGCGCGGCGACATCCTGATCCGTGGCCCCGGCGTCATGCTGGGCTACTACCGCAACCCGGAACAAACGGCGCAAGCGCTGCTGCCCGGCGGCTGGCTCAACACCGGCGACATCGGCTATGTGGACGACAGCGGTGCACTCTTCATCGCCGGCCGTTCCAAGGACCTGATCATCCGCTCGGGCTTCAACGTCTACCCCATCGAAGTCGAGTCGGTCATCAACGCGTTCCCCGGCGTGCGCCTGTCCGCCGTGGTGGGCCGCAACACCGACGACCACAACGAAGAGGTCATCGCCTTTGTCGAGCCGCAGCCCGGCGCCAAGGTCGAAACCGAACTGTTGATGCTGCACCTGCGCGCGCAACTGGCGCCGTACAAGCGGCCCGCTCGAGTCATTCCCATCGACTGCATTCCCACGACCGTCAGCGGAAAAATACTGAAGCAACCGCTGAAAGAAAGGCTGGCGTAGGCGCGGACTCGCTGTTTCCGCTCCACGACCGGCCTCTTAACCACAAGGAGACAACAGCGTGAAACTCAAGACCCTATTTGCCGTGGCCGCCGCCACGGCAGCCTTCGCCATGGCGTCCTCGGCCAGTGCAGAAGCGTATCCCGACCGCCCCATCCGCCTGCTGGTCGGCTACGCGCCCGGCGGCCCCGTCGACACCACGGCCCGCGTCTTCGCCAAGTACCTGGGCGACAAGCTGGGCCAGACCGTCGTGGTGGAAAACCGCGCGGGCGCCAGCGGCATGATTGCGTCGGACGCCACCGCCAAGGCCACGCCCGACGGCTACCTGCTGGGCTTTGCCGCCAGCCCCACCCTGACCATGTCGCCCTTGGTCCAGCGCAGCAAGCTGTTCGATCCGCGCAGCGACTTCTCGCTGATCGGGCTGGTGGTCGACTACGCCAACGTGCTGCTGATCGGCCCGCAGATTCCCGCCAAGAACGTCGGCGAACTGGTCAATTACGCGCGCGCGCATCCCGATGCCGTGTCGTTCGGATCGGCCGGCATCGGCGCCTCGAATCACTTGTCGGCCGAGCTCCTGAAAAAACAGGCCGACGCGCCCATGCTGCATGTGCCTTATCGCGGCAACTCGCCCGCCATGATGGACGTGGTCAGCGGCAAGGTGACGTTCATGTTCGACATCACCAGCACCGCCATTCCCTTCATCAAGAGCGGCAAGGCGCGCGCGCTGGCCGTCACGTCCAAGACCCGCAACCCGGAACTGCCGGACGTGCCCACCATGATCGAAGCCGGCATGAAAGACTACGAAGTCGTGGGCTGGTACGCGCTGGTCGGCCCGAAGAAACTGCCTGATGCCGTCTCAACCCGCCTGACCCGCGCGCTGCAAGACGTGTCGAAAGACCCCGCGTTCCGCAAAGCCATGACCGATGGCGGCTACGCCATCAACACGGGCGATTCCAAAGCCCTGCAAGCCCGTATCGACCGCGAGTACGCCTTGTGGTCGGACGTCATCCAAAGCGCCAACATCCAGGCCAACTGACCTCTACCGGAGCCCCTCTGATGCATCCTCCGCTTGCGCTACGCGCCCAGACCCGCCTGCCGATCATCGGCGCCCCCATGTTTCTGGTCTCTGGGCCCGAGCTGGTCGTGGCGCAATGCGCGGCGGGGATCATCGGCACTTTTCCATCCCTGAACGCCCGTCCGCAGGAACAGTTGCAAGACTGGCTCACCCGCATCGAAGACGGCCTGGCCGCCCGCCGACGCGCCCACCCCACGGCCAAGGTGGCGCCCTACGGCGTGAACCTGATCATCCACCCCAGCAACCCACGCTGGCAGGGCGACCTGGCCATCTGCGCCGAACGGCGCGTGCCGCTCATCATCACGTCATTGCATGCGCCCGAAGCCGTGGTGCAAGCCGTGCATCCCTACGGCGGATTGGTCTATCACGACGTCACCAACGTGCGGCACGCCAAGCGCGCACTGGAGGCGGGGGTCGACGGCCTGATCCTGGTGGCGGCGGGCGCGGGCGGCCATGCGGGCCAGATCAACCCCATCGCGCTCATCAACGAAATCCGCGCGTTCTACGATGGCCCCTTGGCGCTATCGGGCTGTATCAGCCATGGCAAGGATGTGCTTGCCGCCGAAGTCCTGGGCTGCGACTTTGCCTACATGGGCACGCGCTTCATCGCCACGCAGGAATCACTGGCGGGCGACGCGTACCGCGAGATGGTGCTGCAAGCGCAAGCGGCTGACGTGACTTACACCCCGTACTTTTCGGGCGTACCCGCGAACTACTTGTCGGCCAGCATTCTGGCGGCGGGACTGGACCCCGTGGCCTTGTCCCGAAATGGCGAAGCGCCGCCCGCAAACATGGACAAGAATTCGCGGCCCAAGGCCTGGAAAGATGTCTGGAGCGCCGGGCAAGGCGTGGGCGCGGCGCAGGAGATCCTGTCGATTGCAACGCTGGTGGATCAGTTGGAAGCGGAATATCGCAGTGCGCGGGCGGCGTTGGTGACGGCAGCGGGCTAGCTTGCACCCGCCGCGTCACTTTTCCGTATCCCCCAACAAATCCATACTCGGCCCACCCGCGATGAACTGATCCAGTAAGCGCTGCTCGGCCGCGATTTTCTCCGGGTCCACATACCGAGCGGGTGGCGGGGCATTGCGCCGGCTTTCTTGCGTGAGTTCCGCAAACCGCTGCAGAAACTCCGGTGACGGGGCTTCGCTCAAGGTGCGGGTTTGCGGGCGCAGCTTCACGCCGAAGGGATCGTTCGCCGGCTTCTGGCCCGGCGTGGGGGAACTGATGGTGATGACTGTGACCCTATCATCGCGGCGCAGCGGGACGATGGCGCTGGTGTCGGCGTTCAGATAGCTGGCCATGGTGGCTAGCGCAATTCCCACAAAGGGAGACGCCGCGCCCGTGTCGCCCAGGCGTTGAGTCAGGTCATAGCTTTGGTCAGAAGCAAGCAGATCCAGCGGGCTGTCGGCCAGTTGCAAAGCGGGAAGCAGATCTGCCAAGGCAGAACGGTTCAAACCTGCGTCATAGAAGACTCGTGTAGGCGCGTGGGCCAAAGGCGTCACGGCCTGTGTCCAGGCGCTTGCCACTGCCGCATGGCGTGCGTCGCCTTTCAGGGGAATGCCGTCGGATTGCAACGAGACTTCGACCGGGCGGTGCAACCGGGCCAATGGTGTCAGGCGGTCCCATTGCTGGAAACCGCGTTCGGTGATGGGTTGAGGGAACCAGGGGCTGGGTTGAAAGGAATATGGCGGGTTGCGGCGCCAATCGGTGAAGGCGGGGTCGATGTCGTTCTTGTGTGGCTTTGTGTATTTGGCAAACCCGCGTAGCCAGTCCAGGCGCTCGGGGCGGGCGAAGACGATGGCGGTGACGGCTTCCGTCAAATCGTCGGTTTGCCGCAGGCCGCTGGGCACCCTGCGCGCGTCGTTGCGACTACCAAGCGCGTAAGCCATACCGAATCCATCAACGGCATAGACCAGCAGCGCGGGCATATCCGGGTTTCTTTCAAAGATCCTAAACAGATAGTCGACGAATTCTTCAGGCGTGCTATTGCAGATGACACCCGGCTTTAGCGGCTTGGCACGGTGCCAATGCAGGCCGGCTGGCCCCATGATTCGATCAATCATCCCGTTCATAGACACTGAAGTTCTCTGAGGAGAAAAGCGCAGCCCCACTACTGTCGGGTCATAGTCCCTCACAACGGCAAGACTTGGAATGGGCCAACGCTCTGGAAAGCCGATCAATGCCAGTTCCAGAGCGTTAGCCATTCGCATGTTCCAGGCCATGTCCTTATCTTCGGCAATGGTTGGGTAGTCAGCCGGGTCCATAGGCAATATCGTCCCGACATGTAATGTTTCCGCTCTATCTGCATTCTGCTTTTGCAATTGAGCCCATACCTGACCTTGACGATAGACGTCGAGACTCAATCCAATGCGGACGATGTCCAAAGTTTCCAGGCGAGGGGATGAGGCAGGAGCAGAGAAATTCAGCATTTCGTGTCCAGGAGACGGCGGTATTGGATCAATGCCGGTTGGTTCTGCGGGAGTGGCTGGTAAACGGCAACCAACAACTGCGGCCGACTCACCCGAGATAAGAGGTTCCGCATGCAAAGGCGCAACGCCCGTTGCTATGCAGGTCAGCGCAAGAAAAGCAAAATTCCGCGATTTATTCATCCGGCGCCCCCCGCCCCGAGCTAGGAGCAAGACGGTTGTTACGGTCTTTCAATGTCTGAGTTGTCACCAACGTTGGCAATGGAAGCTGTCCGATCACCTCTGGAAGCGTTCCCCCGCCACGCTCCACTAATCGACCTTTTGAGTCATAGAGCGACACTTTTCTACTTCGATAAAGATCTGTCGCGTCAATCAACGATCGATACACCTCTTCTTCATTCTCGTAATAGGCGAGCGTCAGCGCATCTGGCTTATCCCGTTCCTCTATCCCGTCAGAGTGCGGGGTTCGGTAGTCTTCCACCCAAGCCATCCTCCAATCCGCCACCCGGCACAGATACGCATAGAACGGCGCATCATCAATACTGCGTGCCTGCCCTATCGCCAGGTCATACGCCATCGCCCGCTGGCTATGCATGGCATTCGCGGGGATGGAGGAATGAAAGGAAATCGGGCTTTGCTCGTCCACCCCCGCGTTCATTCTTCGCCGACGCGCTTCGTTCGGGCTTTCCTGATACGTCACGTTAAAGCGACGTCCGCCCACGTGGTCGACCTGGGTGATCCGGTGCCAGTCCGCCGCCCATTCGTTGTTCTCCGGCGCTCTGTACGGGTTACGCAACGGGTCGTTCAAACCCGTGAGTTCTGCTTCAAGCAATGGAGCATACGCCATGCCTCCACTGCGGGAGCTATAGGTTTGCGGAACCGGCCCAGCGCTTTGCGGCAAGGTCACCGCGCGGGTGCCCGCCACGCGTATTCCCTTGTTCGTGATGGCAATCGATGCATCAATCGGATCATCCGGCGCGTTTACCGGTGCAATACCCGCCGATGCCTGCTCGGCCATCACCACGCCGCCCGAGCTGAAGTCCGCCAGGAATGGCAGCGGCAGGGATGGCGCGTTGATGGGCACCGACTGGTCGGGCGCGAAGTCAGCGCTGGCCGCCCATCGCTGCGGCAAGCCCATGCCCGAACCCTCCCAGGTGCTTTCATGTTGATGGCGCAAGACGTAGTCCTGAGTAGGTGGCAGACCAATGGCTTGGCCCTCGCCATCGCGCGTTCGCATCGTGAATACCCGTTGATGAAAATGGCTTCCCAGTGCGGACAAGCCAGGACCATGGATATCGCCTACCCACTGCTTCGCCATGTTGCCCGCCAGCGTGGGCACAAGATCCACCATCGTCCGAGGCTTGCGCACGGGCATGGCTTGGTAAGTCAAGGTGTCGGCAACGCCTTGCCAGCCGATACCCTGCACGTTGCGCATGCCGACGGTTTTGTCCTCGGGCGTGAAGTAGAGAAACACGCGGCCGCGATTGTCGCGCTCGGAAAAGGCAACGTCTTTGCCATCCAGCGTGGTCTGGCATTGCAAACCATTCCAACGCAAGCCACCGATGCAGGCGGGGCTTGATGGGTCGGCCATCTGGGCAAAGGTGGGCACCGGGTTGGGATTGGCGCCGATGAAACCGACGATGTTCGCAAGCGTTGTCACGCGCGCCTTGGTGGTCTGCTGCGCCTCGGACATCTCCATGCGCTCGAAGCGGGATTCCAGCAGACTGTATGGCGGGTTCATCATGATGACCGCATCCACGGGCCGCTTGCCTTCGTCCTTGAGCAAGGCGTTGGCCAGCAGGGTGATCAGCGTGCCCTGGCTGTGCCCAACCACATTGATCGTGTCGTTCTCGCCGGTGGTCTTGCCGTCCGGATGGCGGTAGGCGCGAATCATGTTCACCAACATGGCCAGGCGCTTGGCCGCCAGCAGCATGTATTTGCGGCTGGGCGCCATGACCAGTGGGTGGTCGGGCGACCCAAATAAGGGGTTGATCGGCAGCAGGCCCATCAGCTTGCCGGAGAAGCCCTCACCCCACATATCCGGAATGGAAGTCGTGGCGTTGGCGAACATCCCACCCTGCTTGATGCCGTCTTTGTCGAGCCTGTTGTGGTAGCGGTCCAGCCATTCTCCGTGCTCGGTCTTCTTGTCGATGTATTGTTCTTCTTCGCGAAAGCCCCAATAGAACGGGATGACGACACTGCGCGACGCGCCGCCGAACTTGCCGGCGGATGCTCGGCGGCGATAGTAGACGGCGTCGGGGTTAGGCGCCGCGCCCTGATCCTCGGCGGGCAATCGGTATCTGGCGGGATTCAGCGCGGCGCAGCTTCTACTGCCGTCCGCGGTCTTCAAATGATCCAAGCGCTCATTCAAGCCCACGCAGATGCCGGTTTCCAGGTCGTCATACACGCCGGCCAGATCATTCACCCCGTGAATCAGAATCACCACGCAGGGCTTGGCCTGCTGCACCCGCACGATCGCAGGGCGCGCGCCGGGCAAGAGCAGCGCCTCGGACTGGCCCGTCAATGGGACGGAACGTGTTTCCATGGAAGCTCCTTGGTCGAAGTGAATTGGCCCGCCAAGAGCCACGTCACACGCATCGCGACCCGACGCCAGAACGCGTCAATCGGCGTCGTGCACAGTCAGCTTTGCGATGTGCATCGCATGGCTTTCCATCAACTGCGTTGTGCCTTCCGCGTCGGTAACGCCCTGGACGGTTTCGCCATTGTTCAATGTGATCGTGTAGCGGCGGTGGGCCACCGGGCGCACGCCGTCCGGCAGGGTCACGATGAATTTTCGTTGGGTCTGGCCAAGGTCGAATTTAGGAAGTTCCGCCGCCAAACTGGCCGCCCCCAACATCTGATGGCTGGCCGCCTTGACCGTGAACGTGCCGGGGCAGCCGAACTCAATCGCGCCATCCTGCATCTTGATGTAGGCCCCGCCGCACAACAGCGTGATGTGCTTGTCGGCAACCGCCAGGACATGCGCGTCGGCCGAGGAAATTTCAACGCTTTTTTCAGCCTGCACGCGGACGTTGCCATGTTGCGCCTGCAACAGCATCTGGCCTTGGTGGGCGATATGCCGCATATCGCCGCCTTGTGTGAAGAAGCTGATTCCCTGCCCCGCATTCATGACGACGGTTTGCCCCGCCGTCAGGTGCAGGTTCTTCTGCGCAACGGTGTCCGCGTTGCCGCCCGCCGCCACGGTGATTGATGCGGGCGAGCCCACGGCAATGCCCGCCGGGCTGCTCAACGCAATAACGGGTTGGCCGCCGTTGCTGGCTCCGGCTTCGTCGTTGGCGCCATGCCCAAGATTCCGCACATTGTCCGTCAGCCGCTGCTGGCGTGTTGCGTCATGCGCCAGCGCTTCGTGGCCCGCCGCGTATTCGCCCAGGTTGCTGGCCAGCGCCAGCGCGCTTTCAAGGCCCCGCACCAGCTCGTTGCGGGATAGCTGCCCACCCTTGGCGTGGGCTTGTCCGCCCGTGGTCAGCAATATCCCCTTTGCCGCGCGCACCGCGCCCTGCCCGTCGGTACGCAGCTCAAACCCTTCACCACGGGGTGCCCCGCCTTCGGGCCTGGGCTGCGTCAGATAACCCAGATGCAGTTGGGATGCGTCATGGTCGCTCATCAGCGCCGCGCTGATCTGCGCCGAGGTGTCGTCCAGCCGCAGTTCGTTCGCGCGGTGCCCTTTGTGCTCTTTGGATTTGATGGTGGCAAGCGTGTTGTGCCGAGGCAGCGCGTAAGGCGGCAGGTTGGTTTCGCGGAAGAGCCGCCCCATGGCAATTGGCTGGTCGCAATCACCGTTCAAAAAATTCACGATGACCTCTTGACCGATACGCGGGACCGCAATATGCCCCCACTGCGCGCCCGCCCAATCCTGCGCCACGCGTATCCAGCACGAGCTGTGTTCGTTGTTGCGGCCCAGGCGGTCCCACGGAAATTGCACTTTGATCCTGCCATGGGCATCGCAAAAGATTTCTTCGTTGGGCGGGCCGACAACGGTGGCCGTTTGTGGGCCATCGATGCACGGCTTGCCGCGGGGTAGCGGCTTCCAGTCCGTTTGATCAGGCACGAGTTCAGCCGTGTAGCCGTAGTGCGTGCCTGGCTGGGCATCCGCGCAGTCCTGCTCCAGGCTGACGTATTGCACGCCATGGTGACGCATACGTACCGGGCGCCACTTTCGGTTCCACTCGTCGCGCGCGTGGCCCTGCAACAAAAAGGCCAGGCCGGGAACAAGGCGCGGGTCGTCGCCTTCGACTGACGCGGTGCAAGCGTCGTTACGCCGTCCCATCAGGCGGGTTCGGGTAAAGAGCTTGCCCGCCTCATCACGTTTGTAGCGCCCGGGGTAGTCATAGCGCTCGTAGCGCATGTCTTGATGGGCCTGATCCGCGGCGACAGCGCTGTGTTCCTGCTCGTACCGGGGGTGCGTATAGGTGTAGTCGCGTTGTGTCTGGATGGCGGTGCGCACGCGCTCGGCATAGCTGAAACGCTGCAAGCCGGGCGCGGGCGGGTCGCCGCCGGACGCGGGGTGGTAGATGACCGGGCCACCCGGGATGTCGTCGTTGAGGGTGATGCGGTCGCCGTGTGTCAGACGATGCCCAACGTCGGAATGCGCGTAGTAATAGAAATAGCCTTCCTCGGCGGCAAGCCTGTCCAGAAATGCTAAGTCTGTGTCGCCTGCCTGCACGCAATACTCGCGCGGCAGGTGTTCGTAGGTGCTGATTTGTTCGTAGTCGGTGATGCCCTGGCGCTTGATCACGTCGGCCATGATCTCCGGCACGGACAGATGCTGGTAGATGCGCCAATCGGAACACAGGGCGGCGCGCGCCAAAGACGGTTCTACGACGACCCGATAGTGGGTGCGGCGAAAGCCGGTGCCGGCTTGTTCAAATTCAGTGACGATGCCGTGTACGTAACGCGCTGCGTGTTTGCCATGCCAGATCGTGAACAAGGCCGCGTCGTCCAGCATGGCGCCGAAATCCACATCGGATTCCGTGCTGGACAGCCACAGCGTCAAGCGATACGTCTCCGACAGCGCTTCGTCCAGCGTGAACTCGATGACGTCGTACGTAACGCCGATCGCGTGTGCATTCACCGGCTGAAAGGTGAAACGGAAAGTCGACTGGGAGGGCATGGCAGAGTCCGTAAGGATTTCCTGCCAGGAGCCTAGCCGACCCCACAGCAAACAGATATAGAACAAATCTGAAATGCGGGACCACAATCCGAAGTACGCCAGAATGTGGCCCGCATTATCGATGCGCTATATCACGGCGGCTTATTCCAAGGATCCCTATTCCAGCTTGATGTTCGCCGTCTTGATCAGGTCGCGCCACTTCACGATTTCATTGCGCACGAATTCGCCAAACTGCTCGGGCGTGCCGGGCTTGGGTTCGGCGCCCGCCGCGATCATGCCCTTGGCCGTGCCTGGGTCCGACAGCACCCTCACCATGTCGGCGTTCATGCGCTTGACGATGTCGGGCGGCGTGCCCTTGGGCGCCATCACGCCGCTCCACGAATAGGCCTCGTAGCCGGGCAGGCCCGACTCGGCGATGGTGGGCACGTTGGGCAGCATGCTGGACCGCGTGGGGTTGCCCACGCCCAGCGCGCGCACCTTGCCGCCGCTCAAATGCGGCACGGCGGACGGGCCGTCCGCGAACATCACCTGCACCTGTCCGCCCAGCAAGTCCTGCATGGCGGGCGCGCTGCCCTGATAGGGCACGTGCTGGATGCGGGTGCCGGCCATGGCGTTGAACAACTCCCCGGCCAGATGCGTGCCACCGCCCGTGCCCGATGAGCCGAACGAGAGCTTGCCGGGATGTTGTTTGGCATAGGCGATCAGTTCGCTCACCGTGTTCACCGGCACCGACGCATTCACCACCAGCACGATGGGAAACACGGCCGCCATGCCCACCGGCACGAAGTCGGTGGTGATGTCGTAGGTGAGGTTGTTGCGCAGGCTGGGCAGCACCGCGTGGTGGATCGAGGCGAAGAAGAAGTTGTAGCCGTCCGGCGCCGACTTGGCGGCGTACTGCGCGCCGACGATGCCACCCGCGCCCGACTTGTTGTCCACCACGGTGGGCACGGACCACATCTGGCCCAGGGGCTGCGTGGTGAAGCGGGCGGTGGTATCCACCGGGCCGCCGGCTGGGAACGGCACGATGAAGGTCACGGCATGGCCGGGCCAGGTGGCGGCGCGGGCAACGGAAGGCAACAAGGTGGGCAGTACGGCTGAGGCGCATGCGGCGCCCAGCCCCGCGATGACGCGGCGGCGTTGAGGATCAATCACTGCAGTCTCCAGGTCTTGGTGTTATGCACGGTCAAGCTTTGGTGCTGCCGCCCGCCGTTTTTTATGCGCGCTGTTGTTGCGCTTTTTTATTATTTGCCGAGCGCCCGGATTCGCCGCTACACATTTTCAAAAGCCCCTCTTTCGCACGACCTGAATGTTCGGTGAGCGGACAGGATTTTCCCTAGGGCCTGGCGCGGATACGACATCCGGCGCAGGCCAAAGGGACGACAGGCAAGTGGGACCACAAGCAAGTCGAATCGAACCCCGTGCGCTTACTGCCCGCGCGCGGCGCGTTGCACGTGTTCGATGAAGCATTCGGCGAAGCTGGGCAGATCCCGGCCGCGCTGCCGGCATAGCAGGCGGTCGCGCAGCGCCCAGGGGTCTTCCAGCTTCAGCACGTGCAGCGCGTCGGGCCGGCTGTAGCGCGCGGCGCAGGCGCGTGGCACCACCGCAATGCCCGCGCCCGCTTCCACCATGCGGCACACTGCTTCAAAGCTGCCCACGTGCACGCGCTGGCAGATGCGCTTGCCCAGGCCGCTGGCAATATCTTCCAGAAAGGTCTGGATGGCGCTGTCCGGGTGGATGCCCACGAACTGATAGGCATCGACCAGGTCCACGAAGTGCGCGGACTTGGAGGCGGCCAGCGGGTGGTCCAGCGCCGTCACCACCGTGAGTTCGTCGCGAAACAGCGGCGTGACGTCCAAGCCTTCCACGTCGATATTGCCGGCCACCAGGCCCAGGTCGCCCGCGCCCGCGCGAATGGCAATGACAATGTCGCCAGAAATTTTTTCTTCCAGCTCGACATCCACGTCAGGGTTTTCCGCCAGGAAGGTGGACAAGGCGTCGGCCAGGAAGGAATTCGTGGCCGTGGTGTTGGCGAGCAAGCGCAAGCGCCCTTTCAGGCCGCTGGCGTAGGGCTGAAGATCAGCGTTCAGGCATTCCAGTTGACGGAAGACGGCGTTGGCGTGCTTGAGCAGCACTTCGCCCGCCGGCGTCAGCGCCACGCCCGTGGCCAGCCGCACCAACAGGCGCGCCTTGAAGGCTTCTTCCATGTGCTTGACCCGGGCGCTTGCCGCCGGCAAGGACAGGAACGTGCGTTCCGCCGCCCGGGTCAGGTTAAGGGTTTCGCCCACGTTCAAAAACAAACGCAGGTCGGTCAGATCATGTCTCATGTTCCACCACGCAGAAGGGGGGCATTTCTAATTTTGAATTCTTCGAATGCCGTCACGAATCTACCATGGGGCATTCCCATGAACCAGACCGGTTGATGCGGAACTGTTTTCCAACGACGGCGCGTGCGCCGCAGCAAAGGAGTCAGAGTCAATGAGCGGCATCGTTTCCGGAAAGGTAGTGGTCGTCACCGGCGCGGGCGGCGGCATCGGGCGCAGCATTGCGCTGGCGATGGCCGAAGCGGGCGCCAAGGTGGTGGTGAACGACATCGGCGTGTCGCTCACGGGCGAAGGCGGCGCGCAAGGCCCGGCGCAAGAGGTCGTGCGCGAAATCACGGCAGCAGGAGGGCAGGCCGTCGCCAACACGGACAGCGTGGCCGCGTACGACAGCGCCAGCCGCGTCGTGCAGACGGCCATCGACGCCTTCGGGCGCATCGACGCCGTCATCAACAACGCGGGCAATCTGCGCGACCGCGTTTTCCACAAGATGAGCGAAGAGGAATGGCGCCAGGTGATCGACGTGCACCTGAACGGGTCGTTCTTCATGAGCCGCGCGGCGGCGCCGTACTTCCGCGAGCAGGAATCGGGCGCCTTCGTGCACATGACGTCCACCTCGGGCCTGATCGGCAACTTCGGCCAGGCCAATTACGCCGCCGCAAAGCTGGGCATCGTGGCGCTGTCCAAGTCCATCGCGCTGGACATGGCGCGCTACAACGTGCGCTCGAATTGCATCGCGCCGTTCGCCTGGAGCCGCATGACGAGTTCCATTCCGGCGGAAACCGACGAAGAGAAAGCACGCGTCGAAAAGTTGAAGAAGATGGAAGCGGGCAAGGTCGCACCGATGGCCGTGTTCCTGGCCAGCGACGCGGCCAGCGAAGTCACCGCGCAGATCTTCGCGGTGCGCGCCAACGAAATCATGCTGATCAGCCAGCCGCGTCCGCTGCGCACGGTGCATCACAGCGAAGGCTGGACGCCCGAACGCATTGCCGACATTGCCGTGCCGGCGATGCGCAAGCACTTCTACGCGTTGGAGCGTTCGCCCGACGTGATCGACTGGGACCCTATCTGAGACCGCCATGCCGCTGGATTACGCCACCGTGAAAGACTGGCGCTTTGACGAGGTCCGTCAGCGCTACGACCAGAAAGACACCATGCTGTACGCGCTGGGCATCGGGCTGGGGCAAGACCCCGAGGACACCCGCCAGTTGCGCTACGTGTACGAAGAGGGCTTGCAGGCGTTTCCCACGATGGGCGTGGTGCTGGCCTACCCCGGCTTCTGGGTGCGCGACCCGCGCACCGGCATCGACTGGGTGAAAGTGGTGCATGGCGAGCAGCGGCTCACGGTGCACGCGCCCTTGCCGGCGTCGGGCATGGTCGTGAGCCGCACGCGCAACACGCATGTAATCGACAAGGGTGCGGACAAAGGCGCCATCGTCATCAATGAACGCACGCTGCATGGCGAAGACGGCGCCTGCCTGGCCACCTTGCGGCAAAGCACGTTTTGCCGGGGCGACGGCGGCTTCGGCCAGGGCGATGCCAGCCCCGAACCGCTGCCCCCTACGCCGGATAGCGAGCCGGACCTGCGCTGCGAATTGCGCGTCGCGCCTAATGCGGCGCTGTTGTATCGGCTGAACGCCGATCCCAATCCGTTGCATGTGGACCCCGAGGTGGCGCGCCAGGCGGGGTATCCGCGCCCCATCCTGCACGGGCTGTGCTCATACGGCGTGGCCGCGCACGCCATCGTGAAAAGTTGCTGCGACTACGACGCCTCGCGGCTGACCAGTCTGAACACGCGCTTCTCGGCGCCGGTGTACCCCGGCGAAACGCTGCAATGCGATATCTGGCGACAGCCGGACGGGCAGATCCAGTTCCTGGCACGCTCGCGCGAACGCGATGTTGTGGTCATGAGCCACGGAACCGCGACGGTGCAGTCATGACGCGGCCGCCCGCGCTGGACGGCATCCGTGTATTGGACTTGTCGCGCATCCTGGCCGGCCCCTGGTGTACGCAGAACCTGGCCGATTTGGGCGCCGACGTCATCAAGATCGAACGCCCGGGTGTAGGCGACGACACACGCGCCTGGGGGCCGCCGTATTTGAAAGATGCGAACGGCCAGGATACGAGTGAATCCGCCTACTACCTGAGCACGAACCGCAACAAGCGTTCGGTGGAAGCGGACATGGCCACGCCCGCGGGCGCGGCGCTGATCCGCGAGCTGGCGGCCGTCAGCGACATCCTGGTCGAGAACTTCAAGGTGGGTGGGCTGAAGAAATATGGGCTGGACTACGACAGCCTGAAAGCCATCAACCCGCGTTTGATCTATTGCTCGGTGACCGGCTTCGGGCAAGACGGGCCCTTTGCGCAGCGCCCTGGGTATGACTTCATGATCCAGGGCATGGGCGGGCTGATGAGCATTACGGGTGAACGTGATGACCTGCCCGGCGGCGGCCCGCAGAAGGCGGGCGTGGCGGTGACGGATATCGTCACGGGCATGTACGCTACGGTCGCGATTCTGGCGGCGTTGCAGGAACGGCATCGTAGCGGCTTGGGGCAGCATCTGGACATCGCCCTGCTGGATAGCCATGTGGCGTTGCTGGCGAATCAGAATTCCAACTACTTCAATTCCGGCGTGGCGCCCACGCGCGCGGGCAACGCGCATCAGAACGTGGTGCCTTATCAGGTATTCGCGGCCAGCGACGGCCATCTGATCGTGGCTACGGGCAACGAATCGCAGTACCGGGCGTATTGCCGCGCCATTGGTGTGCCGGAGCTGGGTGATGATCCGCGCTTTGCCACCAACCGCTTGCGCGTCACGAACCGCGAGGAATTGATCGGGATCCTGACGGCGATCATGCAGGCAGGCCGCCGCGATGATTGGATTGCAAAGTTGGAGGCGGTGGGGGTGCCTTGCGGCCCGATCAACAACATCGCGCAGGCTTTCGCGCATCCACAAGCCCAAGCCAGGCAGTTGCGCCGCGATTTGCCGCATCCCTTGGGCGGCACGGCACCCGTCACCGCCAGCCCATTAAGATTTTCGGATTCGCCGGTGGTCTACCGCCGCGCCCCGCCGCTATTGGGCGAACATACGGAAGAGGTGTTGCGCGAGGTATTGAAAAAATCCCCCGCCGCCATCGCCGAATTAATAAAACCGACAGATGGCACGTAGGATGGGTGCAGCGCGGCAGGCCAAATGCAAGAACCCCAACGCCGATCGCGCGAAACCCATCAAGCAGCGCCGGAATCCTTAACCAATTCAGCCACAGCACCGCCGTTGCATGATGGGTTACGCGCGATAAACATCAGGGTTCTTGTCCGCATCCGCGCGCGCTTCACCCATCCTACGATGTGTCCGCACATTCCACCGCCGAGAAAAAGACGCACGTAGGATCGGTCCGCACATCCATCGCCGAAAAAAAGAGGCACGCAGGATGGGTCCGCACATCCATCGCCACAAAAAAGAGGCACGTAGGATGGGTGTAGCGCGGCAGGCCCGGGGTAAGAACCCCACCGCCGACCGCGCGAAACCCATCAAGCAACCGCGACCGGAATCTTCCCGATCTTGGCTTGCCATTCCTTCGGACCCGTCGTGTGGACCGAGGTGCCCTTGGCGTCTACCGCCACGGTCACCGGCATGTCCTTCACGTCGAATTCGTAGATGGCTTCCATGCCCAGGTCGGCAAAGCCCAGCACCTTGGCGCCGCGAATGGCCTTGGACACCAGGTACGCCGCGCCGCCCACGGCCATCAGATACGCCGAACCGTGCTTCTTGATGGCTTCAATCGCGACCGGGCCGCGTTCGGACTTGCCGATCATCGAGATCAGGCCGGTCTTCTCCAGCATCATGTCGGTGAACTTGTCCATGCGCGTGGCGGTGGTGGGGCCGGCGGGGCCGACCACTTCGTCGCCCACCGGATCCACCGGGCCCACGTAATAGATCACGCGGTTGGTGAAGTCCACGGGCAGCGGCTCGCCCTTGGCCAGCATGTCCTGGATGCGCTTGTGCGCGGCGTCGCGGCCGGTCAGCATCTTGCCGGACAGCAGCAGGGTCTGGCCCGGCTTCCAGCTGGCCACTTCTTCCTTGGTCAGCGTGTTCAGGTCCACCTGCTTGGACTTGTTGTAGTCCGGTGCCCAATGCACTTCCGGCCATTCCGACAGCGACGGCGGATCCAGGCGCGCGGGGCCCGAGCCATCCAGTTCAAAGTGCGCGTGGCGCGTGGCGGCGCAGTTCGGAATCATCGCAACCGGCTTGGACGCGGCGTGCGTCGGGAAGGTGCTGATCTTGACGTCCAGCACAGTCGTCAGGCCGCCCAGGCCTTGCGCGCCGATACCCAGCGCGTTGACCTTTTCGTAGAGCTCGATCCGCAGCTCTTCCAGCTTGTTCTGCGGGCCACGGGCCAGCAGTTCGTACATGTCGATGTCTTCCATCAACGACTGCTTGGCCATCAGCATGGCTTTTTCAGCGGTGCCGCCGACGCCGATGCCGAGCATGCCCGGGGGGCACCAGCCGGCGCCCATGGTCGGCACGGTCTTCAGCACCCAGTCCACCAGCGAATCGCTGGGGTTCAGCATGGCGAACTTGGATTTGTTTTCCGAACCGCCGCCCTTGGAAGCGATTTGCACGTCGACCTTGTCACCTTGGACAAGCTCGACGTGCAGGATACAGGGCGTGTTGTCGCGCGTGTTCTTGCGCGCGAACAGCGGGTCGTCCAGCACGGAAGCACGCAGCGGGTTGTCGGGATTCAGATAGCCACGGCGCACGCCTTCGTCACAGAGCTCTTGCAGGGTGCGCTTGGTGTCAAAGCGCACGCTCATGCCGATCTTCAGGAAGACGTTGACGATGCCGGTGTCCTGGCACAGCGGACGCTTGCCTTCGGCGCACATGCGGGAATTGGTCAGGATCTGCGCCATCGCGTCACGCGCGGCGGGGCTTTCCTCGCGCTCATAGGCGCGCGCCAGATGGCGGATGTAGTCGACGGGGTGGTAGTAGCTGATGAACTGAATGCCATCGGCTATCGACTGGATGAAGTCTTCTTCTTTAATGATGACGGACATGGCGATTTGCGGGTCTAGATGGAAAACATGAAAACGCGGCCAGCCAACGCTGGCCGCGAGGAAAAATAAGGCTTATTGGCCTTTCCAAACGGGCTTGCGCTTTTCTGCGAAAGCGGTCGCACCTTCCTTCGCGTCGGCCGACGAAAAAACATGGGCGATCAGCGGGCGTTGGCGGTCGAACATGCCTTCCTGTTCCCAATCAACGGCCTGCGACACGATGCTCTTGGCGGTCTGCACGGCCAGCGGGCCGTTTTCGACGATGGCGCGCGCCAGTTCCAGCGCGCCGGCCAATGCGCCGCCCGGCTCGGTCAGGCGGTTGACCAGGCCAAACGAATGCGCGCGTTCGGCGGTCAGCATTTCGCCCGTCAGGATCACTTCCATGGCGATGTGGTACGGCAGGCGGCGCGGCAGGCGCAGCATGCCGCCGGCGCCGGCCACCAGGCCGCGCTTGACTTCGGGCAGACCGAACTTGGCGTTGTTGGCGGCCACGATCAGGTCGGAAGCCAAGGCCATTTCGCAGCCGCCAGCCAGCGCGTAGCCTTCCACGGCGGCGATCAGCGGCTTCTTGGGCGGGCGCTCGTTCAGGCCGGCGAAACCACGGCCTTCAACATAGGGGCGCTGCCCGGATTTGGCGAATGCCTTCAAGTCCATGCCCGACGAGAACGTGCCGCCGCCACCCGTCAGGATGCCGATGCGGATGTCGTCGCGGCTGTCCAACTGGTCCAGCGCGGCGGCCATGGCCTGGGCGGTTTCCAGGTTGATGGCGTTCTTGGCTTCGGGGCGGTTGATCGTGATGATCTGGATGCCGTCGGTGACTTCCACCGTGATCAGGTCTGACATAGGACTGCTCCTTCCGGGATTTCTCGGAATCGGGTTCCGGGTTTTATATAAGACTTGGGACGTAACCCGGAATCATACGACCATTGGTTTTCAGGCGCAGCCGGGCGGCTTCCCGAGCGTCCGCCAGGGGCACACTCGGCCCGGCCGGGGGATGCCATCCGGGCATAGATGTAACCGCCCGACCGCGCCCGCCAAACAGGACGGCCCCGGGCCAGTTAAAATGCCCGGTTTCCCACGCCCACGGCAGGCCTGCCTGGCGAGTCGAATTCCAAGAATCCTATGCTCACCTTTCAGCAAATCATCCTTACGCTCCAGGAATACTGGGACAAGCAGGGTTGCGCCCTGCTGCAACCCTACGACATGGAAGTCGGCGCCGGCACCTCGCACACGGCCACGTTCCTGCGCGCGATCGGCCCGGAGCCGTGGCGCGCCGCCTACGTGCAGCCGTCGCGTCGCCCCAAGGATGGCCGCTACGGCGAAAACCCCAACCGCCTGCAGCACTATTACCAGTACCAGGTGGTGCTCAAGCCCGCGCCGCCCGACATCCTGGACCTGTACATCGGTTCGCTGAAGGCGTTGGGCATCGACCCCACCCAGCACGACATCCGCTTTGTCGAGGACGACTGGGAAAACCCCACGCTGGGCGCCTGGGGCCTGGGCTGGGAGGTCTGGCTGAATGGCATGGAAGTCACCCAGTTCACCTACTTCCAGCAAGTGGGCGGCCTGGATTGCACGCCGACCACGGGTGAAATCACCTACGGCCTGGAACGCCTGGCCATGTACCTGCAAGACGTGCAAAGCGTGTACGACCTGGTCTGGACCGAGGGCGCCAACGGCAACCGCGTGCTGTACCGCGACGTGTTCCATCAGAACGAGGTCGAGCAATCGACCTACAACTTCGAGCACTCGTCGGCCGACATGCTGTTTGCGCACTTCAACGACTACGAAGCCGAAGCCAAGCGCCTGATGGAGGTGCCGCTGGCGCTGCCGGCCTACGAGGCCGCGCTGAAAGCCGCGCACACCTTCAACATGCTGGACGCGCGTGGCGCCATCAGCGTGACCGAGCGCGCCGCCTACATCGGCCGCATCCGCAACCTGTCGCGCGCCGTCGCGCAGGCTTATTTCGATTCCCGCGAACGACTGGGCTTTCCCATGCTGCGCCGCAATCAGGCCGCCGGGGAGGCTGCATAAATGACGACGAACATCCGCCCCCTGCTGGTCGAACTGCTGACCGAAGAACTCCCACCCAAAGCCCTGCAAAAGCTGGGCCAGGCCTTTGCCGAAGGCGTGCGCGCCACGCTGGAGCGCCACGGCCTCTTGGCCGAAGGCTGCGCGGTCACCGCGTATTCCACGCCGCGCCGCCTGGCCGTGCACCTGTCCGCCGTGCTGGCGCAGGCGCCCGACCAGCCCTATGCCGAAAAGCTGATGCCCGCCAAGATCGGCCTGACCGAAGACGGCAAGGCTACCCCGGCGCTGCAAAAGAAGCTGGCCGCCAAGGGCCTGGAAAATATCGACCTGGCCACGCTGGACCGCGAATCCGACGGCAAGCAGGACTACCTGGTGGCTCGCGGCACCGCCCCGGGCTCGTCACTGGCCGTTGGCTTGCAGGAAGGCATCGACACGGCGTTGAACAGCCTGCCGATCCCCAAGGTGATGCGTTACCAATTGGCCGACGGCGTCACCACCGTCAAGTTCGTGCGCCCGGCGCACGGCCTGGTTGCGCTGTTCGGGGCCGACGTGGTGCCGGTATCCGCGCTGGGCATGCAGGCCGGCCGCGACACGCTGGGCCACCGCTTCATGTGCGCCGGCCCGGTATCGTTTGCCGACGCCGATTCCTACGCCGCCACGCTGGCTGAAAAGGGCCGCGTCGTGGCGTCCTTCGAAGGCCGCCGCGACGACATCCAGCGCCAGTTGCTGGACCACGCCGGCCGCCTGTCCGCCACGCTGGGCGACGACCCGGAAGTGGCCGCGCTGCTGGACGAAGTGACGGCGTTGGTCGAACACCCCACCGTCTATGTGGGTCAGTTTGAAGAGCAGTTCCTGCAAGTGCCGCAGGAATGCCTGATCCTGACCATGCGCTTGAACCAGAAGTATTTCCCGCTGTTCGACCCGGCCACCGGCCGCCTGACGCACCGTTTCCTGATCGTGAGCAATATGCACACGGACAAGCCGGTGAACATCGTCGAAGGCAACCAGCGCGTAGTGCGCCCGCGCCTGGCCGATGCCCAATTCTTCTTCGAAACCGACCGCAAGACGCCGCTGGCCTCGCGCGTGGAACAACTGGGTTCCATCGTTTATCACAACAAGCTGGGCACCCAGCTTGAGCGTGTCGAGCGCGTGCGCGCCATCGCGCGTGGCGTGGCCGAGCAACTGGGCGGCGACGTTAGCGCCGCCGATCGCGCCGCCATGCTGGCCAAGGCCGACCTGGGTTCGAACATGGTGGGCGAATTCCCCGAGCTGCAAGGCATCATGGGCGCCTACTACGCAGCGGGCGACGGCGAGCCCGCCAGCGTCGTCGAAGCGCTGCGCACGCAATACCGCAACCGCTACGACGCCCCCGTCACGCAAGACACCCTGACCGCCGCCACGCTGTTCATCGCCGAGCGCGTGGAAACGCTGGTCGGCATCTGGGCCATCGGCCTGGCGCCCACGGGCGAGCGCGACCCCTTCGGCCTGCGCCGTGCGGCGCTTGGCCTGATCAGCGCGTTTGAACAATTGGCGGCCGGTGGCTGGCTGAAGGTCAGCCAGGACGGCCCGCTGTCGCTCAATGGCCTGCTGGAACTGGCTGCGGGCACGTTCCCCGCCGGCAAGATCCCGGCCGACACACTGGCTGAAGTCCGCACCTTCATCTACGAGCGCTACCGCAACCAGCTCATCAACGATTTCGACCGCAATGCGGTGGAAGCCGTGATTGCGCTGACGCCGCCGCTGCATCAGGTGGCCGAGCGCGTGCGCGCCGCCGCCGCCTTCGCGCAACTGCCCGAAGCCGCCAGCCTGGCCGCCGCCAACAAGCGCATCGGCAACCTGCTGAAGAAGGCCGAAGGCGAGATCGGCGCGGTGAACGAGGCCGCGCTGGTCGAACCCGCTGAAAAGGCCCTGGCCGCCACCGTCGCCAAGCTGCGTCCGCAAGCCGAAGCGCAGTTGGCCGCGGGCGACTTTGCCGGCAGCCTGTCCACGCTGGCGCAAGCCCGCGAACCGGTGGACGCCTTTTTTGCCGACGTCATGGTCATGGCCGAAGACCCGGCCGTGCGCGCCAACCGGCTGGCGTTGTTGAGCCAGTTGCATGGCCTGATGAACCAGGTGGCCGACATTTCCAGGCTGGCACAGTGAAACTCATCATCCTAGACCGCGACGGCGTCATCAATCAGGACAGCGATGCGTTCGTCAAGAATCCCGACGAATGGATCGCTCTGCCCGGCAGCCTGCAAGCCATTGCCCGGCTGACGCAGGCCGACTGGAAGGTGGTGGTGGCCAGCAACCAGTCGGGCCTGGCGCGCGGCCTGTTCGACATGGACACGCTGACCGCCATCCACACCAAGATGCGGCGCGAACTGGCCGCCGTGGGTGGCGCGATCGACGCGGTGTTCCTGTGCCCGCACGGGCCGGATGACAACTGCACCTGCCGCAAGCCGCGTCCCGGGCTGTTTGAACAGATCGGGCACCGCTACGACATCAACCTGGCCGGCGTGCCGGCGGTGGGCGATTCGCTGCGTGATCTGCAAGCATCGTCCGCGGTGGGTTGCGCGCCGTGGCTGGTGCAGACCGGCAATGGCAAGAAGACGCTGGCCAAGGGCGGCCTGCCCGAGAACACCCGCGTGTGCGAAGACCTGTCGGCGGTGGTCGACATTCTGCTTCAGGACAATTGATTCAATGGCCCGGCTACGTTCGCTGCTGTATTTTCTGTTCCTGGCCATCACGGTCATCCCCTACGCTTTCCTCTGCATTCTGTGGGCGCCGCTGCCGCTGCACTGGCGCTACAAGCTGACGGTGGGCTGGCCGCGCCTGGCCATCTGGGGCGCCAAGGTGTTCTGCGGTATCCGCTGGCAGGTCAAGGGCTGGGAAAACCTGCCCGACGGCCCGGCCGTGATCCTGTCCAAGCACCAATCGGCCTGGGAAACCCTGTTCTTTCCGGCGCACATGCCGCGCGAAGTCTGCTTTGTCTACAAGAAAGAACTGCACATGGTGCCGTTCTTCGGCTGGGGCCTGGCGCTGCTGCGCATGATTGCCATTGACCGCTCCAAGGGCCGTGACGCCTTTGACCAGGTGGTCAAGCAAGGCCAGACGCGCATGGATGAAGGCCGCTGGCCGCTGCTGTTTCCCGAAGGCACGCGCGTGGCGCCGGGCAAGACGGCGCGCTTCAAGATGGGCGGGGCGCTGCTGGCGTCGCGCACCGGCGCGGTCGTCATTCCCGTGGCGCATAACGCCGGCGAATGCTGGCGGCGCAATGCTTTCGTCAAATATCCCGGCATGGTTACCCTGTCGATCGGTCCCGCGATAGAATCCAAAGGACTCTCCCCCGACGAACTGAACCAGAAGGTTCAGGACTGGATCGAAGGGGAAATGCGGCGTCTCAACCCCGAAAGGTATGCCTAGCACTGATCAGCTCGAACTCCTGTTCGACGGACAAGACCACGACGCGCCCCAAGGTGCGTCGCCACTGATCGCGCTCCACGACGCGTCGCCGCTGATCGCCACGCCAAAGCCGCCTGCCGCGCGGCCCGAGCCCTCCCCGCAGCCCGTCACCCCCACCAACTTGTTTCCCGACGCCGCCACGGCCGACACGCCCAAGGGCGAGCCGCTGCTGACGCTGTCGCCCAATGCCTCGTCGCGCGTGCCCACGCCCTGTCCGGATCCGCTGCCGCCCGGCGCGCGCTGGCGTGAAGTGCCCACCGAACAGCAGCCGATTGGTTTCGTGCTGCTGCGCTCGCGCCGGCGCAGCATTGGTTTTGTCATTACCGACGACGGCCTGCGGGTGACGGCGCCCAGTTGGGTCACGCTGACACAGATTGACGACGCGGTGCGCGAGAAAGCCCGCTGGATCCTCACCAAACTGCGCGAATGGCATGCCCGCAAGCAGCAACTGGCCATCGCCCACACGCGCTGGCAGGCTGGTGGCGAACTGCCCTACCTGGGCAAACGCATCGTGCTCGGCGTGGGTGGCGACAGCCGCCAATCCCGGTTGTCCGGCGATGCCGACGCGCCGCAGGATGGCGACACCTTGTTGCTGGCGCTGCCGTCCGCGGCCGATCAAAGCCGCATCCGTGATGCCGCGCAAGCCTGGTTGCAGCAGCGCGCCGGCGCCTGGTTTGGCGCGCGGCTGGCGCATTTTTTACAGATCAGCGGCCTGAAGATCCGCCGCTGGCGGCTGTCGTCGGCGGCCACGCGCTGGGGCTCCTGCACCAGCGACGGCAATATCATGCTGAATTGGCGCCTGATTCATTTCGCGCCCGGCATCATTGATTACGTCATCGCGCATGAACTCGCCCATCTGCGCGAGATGAACCACAGCCAGGACTTCTGGCGTGAAGTGGGCCAGATCCTGCCCGACTTCGAAGACGCCAAGAACATCCTGCGGCGTCACGACCCGGCTTCGCTGCCTCAGTTCTAAGACGCTTTATTCTGGAAAGCACCGGCGCCCCCGGGTTCTTTCCCCCACCTGTTATTGCTTCAAGGAAGATTTCCATGCGTATGCTCCACACCATGCTGCGAGTCGGCAACCTCGACAAGTCCATCGATTTCTACACCAACGTGCTGGGCATGCGCGTCCTGCGCCGCAACGACTACCCGGACGGCAAGTTCACGCTGGCCTTCGTGGGCTATCAGGACGAGTCCGAAGGCGCCGTCATTGAACTGACCCACAACTGGGACACCGACAAGTACGACCTGGGCAACGGCTACGGCCACATCGCGCTGGAAGTCGATAACGCCTACGAAGCCTGTGACAAGGTCAAGGAACGCGGCGGCAAGGTCACCCGCGAAGCCGGCCCGATGAAGCACGGCAAGACCGTGATCGCGTTCGTGGAAGACCCGGACGGCTACAAGATCGAATTCATCCAGAAGAAAGGCCGTCAGGACTAAGCAGGAAAGCCCGCCATGATCCACCCCATCCTGAAAATGGGCGACCCGCGCCTCTTGCGCGTGGCCCCACCGGTGGAGCGCTTCGACACGCCCGAACTGCACGCCCTGATCGACGACATGTTTGAAACCATGGCGGCCGCGCAGGGCGTGGGGCTGGCCGCGCCGCAGATCGGCGTGGACCTGCAAGTGGTGATCTTCGGCTTTGAGCGCAACGAGCGCTACCCGGACGCCCCGCCGGTGCCGCAGACCATCTTGTGCAACCCGGTCATCACGCCGCTGTCGGATGAGATGCAGGACGGCTGGGAAGGCTGCCTGTCGGTGCCCGGTCTGCGCGGGCTGGTGCCGCGCTATCGCCACATCCGCTATAGCGGCCGCGACCACTACGGCCAGTTGATCGAGCGCGAAGCCGAAGGCTTTCACGCCCGTGTGGTGCAGCATGAATGCGACCACCTGATCGGCCGCCTGTACCCGTCGCGCATCCAGGATTTCTCGCAGTTCGGCTTCACGGAAATCCTGTTCCCCGGCATGGACCCGAACGCGGACGATTAAGCGTCCGGTTCGGGGTCGGGGTTCGCCCCGGCTGCCGCATCGGCAGTGCGTGTCGCCTGCGGCGACAGCGCTTCCGGCGCAAAATCATCCACCTGCAAGACCTTCAGCACCAAGGCCTCGGCCGCTTCCAACTGCGCGGCCTGCGCGTCGGTGACGGCGCCACGCTGGTGCGCCTCGCGCCAATTGCGCACGTTCGACTGGCGCAGGCGGTCGCGGATGGGTTGCACGGCTTCGACAAGCGCAAACGCGCGGGTCAGGTCCGCCAAGGGGTCGCTGCCCGCGCGGCCACCGCCCAACAGCACGGCGGCCGAAGGCCCGGTGCCGCTACTGGGTTCTCGCTGCAAGTCTGCCGCCAGCCGTGCATGCGTGGGCGACGGCTTCAACAAGAGCTCGGCGCAGGCGCGCGTCAAGGCGTCATCCGGGCCACGCGCCAGGCGCAGCGGCAGGATGGCGGCACGCAGGCCCCACGCCAGCACCCGGCCCGGCAGATTGCGCAGCACTTCATCCAGGCTTTTTTCGATGCTGGCGTAACCCTGCGTCATGCACCAATGCACCAGCGGCAGGTCGTCGTGCTTGCGGCCTTCGTCTTCCCAGCGCTTGAGCACCGCCGACAGCAGGTAGAGTTGCGACAGCACGTCGCCCAGGCGCGCCGAGATCATTTCACGCCGCTTCAGCCCACCGCCCAACTGCGCCAAGGTGGCGTCAGCCAGCAGCGCGAAGCCCGATGCGTAGCGCCCCAGCCGCCGATAGTGGCCCGCAGTGGGCCCAGATACCGGCGCCGGCCCCAGCAAGCCGCCCGTCCAGGCCCGGCCGATGGCGCGCAGCGCGTTCTTGCCGGCGTGCCGCAGATGGCGCCAGAACACATCGTGAAAAACGTCAATGCCGCGTTCTTCGTCGGGGTTGGCCAGCGCCATCATTTCCGGCATCAGATACGGATGCGCGCGGATAGCGCCCTGGCCAAAGATGATCAGGTTGCGCGTCAGGATGTTGGCGCCTTCCACCGTAATCGCGATGGGCACCGCGCGATACAGCGCGCCCAGGTAGTTGCTGGGCCCGTCCATGACGGCGCGCCCCGCGTGTACGTCCATCGCGGCGTTGACGGATTCGCGCATGCGTTCGGTGGCGTGGTATTTCATGATGCCCGACACGACGGCGGGCTTCACGTCCTGGTTCAGCGCGGCGCAGGTCAGGCGTCGGGCCGCTTCAACCAGATAGGCGTTGCCCGCCAGCCGGGCCAGTTGTTCCTGCACGCCTTCGAACTTGCCGATGGGGATGCCAAACTGCTCGCGCACCCGGGCGTACATGCCCGTGGTGTGCGCGCACATGACAGCCGCCGCGGCCGACAGCGACGGCAGCGAAATGCCGCGCCCCGCCGCCAGCGCGCTCATCAGCATCTGCCAGCCCTGGCCGGCACGCGCCTCGCCGCCGATCAGCGCGTCCAAGGGAACGAACACATCATGGCCTTGATTGGGGCCGTTCTGAAACACTTGCATCGCCGGCAGATGGCGCCGACCGATCTCCACGCCCGGAGCCTCGGTGGGCACCAGCGCCACCGAAATACCGATGTCTTCGGGGCCGCCCAGAATGCCATCGGGGTCCGACATCTTGAACGCCAGCCCCAGCACCGTGGCCACCGGCCCCAGGGTGATGTAGCGCTTGTGCCAATTCAGGCGGATGCCGATGAGTTCGCGGCCATCCACCACCTGGCGGCACACCACGCCGGTATCCACCATGGACGCGGCGTCCGAGCCCGCTTCGGGGCTGGTCAGGCCAAAGCACGGTACTTCGCGGCCATCGGCCAGGCGCGGCAGCCAATAATCGCGCTGCGCGGGCGTGCCGAACTGCATCAGCAACTCACCCGGTCCCAGTGAATTGGGCACCATGACCGTGACGCCCGCCGTGATCGAATAGGCGGAAATGCGCCGGACCACTTCGGAATGCGCATAGGGAGAAAAGCCCAGCCCGCCGTAGCGGCGCGGGATGATCATGCCGAAAAAGCGCTGGGCCTTCAGAAAGTCCCACACACGCGGAGGCAGGTCACGCCGGTTCCAGGTGATGTCCCATTCGTCCAGCATGGCGCATAGCTGCGCCACGGGGCCGTCGATGAACGCCTGTTCCTGCGGGGTGAGCGTGGCGGCGGGCACGTCCAGCAGCTTGTGCCAATCGGGGTTGCCAGTGAACAGGTCGGCGTCCCACCAGGTGTCTCCGGCCTCGATGGCCTCGCGCTCGGTTGCCGACATGGCGGGCAAGGCGTTGCGCGCCCAGCGATACGCGGGTTCCGAAATGCGGCGACGGCGCCAGGCATTGAAGTCCATGAGTGTCCCTCACTGTTATGGCCCTAGGGCGTGTCGGTGCAAAGTACCAGAATTGACGGCGCGCGGCCAAGCTCGCAAGGGCTGACTCTGCGACAATGAGCGTCCCCGCGCTGGTGCGCAATCAATCGCTATCCGGGCATCGCCACGCATGCTGAACAAACTCTGGCTGGGATTCTTCCTGACCGCCGCCGCCGCCGCGCTTTACCGCTGGCTGGCGGTTGGCGACCCCGACGTCTTCCGCCTGATGGTGGCCAGCCTGTTCGACATGGCGCGTGTGTCGGTGGAAGTAATGGTGCTGCTGTTTGGCACGCTGACGCTGTGGCTGGGTTTCCTGCGGATTGCCGAAGGCGCCGGCCTGGTGGAAAAATTGGCGCGCCTTTTGGGGCCGTTGTTTGCGCGCTTGATGCCCGAGGTGCCGCGCAACCATCCGGCAATCGGCCTGATCACCCTGAACTTCGCCGCCAACGGCCTGGGGCTGGACAACGCCGCCACGCCGATCGGCCTGCGCGCCATGCGCGAACTGCAATCGCTGAACCCCACGCCGGAAACCGCCAGCAATGCGCAGATTCTGTTCCTGGTGCTGAATGCCTCGTCGCTGACGCTGCTGCCCGTCACCCTGTTCATGTTCCGCGCGCAGCAAGGCGCGGCTGATCCCACCCTGGTGTTCCTGCCCATTCTGCTGGCGACCAGCGCGTCAACGCTGGCCGGCTTCCTGGCCGTGGCCGCGTGCCAGCGCCTGCGGCTGACCGACCCCATCGTGATGCTTTGGCTGGGCGGCGCGGCGCTGGTGTTGGGCGGCTTCATGGCGCTGCTGGCCAGCATGTCGGCGGCGGCGATTGCGTCGCTGTCCTCGCTGATGGGCAACCTGGCGCTGTTCGGCATCCTGCTGGCGTTCCTGGTCGTGGGCGCGTGGAAAAAAGTGCCGGTCTATGAAACGTTCATCGAGGGCGCCAAGGAAGGCTTCGACATCGCCAAGAGCCTGCTGCCTTATCTGGTTGCCATGCTGTGCGCCGTGGGCGTGCTGCGCGCATCGGGCGCGCTGGATCTGGCGCTGGACGGCATCCGCTGGGTGGCGCTGCAGGTTGGCTGGGACACGCGCTTTGTCGACGCCCTGCCCACTGCGCTGGTCAAGCCGTTCTCGGGCAGCGCGGCCCGCGCGATGATGCTTGAAACCATGACGCACTACGGCGTGGACAGCTTTCCCGCCTTGCTGTCCGCCGTGATGCAGGGCAGCACCGAGACCACCTTCTACGTGCTGGCGGTGTACTTCGGGTCGGTGGGAATCGTGCGCGCGCGCCACGCGGTGGGTTGCGCGCTGGTGGCCGATGCGGCCGGCGTGTTGGCCGCCATCGGCGTGTGCTACTGGTTCTTCGGCTAAGGGCTGTGGGCGGGGCTTGCTGCATGGCAAGCGCCCCGCCTGGCCTTCGCGTCAGTCCACCATCAGGATCTTCATGCCGTTGGTGCCACCACTGTCGCGGTAGAAGTCGCCCTTGGTCAGAATGACCCAGTCGCCCGCCTTCACCAGGTTGCGTTTGCGCAGTTCGTCGATGGCGGCCTCGCTGAGTTCGGCCGGTTCGTAGTCCGACGGCGCGAACGGAATGGTGTAGACGCCACGGAACATCGCCACGCGATTCTGCGTCAGGCTGTGCGGGCTGTAGCAGTAGATCGGCACGCCCGAGCGGATGCGCGACATGATCAGCGGGGTGTGCCCGCTTTCGGTCAACGCAATGATGGCCTTCACGCCGGGGAAATGGTTGGCCGCATACATGGCCGCGAGCGCGATGGTTTCATCGCAGCGCGTGAAGGTTTCGCCCATGCGGTGGTGCGACACGGTCGATGTGGGATGTTTTTCCGCGCCCAGGCAAACGCGCGCCATGGCTTGCACGGTTTCAACGGGATACTGGCCCGATGCGCTTTCGGCCGACAGCATCACGGCGTCGGTGTAGTCCAGCACCGCGTTGGCCACGTCCGACACTTCGGCGCGCGTGGGCATGGGGCTGGAAATCATGGATTCCATCATCTGCGTCGCGGTGATGACCACCTTGTTCAGCGTGCGCGCGTGCTGGATGATGCGCTTCTGGATGCCCACCAATTCCGCGTCGCCCACTTCCACGCCCAGGTCGCCGCGAGCCACCATCACACCATCGCTGGCGCGGATCAGCGAGTCCAGCGCTTCGTCGTCGGCCACGGCTTCGGCGCGTTCGATCTTGGCGATGATCCAGGCTTGGCTGCCGGCTTCGGCCAGCAAGGCGCGGGCTTCGTCGATGTCGCTGCCATAGCGCGGGAACGACACCGCCACGTAGTCCAGTTCCATTTCGGCGGCCAGCTTGATGTCGACGCGGTCCTTGTCGGTCAGGCTGGGTGCGGACAAGCCGCCGCCACGGCGGTTGATGCCTTTGTTGTTCGACAAAGGGCCGCCCACTGTTACGGTGGTGTGGACTTCGTCGCCTTCCACGCGGTCCACCACCAGCACGACGCGGCCGTCGTCCAGCAAGAGTTCGTCACCCACGCGGCAATCGGTGACCAGTTCGGGGTAGTCGATGCCGACGATGCTGGCGGTACCGGCATCTTTTGGATGCACGCGCGACAGCGTGAACGGCTGGCCGACTTGCAACTGCACCAGCTTGTCGGTGAACCGCGCGATGCGGATCTTCGGGCCTTGAAGATCGCCCATGATGGCAACGAAGCGGCCCTGCTGGGCGGCAATGTCGCGCACCAATTGTGCGCGGGCGCGGTGGTCGTCCGCGCTGCCATGCGAGAAGTTCAAACGGGCCACATCCAGGCCCGCGCGGATCAGCGCTTCAATGCGTTCGGGCGTCGACGTCGAAGGCCCCAAGGTGGCAACAATTTTGGTGCGGCGCAATACAGGCATGACGGTCCACTCTCGCAAAAACAACGAAAGCGCTATGGTACGCCGCCTGCGTCGGCGCGGGTATCATGGTCAGCACTCCGACCCATAACCGGCCCCTCCGACACCGTGAAAATCGTCATTGCTCCCGACTCTTTCAAAGAAAGCGTTTCCGCGCCTGACGCGGCGGCGGCCATCGCGCGCGGCGTGAAAGCCGCCTGCCCCGGCGCGCACACTGTCTGCATTCCCATGGCCGATGGCGGCGAAGGCACGGTTGAAGCCGTGCTCGCCGCAACCGGCGGCAAGGCGCAACAACTGACGGTGAACGATGCGCTGGGCTACAAGGTCGACGCCGTCTGGGGCTTGCTGGAAGACGGCACGGCTGTCATTGAAATGGCGGCGGCGGCGGGGTTGGAACTGATCTCGCCATCCAAGCGCGACCCGATGCGCGCCAGCAGCCACGGCGTGGGTGAACTGATGCTGGCGGCCGTGAACGCAGGCGCCACGCGCATCATTCTCGGGCTTGGCGGATCGGCCACGAACGACGCGGGCGCGGGCATGCTGACGGCGCTGGGCGTACGCTTGATGGATGCCGACGGCAACAGCCTGCCGCCTGGCGGCGGCGCGCTGGGCAAGCTGGCTGGCATCGACACGCGCGGGCTTGATCCGCGCCTGGCCAAGATCCGTATCGACATCGCTTCGGACGTGGACAACCCGCTGTGCGGGCCGCAGGGTGCGTCACATGTGTTTGGGCCACAGAAAGGCGCCACGCCGGAACAGGTGCTGACGCTGGACCAGATGCTGTCGAATTTCGCGGACGTCTGCGCGCGGCATCTGGGCGTGGACCATCGAAACGAGGCCGGTGCGGGCGCGGCAGGTGGTTTGGGGTTCGCCGCCAAGGCGTTCCTGCAGGCGCATTTTCGACCCGGCGTAGAGATCGTGGCGGAGTTGGGCCGCCTGGCCGAAGCCGTCGAGGGAGCCACGCTGGTGTTCACGGGCGAAGGCCGCATGGACGCGCAAACCCTGCGTGGAAAAACCCCGGCCGGCGTCGCCAAAATCGCGCAGCAGGCCGGTGTGCCCGTCGTGGCGTTGGCGGGGTCGCTAGGCGATGGCTACGAAGCACTGCACGCGGGCGGCATCACCGCCGCCTTCAGCCTGGCCCCCGGCCCCATCACCTTGCAGCAAGCGCTGGCGGACGCGGAGAAACTGCTTACGGAGCGGGCCAGAGACGTCATGCAGCTATGGATGGCAGCGCAGAAACGGATGCTGTGAGGGATGAAGCGCGGGAAGGCGGGCAGAAGGGAAATGACGCCGGTCGCGCGTAACCCATCGGGCAGCGTCGGCGGTGTGGCTGATCCCGGTTCGAAATCCAGCGATGCCTATGTGGCGGATTCCGCCTTAATTTCACCTTCGTCTGATGGGTTTCGCGCGTTGGGCGTCTGCTCTTTATTGACGTGATCTTCGCGCTGCACCCATCCTACATGGCAACGTTTCTTGGTTGGTCGTAGGATGGGTGAAGCGCGGGAAGGCGGGCAGAAGGGAAATGACGCCGATCGCGCGTAACCCATCGGGCAGCGTCGGCGGTGTGGCTGATCCCGGTTCGAAATCCAGCGATGCCTATGTGGCGGATTCCGCCTAAATTCCACCTTCGTCTGATGGGTTCCGCGCGTTTGGCGTCTGCTCAATATTGACGTGATCTTCGCGCTGCACCCATCCTACGTGGCAACGTTTCGTGGTTGGTCGTAGGATGGGTGAAGCGCGCGAAGGCGGGCAGAAGGGAAACTATGTCGAACGCGCGTAACCCATCGGGCGGCGTCGGCGGTGTGGCTGAACCCGGTTCGAAATCCAGCGATGCCTATGTGGCTTATTCCGTCTGGATTCCGCCTTCGTCTGATGGGTTTCGCGCGATCCTCGTCTGTTCTTTATTGACGTGTTCTTCGCGCTGCACCCATCCTACGAGAGCAGGCCGGCCTTTACCAATGCGTCCGACAGGCGGATGTACCGGTCGACCGAAATATCTTCGGCGCGGGCGGTGGGGGCGATGTCCAAGGCTTCCCAGGGGACTTGCGGGGCCCAGTCGGCCAACACCCGGCGCAGCATTTTGCGGCGCTGCGAGAACGCGCGGGCCACCACCGTTTCAAAGGCGCGGACGCTGACCGGTTGCAGGCGGTCCGCCGGCAAAGGCACCATGCGCACAATCGCGGACACCACCTTGGGCGGCGGGTCGAAGGCTTCGGGCGGCACATCAAACAGCTTGTGCATGCGATAGCGCGATTGCAGCATCACCGACAGACGGCTGAAATCCCCCGAACCCGGTGTCGCCACCATGCGGTCGATCACTTCGCGTTGCAGCATGAAATGCTGGTCGCGAATATGGTCGGCCCAGGTCATCAGATGAAACAGCAGCGGGCTGGAAATGTTGTAGGGCAGGTTGCCCACCACACGCAGTGCGCTGCCGAACTGCGAAAAGTCCACCGTCAGCGCGTCGGCCTCGACCACGGTCAGGCGAGACGCCTCGAACTGCTTGCGCAGGCGCGCGGCCAGGTCGCGGTCGATTTCAACCGCAGTCAGGTGGTCCAGGCGCTCAAGCAGCGGCCGGGTAAGCGCAGACAAACCTGGGCCGATCTCGACCACGGCATCATCACGGGCGGGTGCAACCGCCCGGACGATGGACTCGACGACGCTTTCGTCGGTCAGGAAGTTCTGGCCGAAGCGCTTGCGCGCCTGGTGTTGAGACATGAAAAGCCCGTAATGCGTTTAGCGGTTGTTCTGCTGGATCTGCTGCTGCTTTTCAAGCCGGTTGTCGATATAAGCCTGAGCACGCAACTGCTCAAGCCAATCTTCAAAAGCCGGTTGCGCGCGGCGCTCGAACAAGGTCTGGCGCGCCCGCATGCGGGCCATGTCATCGGTCGCGTCATGCTGGCGGCGTTCTTCAACCTGGATCAAATGCCAACCGAAAGGCGACTGGACCGGCTGGCTGATTTCGCCCGGCTTCAAGGCATTCATGGCGGCTTCGAACGGCGGCACGGTTTCACCCGGGTTCAACCATCCCAACTCGCCGCCCTGCGGCGCGGTCGAATCCTGTGAGTACTGGCGCGCCATGTCTTCAAACTTGGCGGTGCCCGACACCAGGCGCTGACGCACCTGTTCCAGGCGCTGGCGCGCGCTCTCGTCGCTCATGACGGTCGACGTCTTGATCAGGATGTGACGCGCGCGGGTCTGCATCACTTCGGTGGGGCCTTGCTGCGCCGCCTGCGGACGCGCAGCGGGCTGCGGCGCGGGCGTCGGGGCCGGCGCGCGCGCGGTGCGGCCCGGAGCCGGCTGAGCCGTGCCACGGTCCATCACCTTGATGATGTGGAAACCATTGCCGCTCTGGATCAGGTTGCTGACCTGGCCCTTCTGCAGATTGCTGATGGCCTTGACGAACAGGTCGGGCCAGCCGTCCAGAGGACGCACGCCCATGACGCCGCCTTGCAGCGCTTCCGGGCCGTCCGACGCCGCGGCCGCCAGACTGGCGAAGTCGTCGCCACGCTTGGCGCGAGCCAGGATGTCTTCGGCCTTCTTGCGCAGCACCGCCAATTGTTCGGGCGACGAACCTTCCGGCACACGCACCAGGATCTGCGCCAGCGCGTAAAGCATCGGGCCCGAAGGCACCGCGGCTTGCTCGGGCGCCGGCTCGGGCTGCGCCTGCGGTTGGGGCTGCGCCTGGGGCGCGGCGCCAAACGCAGGGTTGCGGCGCTGGTCCCTCAGGAAGGCGTCCACTTCGTTGTCGGAGATGACAATCGTGGAATCCACCGCGCGTTGGCGCAGGCGGTCCGTACGAATCTCGTCGCGCAGCGACTTGCGGTAGTTATCCCAGGTCGTGCCCGACTTTTCGATTTCGGCGCGCAATTGCGCCACGCTGATCTTGTTGCGGCCGGCAATGGTCTGGATGGCCTGATCGACTTGCGCGTCGTCCACGCGTATACCCAGGCGATCAGCTTCATGGCGCTGCACGCGCTCCATGATCAGGCGTTGCAGCACTTGATGTTGCAAGGTCTGGTCGTCTGGCACCTGGATGCCGCGCGCCTTCAGTTCGGCCGAAATGCGGGTCGACGCCTCGCGCAGTTCGCGCAGCGTGATCACGTCCTTATCGACCACCGCGGCAATGCCGTCCACGAACTGCTCGCCCTGCTGAGCGGCGGGCGCGGCCTTGGCGCCGTTGTTCGCGGCCCGGCCTGTCTGCGCGGCCGCGGGCGCGGCGGACAGGCCGGCGCAAAGGGCCAACAACAGCGCACTGCCGGACAGGCGGCGCAAAGAGTGCAACCTACGCATCATTCATACCTTTCAAATGTGGTCCCAGCCGGCACGGGCGGTGTAATGCCGGTGTAGCCGGGGATACTTCTGTTCAGCAGGCTCATCGGGTCGGTTCCCAGGGAACCCAGTCCGGTCAGCTCAAGCTGGAAGAACACTGCCGAGTTGGCGTCCGTTGCCGATACGGCATAGCGCTGGTAGACCACGCGGCCCACCCAGCAGCAATCCCCCTTGTACTCCAGGCCGGCGATGGCCTGCGTTACGCGAGGAGATTCCGTCGTATTGGCGACCGTGCTGGACGGCCCGGAGCGCAAGGAATAGTCCACCCGGCCTACACCGTACCAGCGCTTGCTGAACGGCCACTGGACCGCCAGGCTGACCTGGTTCTGGCCCTGGGGCTGGTATTGGACTCCCGTTTGCGGGTCGCGCTGATAACGATACGACAGCGCCACCGTGGTCAGGCGCTGCGGCGACCAGCGAGCGCTGACCAAGCCGCGCGACCACTGGTTGTCGTAGGGGTTGTACTGCGCCGCCACGTCGGTGCTGAGGGTGTCGGTCAGCGCCGCGCTGGCGCCCACCAGGAAGTCGGAACGCACGTTTTCGCGGGGCGTTTCGCCGGGCAGCGTGACCTTTTGGTCTTCAAAGTACAGGCGCTGCGCCACGGCCAGCGACAGGCGCTCGAAGCCCGTGTCGGCGTCCAGCCAGCGCGAGGTCAGCGCGGCGGTCAGTTGGTTGGCGTTGGAAATACGGTCCCAGCCGCCGGTATAGATATTTTCTTCAAACGCCTGCGAGAAGCTGAAATTGGCCAGCGACGTATCAAAGACCGGCATCTTGGACTGGTCGCGATACGGCACGCGCAGATAGTACAGGCGCGGTTCGAGCGTTTGCGTGGAGGACTTGCCGAACAAGGTCGTGTCGCGTTCGAAAATCAAGCCCGTGTCCAGCGACATGATGGGCACGGTGCGCGATTGCGAGCGCGGCAGGCCGTCGGCCGAGCCGCCGTTCAAACCAAGTGCGTCCGTGCCATACCATTTGGTCTGGTACTGCGTGTAGTTGACGCCCGCCTTGGGGATGATGAACCAGCCCGGCCGCACGATCGGGTAGGAAACGGTCGGGTAGGACTGCAGGCGGTCGCCATCGGGATAACGTACCGTGGAACCGAAATCAGGCCGGCGGAAACGCACGGCGGTCGAGGTCCAGTCCAGATCGAACCCGCCCCAGTCGTAGTGCGCGCCGCGCAGGTAGAGCTCGGGCTCCTTGTCATACGGCGGCACCAGCGGCGCGTCGGGGTCCTGCAGCGTCTGGTACTTGTAGACCTGGGCGTAGGTACTCCAGTAGTTGGATGCCCAGCCCACGCGCCCGCGCTGCGGCAGGTAGGTGGTGGACGCCTGGTTCAGGCCCAACTGCGAGATGTCGCGGAAGTAGTTGTCGTCCGACACCTTGGCGATGTCCCAGTCGGCATAGAAGCCGTGCGAGAACGTCTGCTGATGACGCCACCAGTACATCCAGCGGTCTTCGCTGGTGAGATTGTCGTCGGGAAGATAAGTGCCGTCGATGGTGCCGACGTAGGACGAACCCAGATAGCGGAATTCGCCACCCAATTGCATGCCGCGCTTGGAGAAATAACGCGGCTGGACCGTCAGGTCGTAATTGGGGGCCAGATTCAGGTAATACGGCAGCGAAAAGTCAAAGCCGCCCTGGCTGGTCGTGCCGTAGGTCGGCATCAAAAAGCCCGACTTGCGCTCTTTCTTGACCGGGAAGGTCATGTAGGGCGACGCCAGGATCGGCACGTCCTTGAAATACAGCACGCCATTGCGCGCCACGCCTTCGTTTTCGTCGAAGTCGATGTCGACCGTCTTGGCCTTGATGTACCAGGACGGCGTTTCGCAGGAGCAACCGCTGTACGTGACCGTATGCAGCCGCATCTGCGACTTGCTGAAGATGTCGGCGTGTTCGGCCACGGCAAAGCCGCCGGTGGCGCCCATCCAGAAATTGGGCTGTTCGACTTCGCCTGAATACTTGTCGACGTTGAACTTCGCGTTCGGGCCGGTCACCAGGGTGCCGTCGCGCATCATGCGCGCGCTGCCCTGGACATCGACTTCGCCCGTGTCTTTCCGATAGTTGATGCGGTCGCCTTTGATGACGCCGTCGATGCGGCGCACCTGCGCGCTGCCGCTCAGGGTCAGGTCCGACTCGGGGTCGCCCTGGATGCTGTCCGCTTCCAGGTATGCGGGAATGTCGTCGTCCGCCAGGCGATGCATCCGCAAACCGGGCGACGTGCGCAGCACGGGAGCCGCGGGTGTCGCGGTTGCCGACGTTGCTGACGGCGCCGCGGGAGTCGAACCTTGGCTACCTTGAGCCTGGACGGCTCCGGCGGCGACGCTGACAGCAGAGAGGATCAACCACCGAACCTTGCGCACGAGTGAAAACAGCCCTTTTTAACGATGGAAAAGCCTGGCACCGACGGCAAAGAACCGCCGATGCCGGTGGAATCGAGCCGGTATTATAGAGAAGCCGCGCCATACGCCCAGCCTTATGTGCGCCGAACGCAAATTTCAGCAATCTTGCCCTTCTGACACGGATCATCCTTGAAAAACGATCACGACCCCCGCCTGGCGCAGATCCGCAACTGGCTGGATAGCCTGCCCGCCACCTTGAACCTGGCCGTGGACTCGCTGCGCCCGGCCTCCGCCGACGCCAGCTTCCGCCGCTACTTCAGGCTGGACGCTGGCGACCGCACCCTGATTGTCATGGACGCGCCCCCCGCGCACGAAGACTGCCGCCCCTTCCTGCACGTGGGCCAGTTGCTGGCCGACGCCGGCCTGAACGTGCCCAAGGTGCTGGCACAGAATCTTGACCAGGGCCTGCTGCTGCTGTCCGACCTGGGCGAACAGACCTACTACCAGCGCATTCAGGCCGGCCTGTCCGACAGCCAGCTTCAAACGATGTACCGCGAAGCGCTGGCCGCGCTGGTCCGCCTGCAACAAGCGGCCACCACCGGCCTGGCCACCTACGACACCCCTCGCCTGGCCGACGAGCTCACCCTCTTTCCCGAGTGGTACGTGAACAAGCACCATGGGGTGGCGCTGGACGACAAAACCGCTAACGCCCTGGAAAAGATCTTCGCCCTGCTGTCGGCCAGCAACGGCGGCCAGGCGCAGGTGCTGGTGCACCGCGACTTCCACTCCCCCAACCTGATGGTGTGTGACCAGCCTCAATATGGCCCCAACCCGGGCGTCATCGATTTCCAGGACGCGCTGGCCGGCCCCATCACCTATGACCTGGCGTCATTGGTGACCGACGCCCGCACCACCTGGGAAGAACCGCAGCAATTGGACTGGGCGATCCGCTATTGGGAAATGGCGCGCGCCGCGGGCTTGCCCGTCGATGCCGACTTCGCGGACTTCCACCGCGCCTATGAATGGATGGGCTTGCAGCGCAACCTGCGCATCCTGGGCGTGTTCGCCCGCCTGAACCACCGCGACGGCAAGACGCATTACCTGGCCCACATGCCGCGCGTGAACGGTTACGTGCGCCAGGTGGCCCAGCGCTACGGCGTCTTCACGCCCTTGCTGCGCCTGCTGGACAAGCTGGACGACCTCCAGGTCAGCGTGGGGTACACGTTCTGATGCGGGCCATGATTCTTGCGGCGGGCCGCGGCGAACGCATGCGCCCCTTGACCGACCACCTGCCCAAGCCCCTGCTGGAGGTGGGCGGCAAGCCCCTGATCGTCTGGCACCTGGAGCGCCTGGCCGCGGCCGGGTTCCAGGATGTCATCATCAACCATGCCTGGCTGGGCCACGAGATCGAACGCGCCTTGGGCGACGGCGCCGCCTTCGGCATGCGGATCCGCTATTCCGCCGAAGGCACTGCGCTGGAAACCGCCGGCGGCATCGCGCAGGCGCTGCCCCTGCTGGGCAACGCGCCCTTTCTGGTCATGAACGGCGACGTCTGGTGCGACTGGAATCCCGCACAGGCCCCGGCCTTGGCGGCCGGCGTGCCCGACGGCGGCGCCTGGCTGCTGATGGTGAACAACCCGGTCCAGCACCCGACCGGAGATTTCCGGCTGTCGTCGGACGGCGGCCTGCATGCCAACGGCGACCCGCGTTTGACCTATGCAGGCATCGGCGTCTACCATCCCTCGTTGTTCGCGGATGTCCAGCGCGGCACGGCGGCGCCCCTGGCGCCTTTGCTCAGGCTAGCAATGGGCCGGAACCTGGTGCACGGCGCGCACCATAATGGCCGATGGACCGATGTCGGCACGCCGCAACGGCTTGCCGACCTGGACGCGGAGCTTCTCGCAGCGGCACGCTGACGCTCACATATTTCACAATATCAAGGTGCGCAACCAGGATTTTCCGCGCACCCAAGCGCCCCGGCTAACGGGGTATTCTCTGACGCTTTGGCACCCGCGGGCGCACCCTGCGGTGGACCAGCACATACACAGGAAGTTTTCTAGGAATGGGGATGTTTGGAAGATCGCAACGGGCCGTGTTCAAGCCCTCCGTATACCAACCCGGCCAGCGCACGCGGCGCCTGCCGCGCTGGCTTGTCCTGCTTCTGGTGGGAATTGCCCTGGGTGCGGGCGGCGTGCTCTTCCTGCAAACCAATTACGGCCCGCAACGCCTGACGGTCGAGCAGTCCGAGTCCCTGCACACGGATCTCAGCGCGTCCAACCTGGAACGCCAGCGCCTGCAAACGCAATTGGAAGAAGCCACCCAACAGCGCGACGCCAACAAGGCCGGCCATGAAAAGCTGACGGCCGAACTGGCCGACGCCCGCGCCAAGATCGACACCCTGAACAAAGAACTGGTCCTGTTCCAGGACGCCATGCCGCCAGACCCGCGCGGCGGCAACCTGGGCATCCGCTCGGCCACCTTCAAACGCGGCACCGGCGTGCTTGATTACCAAGTGCTTGTCATGCGCGAAGAGCCGTCGGGTGCACCCTTCAAGGGCACGCTCACCTTCGCCATCGAAGGAAGCTACCCCAACGGGCGCGCCGCCACGATCACTCCGGAAGGCCCCGCCCTGAACGTCGACCGTTACGATTACGCGTTGGGCCAGCTTACGCTGCCCGACGGCTTCAACCCGCGCGTGGTGGTGCTGCGCGTGATGGATGGCAACCAGAAACAGCAGGCCATGCGCATCTATAACGTGCGCAAGTAAGCGCGACGCGCTTAGCCCGAAACCCGCCTCGGCGGGTTTTTTTGCGTCTGAACAAAATCGTTGCGCACGCAACTTTTTGCGAATATAGTTGCGCAAACAACCATATCCCACGGAGACAAGATGCCGCTCCCCTCACACGTACCCGTTCTGATTGCCGGCGGAGGCCCCGTCGGGCTGACCTTGGCCGCTCTGCTGGCCGAATACGGCATCGCCTCGTTGACCATCGAGGCCGACGACGACTATTGCAGCGGCAGCCGGGCCATCTGCATTTCGCGCCGCTCGCAGGAAATCATGGCGTGGGCCGGCGCGGACAAACCGCTGGTGGCCACCGGGCTACCCTGGACCGGCGGCCGCAGCTACTACCGCGACCGCGAAGTGCTGCACTTCGAAATGCCGCACGAACCCCTGCAGCGCTATGCGCCGATGGTCAACATCCAGCAGTATTCGATCGAGGAATACGCCCATCAGGCCATGCAGCGCCACCCGGAATTGGCGGCCCTGCAATGGTCGGCCCGTGTGGCGGGCCTGCGCGCCGACGCGGACGGCGTCACCGTCGACATCGACGCCGACGGCCACCGCCAGACCGTGCGCGCCGATTGGTTGATTGCCTGCGATGGCGGACGCAGCACCGTGCGCGAAGCCATGGGGCTGAAACTGGAAGGCATGCAGTACGAAGGCCGCTACGTCATCGTCGACATCGAACAGGCATCCAGCCGGCCCGTGGAACGCCTGGCCTGGTTCGACCCGCCATCCAACCCGGGTTCGACCCTGCTGATGCACCGCCAGCCCGGCAACGTCTGGCGGGTGGACTACCAGATCCGCGACGACGAAGACCCCGAAGAAGCCGTCAAGCCTGAAAACGTGCTGCCGCGCGTGCAAAGCCATCTGGACATGATCGGCGAAACCGCGCCGTGGAAGCCCTTGTGGATTTCCGTCTACAACGCCAAATGCCTCACGCTGAACCAGTACCGCCACGGACGCGTGCTGTTTGCCGGAGACGCCGGCCACCTGGTGCCGATCTTCGGCGTGCGCGGCTTGAACTCCGGCCTGGATGACGCCGGCAACCTGGCGTGGAAGCTGGCCTGGGTCTTGAAGGGCCAAGCGCCCGACAGCCTGCTGGACAGCTACAGCACCGAGCGCGTCCACGCCACCCGCCAGAACCTGGCCTATGGCGCCAAGAGCACCGAATTCATGGCGCCGCCCGACTTCGGCTTTCGCCTGATGCGCGAAGCCGCGTTGCGCCTGGCCTTGGTGGATGCAACGGTGCGCTCGCTGATCAACCCGCGCCAGTCCGCGCCCATTTCCTACGACGCCTCGCCCTTGAACCTGCCCGACGGCGCGCCGCAAGCCGGCCCCGCCGCCGCCCCCGGCCAACCCGCGCCCGACGCACGCCTGCACGACGGCGGCAGGCCCTGCTATGTCAGCGAGAGCTTCGGCCAAGGTTTCGTCCTGCTGGCGGTGTCGCCCTCGGCATCGCTGGCGCGCGAACTGGACGCCCTGGCCGTCGATACGCAAGACGCCCCCCATCCGTTACGCGTCCTGCGCACGGGCGATGGCGGTCTGGACGACGCCCACGGCCAGTTGCGTGAGCGTTACAACGCCACCGAAGGCGCCGTTATCCTGATCCGCCCCGATGGCTACGTGCTGGGCCGCTGGGCCGCACCGCAAGCCGCGCAACTGCGCGCCGCCCTGGCGCCCTATTACCCCTTGATCGCCCAGTCCGCCACACAGGAAGGCCAAGCATGAACAACGACGAACTTGACCAGGTCTACACCCGCATGGCGCAGACGCTGACGCGCGTGGGGGAATCCCAGGCGCCGCTGTTTCTATCGATACTGGGTTTGTCGCTACTAAGCCGGCAGCCAAACGCCGCCACCGCGCTGGCGCTGCTGGCCGAAGCGGAAAGCGCCTGTCAGGGCGATGCCGCTGTGGCAAACTATCCCGCCGCCACTCCTGCCCGCCCAACGTGAAAACGCCCGCCCTGGAACGATTCCTGACGTATCGCCTGCACGTGCTCAACAAGATCACGGACCGGGATACGAATCGCGCCTATCTGGAAGACTGCGGCATTCCCCTGGGTGAAGCGCGCTGCCTGGCGGCGATCGGGCGCTATGCGCCGCTGTCCGTCAACGACCTGGCGCGCGCGGCGAATCTGAACAAGGGGCAGGCCAGCCGGTCGGCGCAGGCGCTGGTGGATCGCGGGCTGGTTGAAAAGGCGCTGTCCACGTCCGACGGACGCGGCGTGGTGCTGACGCCCACCCCGGCGGGCATGGCGCAATACCAGCGCATCATCGATCTGATTGCGCAGCGCAATCAAGAGATCTTCGGCTGCCTGGACGCCAGCGAACAGCAGGTGCTGGGAGAGATGCTCGACCGCCTGATCGAGCATCTGCAAACACAGGAAGACGGCGGCTAAGCGTCGGACTTCGGCGCCGTGGCGCCCATCTGCGCCGCCGCTTCGTCCATGAACTGCGCCATGCGCACATCCAGCTCGGTCACCCCGCCCGCGTCATGCGTGGTCAGCGTCACGTCCACCCGGTTGTAGACGTTGGTCCATTCTGGATGATGGTTCAGCTTTTCCGCGAACATGGCCACGCGCGCCATGAACCCGAATGCCGCATTGAAATTCGGAAAGCGGAAGCGCTTTTCAATCGCGTCGCGCATGGCCACGGCCTGCCATCCGGTCAGGGCGGCCACGGCGGTATCGGTGCCGATACGGGCAGGAGGAAGCATGCTCATGACCAGGCCTTATTGCTTGACGGCGTACAGATAGATTTCCACGCGGCGGTTCAGCGCGCGCCCTTCGGCGGTGGCATTGTCGCCAATGGGATCGTTTGGCCCGCGCCCTTCCGTGCTCATGCGGCCGGCGGCCACGCCCTGCTTGGCCAGGTAGTCCGTCACGCTCTTGGCGCGGTTGACCGACAGCGTCTGGTTATGCGCCAGCGAACCGGTGCTGTCGGTGTGGCCCACCACCTTGGCGCGCAATTCGGGATGCTGGTTGAGCGAACGCCCCACGCTGTCCAGCACCGGCAGCAAGGCCGGCTTCAACTGCGTCTTGTCGGTGTCGAACGACACGCCGCTGGGGATGTTGACCTTCAGGCTGCCATCGGGCATTTCAACGACGTCGATGCCCAAGGACGAGGCGCCCGACTTCTGCACGTCTTCCTTGACGACCTTCCAGTTGTAGCCCACCAGGCCACCCGCCACCGCGCCGATGCCGGCGCCGATGGCCGCGCCCTTGCCGTGCCCGATCAGCGCGCCGATGCCGGCGCCCAGCGCCGCCCCCGCGCCCGTTCCCACGGCGGTATTGGTTTGCTGTTGCGTGGCGCAGCCGGCCAGCAGGGCCCCCGCCGCCGCCACCACCGCCATCCGGTTGAGCATTGTTCTTGAGTTCATGGCAACCTCCACGATTCCTACGTGCGCCGGATTATTCCGGCGTCGTCCATGCTAGCAAGGGCATGCCACGCGACCCGCAACATTTTGTACTGGCGGCGGACGGCACGCCCCCTGGTTCAGCCCCCCTGGTTCAGCCCCGCCTGCCGACCAGCATCGCCAAGCCGAACAACGCGCCCAGGCCGCCCACGATCGCCAGCGAGATCGACGGCTCGCGCATGTTCAGCGCCATTACCGCCGCCGCGACGCCAAGGCCGGTGATAAGCGCACCCACCATGCGGCCGCCGGTGGAACCATAGAAATGGGTGCGGCGCGCGGGTTCGGTGCCGGCGGGCTGGCGCTGTTGCCAGGCGTTCAGCGCCTGTTCGAAGTCGCGCAACAAGCGCTCACGGCTAGGCAGGTCCACCGCGCTGACCAGCAGCGTGGGCAGGCCCGGGCGGATCAGTTTCAGGTAGTCGTCCGTGCCCCAGCTTTTCAGGTCGGCAAAGGCAATCGGGGCGCGCCGTGAAAATTCCAGCCCATCGGGCGTGACCTTGACGGCATTGCGGGTGGGAAAGCCCTTGAACGCCACCAGCGGCGGCACCAGCAGGCCCAGCACCGCCAGCACGATGGCCAGCACGATCGGCCCCCGGTTGAACACCACCAGCATGAAGCTGCCGGCCGCCAATGCGAAGGCCAAAGGCACCGACAGTTGATGCCAGCGCGTATAGACGGCCGCCTGGATACCTTCGTTGCTATTCATGCTTGTGCCCTGTCAATTTTCGGCTCTTACAAGATTGGTGCCATTGCCGCCCACCGGCAGCGATCGGACTTCCGGCATGCGTTCCGGATCCGGCCAGAATTCCACCTTGAGAAACGCTTCGGTGAAGATGTCGTCATCAACCAGGACCTCGGTGCGCAACACCGCGTAGCCATTATGAACTTGGAACTGCACCGAATCTTCCCACGGCTTGCTGGTGAATTCGATGGGCTGGCTGCGGTCCTTGCGTACCCAGCGCCAGATGTCGGCCCACCCGGGGCGCGAGCTCAGGCTGTTCACATAGTCGTCCGCCTTATCCATCCACGTCCTGGGGTCGGGCCGGCCAGCCACCATCTGCGCCTGCGACGGCGCGCGCGGTTGAAGTCGTCCAGTTCGTCCTCGCGCGTCGCGTACATCTCGCGGCCCCCGAAGCCGCCCGCGCCCGCCGTGCGGAAAGTGGCCAGTCGCAGATTCAGCCGCAGGTTCATCGTGAACGCGTCGCGGCCATACCAACAGGGTTCGCCACGTCCCCGAACCCCACTCACAAGATCGTCAACGGCCTGCGTGTGTCGGCCAGCAAGGACGAACAGGATGTGCTGGACAACCAGCTGAGCGACCGTGTCGTGGAATTCGAGACCGGCAGCACCATCCTGGCGCTGAGCCAGACGCGTTCGGACGCGGTGCGGGGTTATCTGGTGGACAAGGGCATGCCGGTGTCGCGCTTAGAGGCCATGGACGCAGGCCCCGACCAGCCGGTGACGACCAACGCGCCGGCGGAGGGGCGCGCGCCGGACGGCACGTATCTGTAATACCGGGCGGTAGCCCAAGCCATAAGCCGAGCGTGGAAGGCGTGCAGAACGTCAGCTCGGATCGCATGACCGCACTGGAAGGCATGCGCACGTCTTGCGGCGCGACACTGATCGCCAGCCAAAATTTTTATCAGCTTGAGTTTGGGTAAGGGCCGGGGCCCCGCCCTCTTGCGATATCCCGCTATTGGCCGCGCACCAATAATGGGAGTACCGTGCATAGATATGGGAGGCAGCAATTTCCCCTATGCACCCCGGAGGGACCCAGCTCATGGTCATTGGTCGACCTCAGCGGCCGGCGGCCCGAACGCCTTCGATGCTCTGCCTTTTATGGGGCATCGCGTTGTTATGGACGTTGGCAAGCGCCAGCGCCTGGGCCGAAACCCCGCAAGATAGCGCTCAGCCACGATCCGCCGTGGTGCTGTCCCTGGACGGCATCGTCGGCCCCGCCACGGCGGATTACCTGGTTCGCGGCCTGGCGGCGGCACACGAACAGAATGCCGCCGCAGTGGTGCTGCGTATTGATACCCCCGGTGGGCTCGATGTCTCGATGCGCGAGATCATCCGCGCCATACTCGCGTCGCCGGTTCCGGTGCTTGCCTATGTCAGCCCCAACGGCGCGCGCGCGGCCAGCGCCGGCACCTACATTCTTTACGCCAGCCATATCGCGGCAATGGCCCCCGCAACGAATCTGGGGGCCGCCACGCCCGTTGCGTTGGGCGGAGGCTTTCCCAAGCCGGCCGAGAAGGATCCGGGCTCCGCTGATAAGCCCGCCGACAAGCCTGGCGACAAGTCCGCGGCGGAGCAAGCCGAACGCAAACCACGCGCAGCGCCCCCCAAGGACGCCAGTGAATCCAAGGCCGTGAACGACGCCGTCGCCTACATCCGTTCTCTGGCCGCCTTGCGCGGACGCAATGCCGACTGGGCGGAAGACGCCGTGCGTTCAGCAGCCAGCCTATCAGCCAGAGACGCCCACGCGCAGAAGGTGGTTGACCTGATCGCCGACGACATCCCGAGCCTGCTGGACCAGGCCGACGGACGCACCGTCAAGGTCGGCAACACCGATACCGTGCTGCAAACCAAGGGGCTGCGCGTGCAGCACAGAGAACCCGATTGGCGCACCCGCGTGCTAAGCGTCATCACCAATCCCAACCTGGCGCTCATGCTGTTGATGGTGGGCGTATACGGCCTGATATTCGAGTTCATGAACCCCGGAGCGCTATATCCCGGCGTCGTCGGCACGATATGCCTGCTGGTCGGTCTCTATGCCTTGTCGGCGCTGCCGCTGACCTATGCCGGACTCGCCCTGGTCTTGCTGGGCGCCGTGCTCATGGTGGCGGAAATATTCACCCCATCAATCGGCATCCTGGGGATAGGCGGCGCGATTTCCTTCGTGCTGGGTTCCCTTTTGCTGGTGGACACGGATGCCCCCGCCTACGAGGTATCGCTACCCCTCGCGACGGGCGTAGCCGTGGCAAGCCTGGGGATGACGTTCCTGATCGCCCGGCTGGCGCTGCGCTCGCGCCGCGCGCCGATCGTCAGCGGCGCCGAAGCGCTGATCGGGCAGCGCATCAAAGTGCTTAGCTGGGAAGGGGAACAAGGCCATGTAGCCGCGGCCGGAGAACGCTGGCGCGCGGTTGGCCCAGCAGGCCTGGCGCCAGGCGACACGGTCGTGATCGCGGCCGTGCATGGCGTGACCTTGCATGTGCTGGCGGACACCCCTCTTCGCCCATCCGAGCCTGCCCAGGGAGGATGACGGTTCGACGCCCACATCCACACTTTTTCAGGAGCCTGCCATGTTTACGCAACTCGCCTTCTACGGCCCCATCGTTGTCCTGATAATCGGCATCTTTGCCCTATCCATCCGGATCCTGCGCGAATACGAGCGCGGCGTGATCTTCACGCTGGGCCGCTTCACCGGCGTCAAAGGCCCTGGCCTGATCCTGATGGTTCCGGTGATCCAGCAAATGGTGCGCGTGGACCAGCGCATGAGCGTCTTCGACGTGCCCAGCCAAGACGTTATCTCGCGCGACAACGTCTCGGTCAAAGTGAATGCCGTCATCTACTTCCGCGTGATTGATCCGGAACGTTCAGTGATCCAGGTAGAGAACTTCCGGCAAGCCACCAGTGAACTGGCGCAGACGACCCTGCGCTCGGTCCTGGGCAAGCATGACCTGGACGAAATGCTGTCGGAGCGCGACAAGTTGAACAACGACGTGCAAGAGATCCTGGACGCGCAGACCGACGCCTGGGGCATCAAGATGGCGAACGTGGAGATCAAGCACATCGACCTGAATGAAAGCATGATCCGCGTCATCGCCCGCCAGGCCGAGGCCGAACGCGAACGGCGCGCCAAGATCATCCACGCCGAAGGCGAAGAACAAGCCGCCCAGATGCTGCTGAACGCCGCCCGCACGCTGGCGCAGCAGCCCGAAGCCATGCAGTTGCGCTACCTGAGCACCCTGGCCATGATCGGCGCGCAGAACAACTCCACCATCGTGTTTCCCTTTCCCACCGAGCTTGGCCAGGTGCTGAAGGGGATGGTGGGGAAGAGTCAGGGGGATGCGTCGGAGTAGGAGCAGGGGCTGGGACCGTGTTTTTTGGATTCAACGCGGAAAACAAAAAGGCCGTTAACGATTGCTCGTTAACGGCCTTTGAAATTCTGGTGGGCTGTGAGTGGCTCGAACACTCGACCTACGGATTAAGAGTCCGCTGCTCTACCAACTGAGCTAACAGCCCTGCAATTCACGCCACTTCAATTCGTTTTCAACTGCGCCGGTTAGTCGATATTTGCGATCGGTATCCGGTGCCGCTGGCTGCGTTTCGTTGTGTGTGCAGTGCGAAGAAGCAAGATTATATGTAGGTTTTTTTGTTTGTGCAAGTCACACGCAAAAAACTTTCATCTCCGTGACATCAGGCGGCGTATCCGCCGTCCACCGACAGGCTTGCCCCCGTCACATAGCGCCCATCGGGGCCCGCCAGAAACGACACCATGCCGGCGATGTCGCGCGGTTCGCCGTAGTGCGGCAGGGACAGCACGGCGACCAGATCGCCTGCGCGTTCGCCGTTCGCGGGATTCATGTCGGTATTGATCGGGCCGGGGTGGACCACGTTGACGGTGATGCCGCGCGGGCCCAGGTCGCGCGCCAGGCCTTGGCTCAGGCCGATCAGCGCGGACTTGCTGGCCGCATACAGCGCCACGCCCGGGCGGCCCGCGCGCTCGGCCAGGCAACTGCCGATGTTGATGATGCGCCCGCCGTCCGGCATGGATGCTTGCGCGGTGCGAATGGCGACGAAGGGTGCGCGCACGTTGATGTTCATGGTGCGCTCGTAGTCGTCCAGGCTGGTGTCGCCGATGCCGCCGGTGACAAAGATGCCTGCGTTGTTGACCAGCACAGCCACCGGGCCCAGTGCGTCGATGGCCTGCTCTACCGCTTGTCTTACTGCCAGAGCATCTTCGGCGTCTGCCTGAATGGCGACGACCCGGCGTCCGTCCACCGACAGTTCTCGGGCCAGCGCTTGCGCCGTGTCGGCGGAAGACGCGCTGACGTAGGTGAAGGCCACGTTGGCGCCGTCAGCGGCCAGGCGCCGCACGATGGCCGCGCCGATGCCGCGGCTGCCGCCCGTTACGAATGCCACGTTGCCGTTCAAGTTGCCCATGCTGAATCCTTAATTTGTAGTGATCGATACAAATATCATCGCCGCACACGATTTCTTTCGTCAACAATTTTTTATCGATCAACACAAAATAGGCGTCGCGGGTAAAATCCCGCCATGGCAGAACGTGGGCGTCCCCGGAACTTCGACCGGGACCAGGCCTTGCAAAAGGCCATGGAGGTTTTCTGGTCGAAGGGATATGAAGGCGCATCGCTTGCGGATTTGACGGAGGCGATGGGGATCAACTCGCCCAGCCTATACGGCGCATTCGGCTCAAAAGAAGGACTATTCCGCGAAGCCGTGGCGCTGTACCGCGACACAGCGGGCGGGTCGTCGCGGCGCGCACTGCAAGACGGCGCCACCGCGCGCGATGGCATCCAGGCCATGCTGATGTCGGCGGCCGAACGCTATACCGCCCCCGGCACCCCGCCCGGCTGCATGATCGTGTTGGGCGCGCCGTCCGGCAGCGAGCACCACGACAGCGTCGGCGGATTCCTCTGCGATAACCGCCGCGAAATGCAAAGCCGCATTCACGCCCGTTTGACGGCAGGCATCGATAGCGGCGAGTTGCCTGCCGACACAGACTTGAAGGGCCTGGCGGCCTTCTACACGACCGTGCTGCATGGCATGTCGATCCAGGCGCGCGATGGCGCCAGCCGCAAGACCCTGCAATCCGTGGCGCGCCAGGCCATGTGCGCTTGGGACGCGCTGACGGGCAGCCGCCCGCCGTCCGGCGTCCCGCCGGCCGGCAACGCCCGTTCCTGACGGATACCGCGATGTTCCGCCTTGACCTTCGGCGCCTGATCCTGTGGATCTGTTTGCTGTCGGTGGTATTGGTGCTGGCGGGCGGGCTGCATGCCAGTTATCTGGTGCAACGCGATCTTTTGCTGCACAACGCGCTGGAGGTCAACCGCGCCTACGCGTCCAAGCTTGCCATCACCACCGACCTGTTCCTGGCGGACCTGCGACGCTACCTGGCGTATAGCGCCGACGCACTGACCGACATGGAATCCCAACCGGAATTGATGGCCGTGGAAACGCAGCGGCAGCAAGCGCAACTTGGGCACTTCAATTCCAGCATGGTGGTGTCACCCACCGGCAAGGTGATCGCGGTGTCATCGGCCAACCCGAACCTGCTGGGGCTGCAACTGGCCAGCGAGGCGTCTCAGCAGGCGATCCGCACGCAGCAGCCCGCCATCAGCGAACCCTACCAAGCCAACAATGGCCGCTGGCTGATCCTGTATTCGCATCCGATTTTCTCGCGCGACTACCGCTACCTGGGTTATATCGCCGGCTCGCTGTACCTGCATGAAGACAACGTGCTGGATCGTCTGCTGGACAAGCACTTTTACCGAGACGATTCCTATCTTTACGTGATGGATCGCAATGGCGTATTGATCTATCACCCAAACCGCAGGCTGCTTGGCCAAAAAGCGCCCGACAACGAAAGCTCTGCTGCCGCGCGCCGTGGAGAAACCGGCGAAAGGCGCTATACGGACGCCCAGGGCAATGACATCCTGGCCGGCTATGCCCCGGTGCCCAGCACCGGCTGGAGCATCATCGCGGAACGGCCCGTGACCAGCACCTTGCAGCCCTTGGCCGACCTGTTGATCGCCACGGCCCGCAACACACTGCCCTTGCTGCTGCTGTCCATCGCCACGATCTGGGTGTTGTCGGGCTGGATTGTGCGTCCGCTTGGCGAGCTGGCCAGCATTGCCCGCCGCATGCAGGACCCGGATTCCGCCGACAGCCTGCGCGGCGTGCGGTCCTGGTATTTTGAAGCGGCCGAGCTCAAGCGCGCGTTGCTCATCGGTCTGGCGCCGATTCATCACAAGATTCGAGACCTGCGCCGCGAAAGCACCACGGATACGCTGACGGGTCTGTTAAACCGCCGAGGCCTGGATGAGGCCATGGCGCTGCTGCAAGCGGAAGGATCGCCCGTGGCCGTGCTCGCCGTCGACGTTGACCGCTTCAAATCCATCAATGACCGTTTTGGCCACACGGCTGGGGACCGCGCGTTGCAGGCGTTGGCCGCCGTCATGAGCGAAGGCTCGCGCGCGGGAGACACGCTGGCGCGCGCCGGTGGCGAAGAGTTCGTCATGCTGATGCCGGGCGCATCGCTACGATCAGCGGCGGCGGCGGCCGAGCGCCTGCGCCATCGCACCGCCACGCAGCAAATGCCCGACGCCATTGCATCGCGCATCACGATATCGGTGGGCGTGGCGCGCTTTCCCGACCATGGCGCCACACTGGAAGCGGTCTGCCAACGCGCGGACCAAGCGCTTTATCACGCCAAGAACCACGGCCGCGACGCCGTCTGTGCCGCCGACGACACCGCGCCCGAGGGCGTGCGGCGGGTGACGCCCGACGCATAGCCCCAAGACCGCACGATGCGGCTTGCACCCAGCCTGACAGGCGACCCGCAAGCCGGCTATTTGCCCTTGGGCGCGGATGCGGCCGGCGGCTTGCGCATCTGTTCCAGCAACGGTCCGCAGGTATTCTCGTCGTTTGTGCTGGGCGCGATCAGCGCCAGCAAGCCTGCCGCGGGCGTCAGCAACACGCCCAGCGCCACCATGCCCGCGCCACGCGCGGCCAGTGGCCCCACATGCACGCCCACATCAGGGTCGCCAAAGGTGCCGCGCACGTACAAAGGAGAGCGCAGGGAAAAGATGCGGAAGCCCTTGCTGTCGGGCGTGATGTCCAGGTCCATCTTTTCGTTCTTGAAGTCGGCGTTGCCGCTGATGCTGACCAAGGCATTTTCGGTGTCGAATACGAACACGCGCGGCGTCATCACGCCGTTCTTCAAGGCAAGGTCGGCAGCGCCGCAGTTGATGTTGACTTCGTCGTCGCCAAACAATTTTGAGACCACGTAGTTGGCCACGTTCAAGCCGGCAATCTCCATCAGGCTGCGGCTGATGACGCCGTCGTTGACCAGCATCTTGACGTCGCCGGTAGCCGTGCCCAACAGCGCCGCCACCGAATTGCCGGTGCCGCTGACGGCCATGTCGCCATTGAGTTCACCCAGTGTTTTCTGCATGGCTTCGGTGGCCGGGAACAGTTGCTTGAGCCGCAGGCGGCGCGCGCGCAGGTCCACGCGCCCGTCCATGACTTCGCGCGCGCCGTCCAGCTTGATGGTGCCGCCAATGGTGCCGCCGGCGATGCCGAAGCGGAACGGGTCCAGCGTCAGCTTGCCGTCCTGAAGCACCGCATGCACCGACAAATCGGACAAGGGCAGCTTGCTGTCGTGAACGATGCGCCCCGCATTCAATTCAACGTCGGCGTCCATGTCGCGCCAGCGGTCGGTGCGGAACGCCTGCGTGGGTAGCACCTTGCCGCCCTTGGGCTTGGCCGGTGCGTCCTTGGACTGGTCCGCCGGGGCTGCCTTCGTGCCGTCGGCCGGCACCCCGATCAGCGGGCCCAGGTCCACCATGCGCAGTTGCGTGGAAACCAGCTTGCCGGTGAGCTTGGGCCGGGGTGCGCCCAGGGCAAACGTGATGTCGCCATGCAGGTCGCTATTGCCGACCTTGCCATTGAAGTCCTTGTAGTCGAACACCGCGCCACCGGGATTCTTCAGCCTGGCCACCAGGTGCCCATCGGTGGAATACGGCGGAGTATCGGGCAGCGTGACGCCGGTCAGCGGGTACAACTGCGCCATGGACGCACCGGCAAGTTGCAGACGCAGGTCCAGCGCGCCCAGGTTGGCGGGGTCGGTCAGGGTGCCGGTGACCGAGGCCTTGGTGCCACCCACGGACACGTCGGCCTGCACGGGAAAGGGTTGCTTGGGATCCTGCATGGCCAGCATGCCGCCGACCTTGCCTACGCCCTGCGTTGCCAGTCCCTTGAATTTGCCGTCCACCTTCCAGCCAAAGACATAGTCGCGGGGCGCGGGCGCCTGCCCGTCCTGGGGCACGAAGGCGGCGCCGGCCACATCCGCGAAAGGCACGGGTTTGCCCAAGGGATCCACCAGCACCGTCAAGTCCGCCTTGAGGACTTCGTCGACATAGCCGACCCGGCCCTTGTCGAACCCGATCTCGTTGATATCCAGCACCCAGGGCGACGGCTCACCAGACTCGGGCAGGGTGAAGACCCAGTTGGCGCGGCCATCGGCCAGCCGTTCCAGATCGGCGGCGGGCTCGGTCAACTGGATCTTGCGGATGACCACGCGTTGGCGCAGCAGCGGCAATGGCGCCAAGCTGAATTCGCCGCGCTTGAGCGTGGCGAAATGCGGCGCCTTTGCCCAAGGCGCATTGCCCACGGAGATATCGTTGGCAACGACGTGCGGCCATGGCACCCAGGCGCGCCATCCGCCCTCGGTGGGCTCGCGCCCCCATTCGACGCTCAGGTCGCCATTGATGGCGAAAGGCCGCCCGATGGCGGCGCTGGCGCGTTCGTTGATCATGGGCTTGGCGCGGTTCCAGTCAAAGGTAGCGATCACCACCACCAACACCAGCACGATGAGGGCCATAGCCCCTACAATCCCGATCGCTATTTTTCTTGTTCGCGTCATGGTTATCATCCTTGGCGTTATGGCCAGCCTGCCGCCGCTGGCGCTCGTTACCATCAAGGGTATCGCGGCCAAACAGCAGGATTAAGCTTGCCGGCCCCATAATGTGTGCGGATCTTTCCAGATGAAGGTCGCGGGTTTAAGGGGCGATACGCTTGCCGTCGCGTCTGCACGCAGCATGCGGCGTGCCTGGTGTGGCGGACGGGCCGCAGCGTAGTTACAAAGCGAAATGGCTTCGGCCGTTTCGAACAACCTGGAGGCCCCATGCGGCATTCAACCTTGATTTTTGTGGTGGCGGCGTTTGCGCTACTGACGCTTAGCCGCTTGGCGCTGGCCGCCTGGCAGTGGCAGCGCGTGCGCAATGCTGGCGGCCTGTTCCCCTTGTTGCTGGGCGGGCTGCGCATCGACGCGCACCAGATTGCCGTGCTGGCCGCCTTGCCAGCGGTGTTGTCGCCCTTTCTTGGCCACTTTCCCATTGCCGCGACGATTGCCGGCTACTGGTATCTGGTCGCCTTCATCCTGCTGGCGTTCCTGGAAGTGGCCTCGCCGCCTTTCATCCTGGAATACGACTCGCGCCCTAACCGCCTGTTCGTTGAATATCTGAAGCATCCGCGCGAAGTCTCTGGCATGCTTTGGCGCGGCTACAAGCTGGCGCTGCTGGGCGGCTTGGGCGCGCTGGCCGTCATTGGGTGGGGCGCATTCAATCTGTTCGGCCATGCCCAACCCGACGCGCAGCTTGCGTGGTGGCAAATGCCGATAGCCGGCTTCGTTATCCTGGCCGTCGTCATTCTTGCCATTCGCGGCACACTGAGCCACCGCCCCATCAACCCGTCGTCAGTGGCCTATTGTTCGGACGGCATGCTCAACACGCTGGCGTTGAACTCGCTATACAACGTGTTCTACGCCGTCTACAGCATGAAGAACGAAAAGTCGGCGTCGGCGGTTTACGGCGGCATGGACGAAGCCAAGATGCATGAGCGGGTGCTGGCGCAGTCCGGGCTGCCCAACCCGCCGGCCAACCCCGACTACCCCAGCCTGCATCGCCAGCCTGCCACGCGCAAGACGGCGCGCCCGCTGAATTTGGTGATCATCCTGGAAGAAAGCCTGGGCGCGCAGTACAGCGCGGCGCTGGGCGGCGCCAACCTGACGCCGGAACTCGATGCGCTGGCCGCCAAGGCCTGGACCTTTACCCGCGCCTACGCCACCGGCACCCGTTCCGTGCGCGGGCTGGAAGCGGTGACCACCGGCTTTCTGCCGACGCCGGCCCAAGCCGTCTTGAAGCTGCCTCGCTCGCAACGCGGCTTTTTCTCGCTGGCCGACCTGCTGGGACGCCATGGCTACCATTCGCGCTTCATCTACGGCGGCGAATCGCACTTTGACAACATGAAGGGCTTCTTCCTGGGCAACGGCTTCAAGCAAATCGTTGACCGCGCCGACTTCGTCAACCCCGCCTTCGTGGGCACCTGGGGCGCCTCGGACGAAGACATGTTCAATCAGCTTGACCGCCTGCTGCGCGAAGACGGCGACAAGCCCACCTTCACGCTGGCCTTCAGCGTATCGAACCACTCCCCTTGGGAATACCCCGCCGGGCGCATCCAGACCGAAGGCAACCCGGCCACCGTGGAAAACACGGTGCGTTATGCGGATTGGGCGCTGGGCCAGTTCTTTGAACGCGCCAAGGCCTCGCCGTATTGGGAGAACACCGTGTTCCTGGTGGCGGCCGACCATGACTCGCGCGTGTTCGGCGCCAGCCTGGTACCCGTGCGCCACTTCCATATTCCCGCCGTGATCCTGGGCGCGGGCATTGACGCGCGCCGCGACGACCGGCTGATCAGCCAGATCGACCTGCCCCCCACCCTGCTGTCCTTGATAGGTGTGGACACCGAGCACCCGATGATCGGCCACGACCTGACGCGCAGCACCCCGGGCCGGGCCATCATGCAGTACGACAACACCTACGGGTATCTGAAGGAAAACGACCTGCTGGTGCTGGCGCCCAACAAGACGCCGGTGCAGTACCGCTACACCGCGCCGGAAGACTATGCGCCCGTTGCCCTGAACCCCGAGCTGGCCACCGAGGCGCTGGCGCATGCGCTATGGCCCAGTTGGGCGTACCGCGAAGGGCGCTACTGCCTGCCGGGGCACAGGCCCGAAACCGCCGCCGCGCCCTCGCCGGCGGGTCCGCTATAACGGCAGCGGCCTTGATTACAGCGGCCTTTTGAAGCCCTGGCGCGCCTTGTCACTGAGCGCATGGCAATGGCAGCCCGGGCTGTGGTCATTGACCATGCCCACCGACTGCATGAAGGCGTAGACGGTGGTGGGGCCCACGAACTTCCAGCCCAATTTCTTCAGCGCCTTGGACAAGGCGATGGACTGTTCCGAGGTCGAGGCGCCCAAGTTGGACGACGCCCCCGCCGGCGCCTCGAAGCGCCAGAAGAACGCGGCAAGCGACCCCTCTTTGTCTATCATTTCCAGCGCGCGGCCCGCGTTGTTGATGACGGCTTCGATCTTGCCCCGATGGCGCACGATGCCGGCGTCGGCCAGCAAGGCCTGCACCTGCTTGTCGTCAAACTCCGCAACCTGGGCAGGGTCGAAATTGGCGAAGCCACGGCGGAAGGCTTCGCGCTTGTTCAGGATGGTGCGCCAACTTAGCCCCGACTGAAAACCTTCCAGGCAAAGCTGTTCGAACAGTGCGCGGTCGTCGCCTTGCGGGCGGCCCCATTCGGTGTCGTGATAGGCCATGTATTCGGCGGACGTATCCACCCAGCCGCAACGGGCAAGGCCATCGGGAAAATCGTTTTTGGCGTTCAAGGTAAAGCTCCAGGCGGCGGTCAGGCACCGATGCTACCGCAGCAACGTCCCTGAAAAAAGTCGTAGCGGCCGCGGTCGGAATCCCGCTACTATTTGCAGCGCTGATCCCGCGCCGGCCATGTCCCGGTGCGCCCGGATCCCCCTACGGGCTTGCGCCAATGCAAGCCCGTTTTGCGTCTGCCCCCCCCACATGTCGCCACCCCCAACATGTCGCTGCTAGAGACCGCTGTCCTTACCTTCGTGTCGCCCGCCGTCCTGGCCGGCGACAAGCCGGACGCCAACCCTTGCCTGGATTGCGGAGCCTGTTGCTCGCATTTCAGGGTGTCGTTCTATGTCGGCGAACTGGCCGGCGAAAACGGCGGCCATGTGCCTTTGGAACTGGTGACCCAGATGAGTCCCTTGCGCGCCTGTATGAAGGGCACCGAAATGGGCGGCGGCCGCTGCGTGTCCTTGCGCGGTGAACTGGGGCAGCCCGGCATCCACTGCGCCATCTACGAAAATCGCCCGACGCCTTGCCGCGAATTCGATATCTGGATGCCGGATGGATCACCCAATCCGGACTGCCAGCGCCTGCGATTGGGCTTGGGCCTGCCGCCGGTGGCGCCCCGCCCCGACGCGGAAAACGACCCGCAAGGCCCCGTGCATCCGGATCAGCCGGCGGCGGCTTAAAGCGCCTGCAGCTCAGCGAGTTAACGTGTGGGCGCCATGCCGAAGGCGGCACGGAAGCTGCCGATGCAGGCGCTGGAGCTTTCATAGCCGAGCGGACGCGATAGCCATGTGAAGCATGGCCTTGCCCACGCAGAATTCGAATGAACCCCGACCACTTTTTCTTTCACGACCGATCCCGCTTTTCCATCGTGACCGCCAAGCACGGCTAAAAGATGGCGCGCGCCTTCGGGCGCGCTTTGCATTTCAGCCCCCCTGTCTGCCCGTCTGCCGTGTCTGCCCACAACGCAGCCGCATACCCGAGGTTGCCGAAATTAGAATGCAATATTGATAATTTTGCGATTGTGGCAGAAGGTGTAGCTGGCATAAATTGCACGCTTGCGAAGGCCGTTTCCGATGCCATCCGCCCGCGCGCGCCGATTTTGCGGCTGCCAAGCACCTGGACTCGACATTGAGATTTACGGCTCCCCATCAATGAAGCGATTCCACTTCGACAGCACAGCGCTTCGTTATTTCCTCACCGTCGTCGACACGGGGTCCGTCAATGGCGCCGCCGCAAGGCTGAACGTCGTCAGCTCCGCCGTCAGCCGGCAGATCGCGGGCCTGGAACAGCGACTGCAAAGCCAGTTATTCGAACGGCACCCCAAGGGCATGCGCGTGACCGAGGCGGGCCGCATCCTGGCGGACCACGCGCGCCGCGTGGAAGCCGACGCGGCACGCACCTACGCCGATATCGGCGGACATAACAGCCGCTACACGCAGACCGTGAAAATTGCTGGCGCCCATGGCGTCGCGGCGTGTGCGCTGCCGCCGAAGTTTGCCGCTTTCCAGGCTCATCACCCGTGCGTGCGCTTTCACTTGACGGTCTTGGACGCCGGCCTGGTCACCGAACGTGTGCGCTCTGCACAGGCAGACATCGGGGTGACCTACAGCCACGCCGCTGAAAAAGACATCGCCGTGGTCTACGCGCGCCAGGCTGAGATCGTCGCGGTGATGCGGCCCGGCCATCCGCTGGCTTCCCACGGCACGGTGCAACTGACCCAACTCTCGGCGTATCCGCTGGCGCTACCCGACGGCGCCAGCGCATTGCGGCGGCTATTGGACACGGCCGCAAGTCTGTACAACACCACCCTGTCGCCGGCTTTTACGTCCAACCATCCCGAAGCCGTCTACCACTATGTGCTGGCGGGCGATGCCGTGACCTTGTGCGCGCGATTGACCGCGGCGTCACAACTGAATGACGGCAAGCTCATCTGCCGCCCGATTGAGGACGCCCTGCTCAACGGCGGGCAAATCCAGGTCCAGACCCATGTGTCCCGGCCGCTGCCCGACGCCGCCCACCGCTTTCTGCACTTCATGCGCAGCCACACTGCGGATTTGTTCTGACCGCTACGCGATGCCGCCCCCTGGGCGCTGGCGCCTCGGGTCGCGCCTTTGCGTTGCCGAAACAAGAACAGGCCAGTGAAAAATGATCAATTGTTAAATTTGTAATGCATATTTACATTTGACGCGGGTTTATCACCAGATCACGGTGGCCAGCGTTTGCCTGGCCACCTTTGCAGGAGCCACGCGCATGCTTAAGAACCTGAAAATTCGAACCGGACTGTTCGCCGTCCTGACCCTCTTTGTCCTGGCCTTGGCGGGTACCACCACCATGGGCTGGTCTTTCGCCAAGGCGGCCGACGATGCCGTCGACGACTTGAACCTGGTGTCCACGGAACAGACCCGCCCGCTTTATGAAACCCAGGTATTGCTTCTGCGCACCCGCATCACGCTTGTGGCCGCCTATCTTGATGTGCAGGCCGGCCGCGCCTCCCAGGCGCAGGCCAGCGTAGACCAGGCCACCAAGTTTCTGGCCGACGCGCGTCAGCGTTATGCCGTCTTTCAGCGTGTGCCCAAACTGTCGGACGCCGCGCGGAAGATGACGGCTGACCTGGACGGAGTGTTCGACGCCTACGTGCGCAGCATCGACGCGTTAGGGGACGCCCTGCAAAAGCAATCCGCCGACAATTACGTGAACGCCGTGGCGCAGGCCCGTACCGCCGATGCCCAATTCGAAGAACGGGTCAGCGCCATCCTGAACCACACCGAGCGCCGCGCCATCGAGATCAATGACGACTCGGACCGACGCTACCTGCAAGCCGAAGCCGCCGCCATCGTCATGTTGGGCCTGGCGCTGATCCTGGCGATCGGATGCTGGCGGTTCATCAGCCGCCAGGTGCTGTCGCCCCTGAAAGACGCCGCCGTGCACTTTGACCGCATCGCTTCGGGCGACCTGACGCACCGCGTGGCTGCCATGGCCGACAACGAAATCGGCGTGTTGTTCGCGGCCTTGAAGCGGATGCAGGAGAGCTTGACGCGCACCGTGGCCGAAGTCCGCCGCAGCGTGAATGAAATCAACACCGGCGCGGCCGAGATCGCATCGGGCAACACCAATCTGTCTTCGCGCACGGAAGAACAGGCCGCTTCGCTGGAAGAAACCGCCGCCAGCATGGAAGAACTGGCCACGGCCGTGAAGCAGAACACCGCACACGCCCACCAGGCCAACGCACTGGCCGCGGAAAGCCGTGGCGTGGCGATGCGCGGCGGCGACGCGGTGAATCAGGTAGTGCAGACCATGTCCCGCATCTCGGACAGTTCGCGCCGCATTGCCGAGATCGTCTCCGTCATCGACGGCATTGCATTCCAGACCAACATCCTGGCCCTGAATGCGGCGGTGGAAGCCGCCCGAGCCGGCGAACAAGGCAAGGGTTTTGCGGTGGTGGCGGGCGAGGTGCGGTCATTGGCGCAACGCAGCGCGCAAGCCGCGCGCGAGGTCAAGGACCTGATTGAGCAATCCACCGGCAATGTCGATAGTGGCGCCGAACAAGTGCGTCAGGCGGGCGACACCATGCAGGAGATCGTCTCGTCGGTGCAGCGCGTGACCCAGATCATGGCCGAAATCACGGAAGCCTCTACGGAGCAGTCGCAGGGCATCGACCAGATCAACCGGGCCGTTACGCAGATGGACGACGTGACCCAACAGAACGCCGCGCTGGTGGAGCAGGCCGCCGCGGCCGCCTCCTCGCTGGAAGAACAGGCCAAACGCCTGGCTGCGACCGCCGCATTCTTCAAGGTGCCGGCCGAAACGATTATCGACGTCACCCCGCAACCCGTCGCGTTACACCGCGCTTACGCCAGCTGAGCGGTGTGGCCAGACTCATGCTTTTGTCTTAGGACATCTGTCCTGGGACAGATTCCAGTTTAAGACTTGGCTCGGCAGGCCGTTGTCTTAGGGTAAGGCGCCGCCATCCGACGGCGCCACGCCCCCCGACGATGAGCCGCCAGCCGCATGAACCGCGCACTCGCCTGTATTTTTTGCCATTCAACGCTGGCCCAAGGCGCGCCGCTGCTTGAAAAGAATGGCGCCGCCATCTGCAAGGCTTGCGTAGAGCAATTCTCCGAACGCTTTGCCGAACGGGCCTGGGTGATGGCCGCCACGCTGGAAGAACAGCTGGATGTGCTGCTGGAGGAAAGCCAGCGCGCGTTGGCCCAAAGTGAATCGCTTTCCGAACGCGCTCGCAGTTGTGGATTAAGCCTGCATGCGTTGTCGGGCGTATCAACGCGCACGCCGTCCTGACATAAAAAACCGCCCCATTCTGGACTGGGAAAAATTAAGGGACGGATAATAACCCGAGATATAGACGGTTATTTCTGCGCTTTTTGGGCTTTTGAACCTGTCAGCTATTCGTAAGATACCTCGCGCGCGTGCAAATCCCAGTATCACCCGCGCGATTGGCAAGCTTGAGTCACCGCATTCCGTTCGCGCCAATTCAATAATCTGCAGGGCAGCGAGCCATTCCACGTTTTTATCTTGTGCTTGTTGACTGACGGCAGGGGCCGCGCCCACGCCGTCGCCCACATAAATTATTGAAAAGCGAAAATGCCTCCTTACCAGTTGAAAAAAAGGGCGATGTCCCTCGCCCTGCAAGCGCTTGGCCTGACCGGCGCCTGCACGTTGAGCCTGACCGCCACTTCGCCGGCAACGGCCCAGAACATTACGTGGAACGGTACGCAAAGCAGTAATTGGCAGGACCCGCTGAATTGGTCGTCGGCATCGCTTCCAATTTCAACCGGTTATCTATTTATCAATAGCGTGACGCCTAACGCACCGGTTATCGACAACAGCAGCGCGCTGGCAGGCACAATATTTCTTGGCGCAATCGGTGGACCCTCGCTCACCTTGCAAAATGGCGGGCAGTTAACCAGCGGCACCGCCATTATCAGCAACAGCACGAATGGTTTCACGGCTGGCGTTTCTGAGCTTGAATCCGGCACGGCCACCGTTAACGGCCTTGGCTCCCAATGGAATGCGGAAGCGTTAAACGTTGGCTTTTACGGCACGGGCACGTTGAACATTACGGGCGGCGGCAAAGCCATCGCCTCCACCACTGTCTCGCTGGGATCCCACGTGGGATCCCACGGCACGCTGAATATTTCGGGCGCAGGCAGTTCTTTGCAGTCCGGGCAACTCACCGTCAGCGACAACGGCGTCAGCCTCCTTGCAATTTCTGATCAAGGCACGGCACAAGCCTCCGGCCTGCTGATGGCCAATAGCGCTGGCTCGCAAGGCACCGTCGAAATCACTGGTCCCGGGGCTTCGCTGACGACAACCGGCGGCATGACGATTGGCTCCCGTGGTATGGGCACCGTAGAGATCAAGGGTGGCGCCTCGGCCACGTCCGGAGCCCGAACCTACGTCGGCATGTACGATGGCGGCGTTGGCAAGCTATCGGTTTCCGGGGCCGGCAGCCAGTTTTCTTCGTTGAACGATTTCATTTCGCTGGGCCTCAACACAGGATCAAAGGGCGAACTGATCGCAACCGATGGCGCCCTGGTCGATGCGTTTCAGATCATCGCCGGTTTCAATGCATCCACCGAAGGCACCATCATCGCCGACGGCCCGCAGACCAAACTCAGAACCTCCAGCATCTTCCTCGTTGGCTATAACGGCGACGGCACCGCCACGGTGTCCAATGGCGCCACTATCGAAACAGCGAACCGACTCCGAATTGCCGATGTCGCGGGTTCGACCGGCACCGTGAATATCGGCGCCGCCGCGGGTGATGCCGCGACGGCCCCGGGTGTGGTGCTGGCAACGTTGGGGGTGCGCTTTGGCAACGGCACCGGCACGCTGGTCTTCAACCATTCCAGCACCGACTACGTCTTCGCCCCGGCCATCAGCTCCCTGTCTCCCGGCATGGGCACCATCAATGTGCTGGCGGGAAAGACCACACTGACGGGCGATTCAAGCGACTTCAGCGGCCAGACCAATGTGTTGGGCGGCGCCCTGACGGTAAACGGCAAGCTCGGCGGTGCGCTGAACGTGGCCAGCGGCGCGTCACTGCACGGCGTGGGCCAGGTCGGCACGACCACGCTGCAAAGCGGCGCCACCCTGGCGCCGGGCAAAGTCGGCGGCACGCTGAACGTGGCAGGCGACCTGACGTTCTCGCCGGGTTCCACTTACCAAGTGGCGGCCGATCCGCAATCATCGACCAGCAGCCGCGTCGTGGTCAGCGGCACGGCGAATCTGGCGGGGTCGGCGGTCCATATCGGACCGGACGGCGGGTTCCAGGCCCAACGCGAATACACCATTCTTAGCGCGGGCACGGTCAATGGGCAATTCGGCAGCGTATCGTCCAACTACGCCTACCTGGACCCGGCCCTGCGCTACGACGCCCAGAACGTGGTGATGCAGCTTAGCCGCAAGCAGGGGCCCGGAGGCCGCCCCATTACCTTTGCCGACGCGGCGCAAAGCGGCAACCAGCGTGCCGTGGCCAACGCCCTGGACAGCCTGCCCGCGGGCAATCCGCTGCACGACTACATTCTGACGCTGCCTGAAGGCGAGACGGCCGCGGCCTTCAACAGCTTGTCGGGTGAAGCGCACGCGAGCGTCACGTCCAGCTTGACCGGCTTTAACAACACGGTGCGTACCGTGCCCCTGGCCTACCTGCGCGCCAATCTGGGCGCGGGCATGCGGGCGGGCGCTCCCACTGCGCAAGCCGGCGGCACCCTGTCCGCTTCCGCCTTGCCGTCCTCTAACGCGCAGCCCGCCTGGGCCGAGGTCATTGGCAATTGGCAGACCTTGAAGGGCAATAGCGATGCCGGACAAGTCCGCCAGAAGACAGGCGGTGTCTTCGCCGGGGTCGACCACGCCTTGGGCGGCGGCTGGCGCCTGGGCGGTGCGCTGGGCTTCACCGACAGCAACATCCGCGTGGACGATCGCTCGTCCCAAGCGGACGTTGCCGGCTACAGCGCGGCGTTGTTTGGCGGCAGAGTGTTCGACGTCGGCCCCGGTAAATTGAACCTGATGGCGGGCACGTCCTACACCTGGCACGACATTTCCACCGAGCGCCATGCCAGCGTCTCCGGCGTGTCGCAGACGCTGAGCGCCGACTATGGCGCCAGCACCACCCAACTGTTCGCAGAACTTGGCTACGCCCTGCCCGTCTCGGAGCACGTCAGCCTTGAACCCTTTGCCGGCCTGGCCTGGAGCGACACGCGCAACCGCGGATTCTCGGAGTCTGGCGGTTCGGCTGCTCTGCGTGGGCAAGGCAACAGCAGCAAACAAACCACCAGCACGTTGGGCTTGCGCGCATTGACGGACTTCACGATCGGACAAACCGAAGGCCGTCTGCAGGCCACCTTGGGCTGGCGTCACGCTTTTGGTGATGTGCAGTCCCAAACCGTCATGTCTTTCGATGGTGGCCAGGCCTTCAGCGTGACGGGCGCTCCCATCGCGCGCGACGCCGCCTTGGCCGAGCTTGGCGTCGAAACCGCCATCACCAAAAACGCCACCATCGGCCTGACCTACAGCGGCCAATTCGGCAGCGGCAACCGTGAAAACGCGGGTTCGCTGCATATGACCTGGCGATATTGATCATCCCAACCCCGCATTCAGAGCTTGAATGCGGGGTTGCGGGATCCAATCCTTGCGTCAAAACGTTTCAGTGCGAATTTGTCTTTCAATAATAATTAATGTTTCAAGTCGCACCATTTATATAACCAGGATGGCATCCAAAACTGATTAATTAATATGTTGGCTGGTATCCAATACCGCTATATTTTTTAATCCGGATGGTATCCATTCATTAATTCTTGGTTATATAAAAAAACTGAGATAAATTGCGTCCTTTTTTTCGATAGCCCCTTAGGCTCAAGCAGTTTGGCTTGTTACGTTGCAATACGTTTAAAGCCATTCAGCATTATTTGAGCCTCGGATTATTAATCGAGATAAAGGATGCAGTTTTGAACTACGGCACGAAGAAGTGGCTGACGGCGACGCTGGCGCTCGGCACGACATACTGCGGCGGCATCATGGCCGCCGACCTGACCGTTTCCCCGGGCAATACCCAAGTATTCGATGGCTCGGCCAATTTTCCCGGCGGTATTGACGTCAATGGCGGCACGCTGGTGATCGGCGGCAATGGCGGTGGCGCCGGTGTCACGCTGGGTGGAAACGTCAACGCAACATCAAACGGCATCGTCGCCGGCTTCGGCTCCATCAATGGCGACCTCAACGTGACGGGCGCGCGAGTTGCCCCCGGATACGAAGTCGGCACGCCGACCGGGGTTTCCAATGGCAATCTGGTCGTCAACGGCAACCTGTCGATGAACAACGCCGAATTCGCCTTCGAGACCGGCTATGCGGGCTTGCCCATCACGCAGCCCGGCACCGGCGACAACATCACGGTCAGCGGCAACGCCGCCATCAACAACACGACCTTGAACGTCACGGTAAACACCCTTGGCGTGAATGCCGGCTATTACCGGATCCTGTCCTACGGTGGCACCTTGAGCGGCAACGGCCTGACGTTGGGCAGCGTTACCGGCGACTCCACGCCCGCGGCCACCATTCAATCGCTGACGGACGACAAGCAGATCAACCTGATCCTGGGTCCCAGCACGACCAACTTGTGGAACGGCGACGGTGTGGCGTCCGCAACGCGCGCGGGCGGCGGCAGCGGCACCTGGACCGCCGCCAGCACGAACTGGAACAGCCCCAGCAATGCCACCGGCGCCCTGCCCGACGGCGGCTACGCCATCTTCACGGGCGCGGCCGGCACGGTCACCGTGGATGGCAGCGCGGGCCCCGTGCGCGTGTCGGGCCTGCAGTTCGCCACCGACCGGTACCGCCTTCAAGGCGCGCCCATCACCCTGGTCGGCAGCGGCGGCAACCCGCCGGTCATCGTGGTGGGTGACGGCACCTATGCGTCGGGCCAATTCGTCGACATCATCGACAACCCGCTGCAAGGCACCCAAGGTTTCGTCAAGACCGGACCCGGCTCGGTCATCCTGACCGCCGACAGCAGCGGCTTGACCGGCCCCATCCTGATCGCCGACGGCGCGCTGGAAATCGATGGCAAGTTGAACGGCCCCGTCGATATCGGCCGCGAAGTTGTGCTGGCCGGTGTCGGCCAGTTGGGCTCCACCACGCTTTACCCCACCGCCGTGGTGTCGCCGGGCAATGACGGGTCGCCCATCGGCACGCTGACGATCAACGGCAACCTCACCTTCGGCGAAAACGCCATCTATCGCGTGCATGCCGATCCGGCCAGCAGCGCCAGCGACCGCATCCACGTCACCGGCGTGGCTTATCTTGATGGCAGCGTGGCGCACGTGGGCCCCAACGGCACCTATGCGCCGCGCACCACCTACAACATTCTGACGGCCGACGGCGGCATACAGGGCAGGTTCACGGGCGCATCAAGCGCGTATGCATTCTTGACGCCCACGCTCAGCTACGACGCGAATAACGCCTTCATGACGCTGACGCGCAACGACGTGCCGATTGGCAGCGTCGGCGAAACCAACAACGAAAGCAGCGTGGGCGATGCCCTGGACCAGGAAGACCCGCCCGTCAGCGCAAGCGGATCGCCGTCGAACGGGAACGGATCGCCCTCCCCCGAAGCCGGCTCGTCGCTCATCGCCAGCGGCAGCACCGCGGGCAACAACACTGGCGCCAGGCAGGTGACGACGGCGGTTCTTTCCATGACGCCGGCGCAAGCGCGCTCGGCGTTGACACTGCTTTCCGGCGAAGCGTACGCAAGCACCGCCAGCGTGTTGCAAAGCCAGGGCGATACCGCGCGCACGTTGCCGCTGGCCCACCTGCGCGGCAACCTAGACGCGCCGATGCAGGCAGGACGCCCGACGGCCCAAGTGGGTTCACCGTCGTCCGACGCACTGCCGCAAAGCGGCGCTTATCCCCTCTGGGCGCAAGCGTTTGGCAATTGGAGCAAGTTTGGCAGTGACGGCAACGCGGCCAGCGTAAGCCAGTCGGCCGGCGGCTTCTTTGTGGGCGGCGACGGCGCCGTGGGCAACGGCTGGCGTTTGGGTGGCGCGGTAGGCTACACCGGCAGCCACAGCTCGGTCGCGGATGCCGCGTCGCGCAGCAGCGTGGACAGCTATACGGCCACCATGTTCGGCGGACGAAACTTTGCCGCCGGCCCAGGCCACATCCGCTTCATGGCCGGCGCAGCCTATACCTGGCACGATATCGACACCAAACGCGACATCGCGGCAGGCAGCCTGAACCAGCGGCTGGAGTCTTCGTATCACGCCTCATCGACGCAATTGTTCACCGAGCTGGGCTACAAGCTGCCGCTAAACGATGCCACCAGCATCGAACCCTACGCCGGCCTGGCCTGGAACCAATTGCGCACGCGCGACTTCCAGGAATCGGGTGGTACGGCGGCATTGCACGGGTCGGGCAACACCGACGACGTGACAAGCACCACGCTGGGCCTGCGCGGCACCTGGGATTTCGAATCCAATCGCGCTCCCGGCCGCCTGACCGCAACGCTGGGCTGGCGCCACGCAATGGGCGATGTGACACCCAAGCAGCAACTGGCGTTTGAAGGCGGCAGCACGTTCTCGGTAACGGGCGTTCCCATCGCGCGCAACGCCGCCGTGCTCGGCCTTGGCGTCGACATGTCCATCGCCCGCAACACCACGGCAGGCGTGGCCTACGACGCGCAGTTCGGCGGCGGCAACCGGCAACAGTCGGGCATGCTCAAGTTGGCAATGCGCTTTTAAACCCATGCGCTAGGGCTTAGCGAAAGCAATAAAAAGCACTACGTGCGAACCGCCCCCGAAAGCCGGACACGGATCCGACTGTCGGGGGCAACGCCGTGGGACTTACTGCGCCGACAGATTCAGCCTCTTGATTCCATCGCCGACACGCTTGATCTCTGACTGGTAGAACTGCTCCAGCTCGGAGCGCCGAGGTTGCGCTGGCGCACGGCAAACGGGGGCGTCTTGTCTTTGCAGTACAGGGTGATACTGGGCGGAGGTCTACGCTCTAGGGCATGGGCACATTGATGCGTACCGCAGGCGAAAAAAAACGCCGCTAAGTGACTTAGCGGCGTTTTCTTGGCATTGCAATGTTCTGTGGTGGGCTGAGCGAGACTCGAACTCGCGACCAACGGATTAAAAGTCCGCAGATCTGCAAATCCCTGTAAGTCACAATGTCTTTTTAATCAACGACTTGCAACGATAGCCCCAATCCATCAACTGGACATTCAACCAGGGGTTTGCAGAGATTTAGGTTCATTTTCAATGATTATGGACAAGATCTGGTCAAGGCCGCCATGAGGTTCGTCACACGCTCCCCCGTAGGCCATCCCGTCTCTGGCCGCTTCCGCAATCCCTCCGTTTAACCCTTCAATCCCGCCGCGCTCTCCCGAAACCATATTGAGGCCAACGGGACGGCGTCCCCCCTCGTGCACTGAATCGCTTGCCCCCCATTGGGGGGCAAGCGTTCGCGCTCGTCAAAATCGAACGCAGGAGCCCCGTATGGCCAAGTCGCCCACGGCCTATCCCACGGCCGCCGCCTTTGAATTCCCGTCTACGGCTCGCGCAGCACGTCACGCAGCCCGGACATGGTTCGAAACCGCTCCCACTCTTACTCCGGCGCAATTCCGTGATCAGCAATTCCGGGACCATTGCAAAGACAAGCCCGACTCTGCCCTCGAGCGCAGGATCCGGCGGGCGGCCTTCAGACAGGCGTTCGCCGAAGCTATGGGGCATATCGTCGTAGAAGAAGCACGCTTCCATGCGCTCCCTGCTTGAACGCCCCATAACGTTTCGGCTTTCCGATGCCGCACGTCGACGTTACGAAAGCGCTGCTGCGGAACGTGGAATGACGCTTTCGGCATATCTGCGGGATCGGCTTGAAGTCGACGACCAGGTCGCCGAGCACATTTCGCAGTTGCGACTCACCCTGCTAGACGGCGGCGCAGTGGGACACCAGGATATGTCACTGCTGCCCATACTGCTGGAATTGTTGCTGCTGACCCGTAGGCACAACTCCCCCGGAGACCTTCGTGCCGTCCACCTAGAGCTGGACCGTCAAGGCGTCACGCCCTGGACTGCCCCGTAAACCCTGAAATTCCTGAACTCCCTTCGGTCTATGAAAACTGCTTACGCTGCCTTCCGACTGTTCTTACTTTCGATCCTCCTGCTGCCACAGACCGTATCCGCAGAGCGTGGACGGGACTGGCCTACGATCCTCCCGCATCCGACGGAACTGGTTCGTCGCCCTATTCCTCCGTTGCCTCCTCTTCCGCAGCTCATACAAGAGAACCTCGACCGAGATACTTGGTCCTCGCCCGACGGATTGGATTGGGGCATCAAGATTGCTGAAGATGACGACGACTATGTCGTGATGTACCTATCGTCGTCGGCATGTGAACGCTGGCAGCGAGAAGGCAAGCGGTTGAAATTGCGGACTCTATATATAAACGGAGAGTCGACGGAGACGGCCGCGTGTCGCCCCGGCGTCAACAAGGCTCAGTACATGAGCCCCCGGCTGGACGCGAAGGACTCTGAGGCAATCTTGTTCAAAAGCCGCCCCGCGCCTTAGCACAAGCTGAGCAGCTCCTGTCGCCAGGCCTCGTCTGTTCGCTGCCAATTCGGCATCGCTTCTTGACAGGCGCGACCATCCCCTTCCCGGCGAACTCGCCAAGCTCCCTACGGAGTATTCCCAATGCAAGCTTTCCATTTGGCGGCCGTGTTCTCGGCGGCCTGCCTCCTTTCGGCCTGCGGATTCGTTCCGCCTGCCCCTCCGACACCTCCGGACTCCGGACGAATCCTCATCAACCACGCGGATCCGCGCACCGTTCTACCGGGTAAATCGCCGACAGCCCTGGCCTCGGCAGACATTCCGCCCATTCCCGTGCCCGAAGCGCCGCCGAAGCTCGAAAGTCCAGCGTCGCCCGCCAGCGCCACGTCGCGGGTGGATACCGATGCGACGGCTCCTGCGCCTGGCGCCAGCAGCACCGCGACGCCGGCAGCGCCTGCCGAGACGACGGCACAGACCACCGAGGCGAGCGCAAGTTCGCAGCAGGTCGCCCCGGCGGCGCCCGGCCCCGTCATCACCGTGGAGGTCGCTTCGACGGAGCCGGTCGCCGAGCCGGAAATCATGGCACCGCCCAAACAGATCTGGCGGATCAGCCCGCAAGACGGGACGGTCCGCCAAGCCCTCGTGCGCTGGGCGTCGGATGCCAACTGGACTTTCGGGCCTGACCAATGGGAACTGAACTTCGATCTCCCGATCCAGGCCCCGGCTGAGTTTGAGGCGGACTCCTTCCAAGAGGCTACCCAGGCGCTATCGCAGGCGGTCGCCATGAGCGAATCACCGATCCGCCCCTGCTTCTACGGCAACCGCGTCCTCCGCATGGTGCCGTTCACCCGCAGCTGCAACCGATCCCCCGCCACGCAATCCTAGCCGTGGCGTTGACCAGGAAATCCAATGATTGCTTACCGCACCGTACTGACGGCGGTCATGCTGGCAGCGCTTGCCGGCTGCTCGGCCCTGCAGGCCACCGACCGAGTCGAATCCCGCGCAGCCCTCCGTCAAGCCGACGGCACCCTCGCGCTGGACCACTTCAAGCTCAAAGCCGGAGACATCGACCGCGCAAAGGGCCAGGTCGTTGAGCTGCCCTGGGTCGCCGGCCGACCCCAACCGCTGGCCCGCGAAGTCACCCTGCCCCCGGCGCTCAGGGCAAACGTCAATACGACGCTGCTCTTTGAGAACAACTCCGCCGATCTGAAGACGCTGGCCGACAGGATCCAGATTGCCACCGGCATCCTGACCCAGGTAACGGCCGACGCGCTGCTCCCCGCCGAGTACTTCTTGCCGCGCCTGGCGGGCGATCTCGGCACCGTAAACCCGCTAAGCCTGGGAGCGAGCACCGCCGACACACTCGTACCGGCGCTCATTCCCGGTGCTGCGGTAGATCGCATCGCGGGTCCAGCGCTGCCCCAGGGTGTTGCACGCACGAAGATGGCTCCCTTGCCGGCCGGTCAAGCCCCTCTCGCCTCTGTGCTGGACGCCATCGCGCTACGTCTAGGCGTGTACTGGCGCTACGACGACAAGATCGGCGCACTGCGCTTTTACCGGACGGAAACCAAGAGCTACGTCGTCCGCACGCCCACCCAGGCGGCCGAAGAAAACCTGCAGCGCGATATCAAGTCGTCGAACTCGATGTTGGCGGACAGAACCAGTGCGGGCACGAAAGATGAAGCGCGCGAGCTGACGGCGGTTGTCAGCAAGGTCAGCCAGTTTCTGAGCCGCGCCGGTGTTATCAAGGCGGCGGACGGCGCGTCGAACACGATTGTGGTGACCGACACAAAGGAAGCCCAGGACCGGATCGGCGAATTTCTCGATGCTGAAAACCGCCAAATGACCCGCCGCGTACGCCTGGTCTTCGAAGAAATCACGGTGCAGAGCGATCGCATCAACCAAGGAAGCGTGGACTGGACCATTCTGTTCAACAGCCTGGGCCGCGAGAACACTGCCTCCGCAATCGGCGTCGCGCCCATGTTGGATGCGGCCAAAGCCGCTGGCAGCGTGGGCGCCGGAGTGGGAAGTGGCCCGTTCGCGGGCACCAACCTCGCGCTGTCAGCACTCTCGCAACTTGGCTCGATCATCGATCACAAGAGCATTCCCCTCCTGATGCAGAATCGCCGCCCTGGCAAGTACGACACGCGGCGCACCTTCGACTACATCAAGGATCTGCAGCAGACGCAAAGCACATCCGACTCCTCGTCCCCCACCGTGACGGTCACGCAGGACACAAAGACCGTCGGAACCTTCCTCACCGTCGTGCCCGATGCGCAAGACGACGGCCAGGTGCTCTTGACTATTGCCTACGACGACAGCCGGCTCATCGAAATGAAGAAAGAGCCAGTTGGATCCCGCGATGATCAGTCCTTCGTCCAACAGACCGATATCGGCGGTCAGGGCCGGGTGCAGCAGGTGATGGTCCGCCCTGGTGAGCAAGTTGTCATTGGAGGCTACCAGCAGTCCGCAGACAACTCCACGCGGCGGCGCCTGGATGACAAGGCTCCGCTGCTCGCCGGCGGGTCGGATGCTTCGCAAGAGAAGCAGATGCTCACGGTCGTTCTGGTAACGGCCATTCCTGAAGAAGGATTCTGACGTGGCACGACGTGAGAAGACCCAGCGGCGGCTGAGCTATCGGCTCATCGCCATCCCCGGCACATCGAATCAGCTCGTCCTTGGCATTCGATGGCAAACGGTCCTCGGTGAGGATCTGCAAAAAGAAGCGCTGCGCCTGGCACGCAAAGTGAAGGCCACGCACTTTGTTCACAGCGATGCCCGAAGCCCTTCCGTGGGGCTTCTCGTCGCCAAAGGCAAGGAGCGCCGCGCAAAGACGCGCGCCAGTCTGTTCTCGGCAGCGTCCGCGTTTGCACAGATGCACCGCCACGGCACGCACATCGTGGCGCTCAATCTGCCGGACAAATCCGTATGGATCGCCGTCATTGTCGCCGGTGTGGTCCAGGCCGGCGGCGACACGGTCTTTGCAGATGCCCAGGCAGCTCAACGCGCCCTAGATGAGGTGCTGGCGCGCTACGGCGACGCGCAGCTGCACGGGGACCGCACGCAATCGAGACCGTTCTCCCTGCAACAGCTCGCCGCTCATACAAACCAGCAGTCGTCCCTGCGCAGGGCTGGCTTCAGTCTCGCGATGGTCTCGCCCTTCTGGTGGACCATTCTGGGCCTATTTCTGGTGTACGAGGCGTGGGACATCAGCATGGGCCTCTGGGATGATGCACAGGCACGAATTGCACAGGAAATGCTGGCTGCACAGCCGGAAATTGACCCAACCACGCTGTGGACAAAGGCCATCGGCGCATGGGCAATGAATGCGCGAACACTTGGCGAGCCGGGGCTAACGCCACTGCTCCAACAAGTGGAGTCCGTGCCGACCGGGCCCGGCCGCTGGAAGCTCATCGAGGTGGACTGCCGCCCGCAGGCACGCAGCTGCTCGGCGAAGTACCAGCGCACGCGGCTCGCGGACAATCGCACCTTGCACGCGGCCTTGCCGTCGACCTGGAAGATCGACCATCCCGATCTGGAAACGGCAAACGCCTCCTGGATCATCCCTGGCGCGCTGGCGTCGCAGACCCTGGTGCTTGCAGACTTGCCCGACGCAAAGGCGATGCGGCAGGCCTGGGAGCCGTCCTGGCAGGCGTTGCGCCCGGCGCTGCAAGACCTGTCGTTGTCGCCGCCGGGACAAGTGGCAATCACGGTGCCAAACATCAAGCTATCGAACGGGCTGGAACAACCCGTGGTCAGGCCCAAAGAAATCAAGCTTCCGGCAACGCGCGCGCTCGTTATCAATGCGCCGCTGCGATCGCTATATGGCCTGGCTCTACCGCGAACCACCGAAGTCACGCAACTGCAGATGCGCTTTATGCCGGACACAAGCCCCGGCCTCACGACCAGCGCATTCGTGACAACGCTCAAAGGAACCATCTATGTTGAATCGCAATGAACGCAAGTGGCGAAGCCAATTCATCGCCGCCGCCGCCACCGCGGTCACTCTATCCATTCCCCTATCTGTGTCGGCGCAGATTCCCGTCTTCGGTGTAGATGCCGTCAACATAGCCCTGCCAATTCCGCGGACTGTACAAGAGCTCCTAGAGCTTGATGCCCAGCGCGCACTCGATGAGGAAAAGCGCAAGGCGCATTCCGCAAATGGCGGAGGCGCGCAGCTAGCCGCTTCCGGCCCGCCTACCGCCCAGGCCGCCAAGCCAAGCTCTGAGCCCGCACCCGTTGTCGCCCCGCCTCGGCTTCTCGCCATCACCGGCGTGGGCAAACAGTTGACGGTGATGGTCGACCAGGCAGGTCGCAGGGCGCATTACCGCACCGGCCAAGCCGAGCCGGTGGCCGGCGCTGATCTCGGACTGCGCCTGCAGGCCGTTTCGCAGCCTTGCGCAAGCTTCGTTGACGAGTCGCAGGATGTGGTCACCTACTGCCTCAATCGGGGAACACCATGATTTCAAGCATCATTCAATGGGTTCGGCGGCTCAAACGCACGGTGCATGTCAGCCTGCGCGAACAAGAGGAGATGCCGGTCCTGGACATGCACGCAGCGACGTCGGTAATGTCCATCAGTGACGCCCACCAGCACATCGAATCATTCGCGGACATTGCCCAAATGCACCCGGCGTTCAGAACGCTCAAGGTCGATTGGTGCGGTTCGACATCGGCAGTCACCGCGTGCGTAGCCGAGCTCGAGGGACCTCGCTACGTGGTGTTCGTCAAGCCGCGTGAAATCGACTCAGACATCTTCCGTGCCGTTGAGCAGCGCGCCGTCGACGCCGCAAAAGGGCCGGTCCAGATCTATACGATCAACCCGGTCATTTTGCTGACCCTCGTCAGAGAGCGGATGCAGGGCCAAGACGTGATCCAGCGAAGCACGCGCATTCGGGGCCAGAACGAAAGATCTGCGGTCCGCCAAGGGTTCTACGACATCGTGTCCTGGGCGGTTCGCAACGACGCGAGCGATCTGCACTTGAATATCGACACGACTGCGGCGACATCGCGCATCAGCGCCACCATCGACGGCCAGTACACCACGCCCGAGCAGCTGGCGATGCCCACGCAGCAGCTCGTCGACATGGCCAGCGTCGCTTGGCTGGACGTCAGTGGCGGCAATGGCCTGTTCCTTGACATGGCCAATGAACAACAGGGACGCCTCTACGAGGTGGTGGATGAGCGCAGCTACATGCTTCGTTGGGGTTCATTCATTGCGGACAAGGGTCCGTCCATCACACTGCGCTTACTCGACGTTGACTCCAAGGTGCAAAAGGTTGACATGGTCGACCTTGGCTACCTCCCGTCGCAAATCGCGCAATTTGAGCGTGCGACGCGAAGCATGGGTGGCGCCATTGCAATGGGCGGCATACCTGGCTCCGGCAAGACAGTGAGCATCGCCCAACTTATCGTGCGCCTACCAAGAACGCGCAAGACCATGTCCATCGAGGACCCGGTGGAACTCATCTTGGAAGCGGTGCTGCAAGCAAGCCTCTCACGGTCCCTCGATGGTTCGGATCGCGACACCATGAAGTCCAAACTCATGGCTCTGAAGCGTGCTGCGGCCAGCGACGTCTTCCTTGGTGAGATTCGCGATGTACTCACGGGTGCGGCGTTTCAAGACATCGTGCTATCGGGAAGCAACCTTTACTGCACGACACACGTGGGCAGTGCACTCGCCATTCCGCAGCGCTTCTCCTCGAGCGAAATCGGGATACCACGCAGCACACTGGGCACGCCTGGCGTGTTAAAGCTGCTTGTTCACCAGTCCCTGATGCCCAAGCTGTGCAGTTGCGCCCTTCCCGCAGCGGCGCTTCTGGAAGGTGCCGAGGACCGGATGGGCGTCAAACGGGATAGGACAACCTGGCAGCGGTATTTGGCCGACATCGAGACCCTTTACGACTTCGGCTCAGAGCCGATCAAAGTCCGAAATCCGGAGGGGTGCGAAACGTGCCGCAAAAAGGGCATCCCGGAACTGTTCGGCTACGCGAGGCGGACTGCAGTAGCAGAACTTTTCGAACCCTCTAGCGACCCGGACGCACTTCGCGCCATTACGAGCGGCGACGAGATTCGTCTAAGAGAGATCTTCGCCAGCCAGCGCACCGCCCGGTATGACGCGCCCGACATGCAGGGCAAGTCAACCATGGAATGCGCCGTCTACAAGATGAGCCAAGGCATGATTGATCCGCGGGACATTGAGCCGCACTTCACGGCCTACGCGACACTTCTGCGCCAAAGGAAAAAGGGATGAAGATTCCCTTCTACTTCACGCGAGTCGGCCAGGCCGCCAAGAAGTTCGCGCGTGCCCGCGCGGACTGGTATGAATACTTGGCGGACATGACGGAGGACACGCAGGGGCGCCGGACATTTCTCAGCATTCTCGACGCCGATGCACAGCGCTACGGAAAGAGTGCCCGTGGCGTCCTGTCCGCATACTGGGCGCATCGCATCGTCGAAACCGGCGAGCTGGGCACTACCTTGCACCGGACTCTTCCTGAGCGAGAGGTTGCGGAATTTGTTTCCCTGCAAACTCAAGGTCAGGCGGTCTTCGCGGGAGGGCTTCGCGACATGGCTGCCGTCGTACGTCTGACGGCAAAGCTGCGAGGCATCCTTGTCGGAACGCTGGCAGTGGCTGCACTGATGCTGCTCTTAGTGTGGGCCATGGTGATGCTCGCCGTTCCCTACGTCACTGCGCCAATGCTGCAGGATGCAATGCCAGACATACGGTTTGAACTGCTCAGTCCATCCACGCAGGCATTCTTCGACATGGCGCAATGGATCCGGGACAAGGGTTTCCGCCTCTGGCTGGTGTCAATAGCCCTCGGCGTTGCCGTCCATTTCTCATTTCCCTACATGGACAACGCACTGCGCCGGTGGCTCGACAAGTGGGGACCCTACCGCCTCTACCGCGACGTTCAAGCTATCGCCGTAGTGAGCACGGCGGCAACGGCTGTAAAGCCCCGTGCAGGCAAGGTCATGCAAATCCGACACGCGATAGAGCTGCAGTTGCCCGGCGCGGCTCGCTGGCTTACCCGTCGACTCCAGGCTATCCAAAATCGGCTCGACGAAGCGAAAAAGGGTGCAGAGATCTTCGACGTCGGGCTGCTGGATCGCGAGATCTACTGGTACCTCGAAGACCTCAGTAACACGCTCGGCCTAGACACGGCGCTGCAAATGACCCGGGCGCGCATGGAGACCACCATCCTCAAGCGCGTGGAAGGGCGCGCCAAGGCCCTTCGATGGGTGGCACTTCTTGGCGCTGTCATCGTCATGGCAGGCCTCTTCTTTTGGCACCAAAACGTAATCATGGATATGCGCAACGCAATCATGATCGACGCCATGTCGTGAAGAGCGAGAGACAGTCGCCTCGCGATTCAAACAAATTCAACCGGATAATTTGGAACCCATAATGCAACAACTGAACACAGCAAATCGCCGCGCCATTCAGCGCGCTGCGTCCAATAACTTGCGCCGCCAAGGCGGTTGGTCCTTGATCGAGATTGGCGCGGTAATCGCTATCGTGATCTTCCTTGTGGTAGTTAACTATCCGTCCATCAAGGGGTACTTCATTCAAGGCCGGGTGCCTGCAGCAGCTGGTGAGCTGCAGCGCTTCATGTCCACGGCCCGGATCATGGGCGAAGGCGACACTGCAACGCCGTATGCGTCCATCAACAACGCGCAGAACCTGGCGCCTTCGATGCGCGACTCCACTGTCTTCAAGGTGACGGGCAGTACGGTGGCGCACCGGCTGGGCGGCACGGGAGTCGGTTCGAATGGCACTATCACCATCGCCCCGGCTGCGCTGGGCGGTGGCGCATCCGGAAGTGCCTTATCCCTGACCGTCACGAACGTGAACCACCGCGCGTGCCCCGTTCTCGCTTCCATCATGAACGGCGTCTCCGAGATGATCAGCGTTAATGGCACAGTCGCGAAGACGCTGGGAGCGAACAACGAATCGGGTTCCTTCAACGCGGTGACCGCTCAAGATCTCTGCGTGAACGGTGACAACAACACGTTCGTGTTCGCCACCCGCTGATCGCCCGAGAACGCGTCAGGGCGTGTCAGCAGCACGCCCGAAAGGGCTTCCGTAGGAGACGAACCCATGAAACTATCCCAAACACGGTTGCGCCGGCGAGCGCACTCGCAAGCGGGCTTCACCTTGGTGGAGGTCATGGTCGCCGTGGCGATCGTCACGCTCCTGGCCGTACTTGCCGCCCGAGACCTCAGACGCCAGGGTGACGAGAGCGCGGCCGAAGCCACCGGTCGGTATCTGATGCAAATTCGTGGCGCAGTAGTCGACTTGCAGCTAAAGCACGAGGCCTGGCTGCGCGGCGAAGACCTCGCCGGCTTGCCCGCCGGCTCGTATCCCCCGCCTCCGGCTTTGACCTGGGCAAGCGTGGCCGGCGCGCAAGTCGCGCGGGGCGGAATGGCCGACCTAACGGCGTTGGGACTGCTGCCAGCGACCATCCCGCGATACCCTGCCTTGGGCGACGTGGCGCGGTTCATCCTGGTCCGCCAAGGTGCCTGCCCAGGCGATGAATGCCGTACCAGCGCCTTCGTCTACGCCTGCCATCCCATCAGCGCAGTGCGCAGCCTGCGGCAGAATGCCGAATGCACACCGCCGACAGTGAACCGTAGCGTTTACGACCAAACCCTCCTGAGCAAAGTGGTCGTGGCTGCTGAAGGCTACGGTGGCCACGACGCGCGCGGGTCGGCAAACGTCCGCGGCCCTCTGATGGACATTCCTCGTGCCTGGTTTGATTTCGGCACACAACCGGGGCATGCGGTCATCGCTGCGAGTCTGGATTCGACTCCGTTCGGCCAGTTTGTGCGCCACGGAGAAACAAGACCGGTCACATTCAACAACACCCTGACGGTGGCCGGTGCGATTCAGACCAACACGGGCCTACTGCTCAACACGGCCGTTGCACCTGGCGCGGCGTGCACGCCGGAAGGGTTATACGCGTCTACCGCAAACAAGCTGCTTGCCGTTTGCACCGGTGGCGTGTGGTTCGCCCAAACCGGCCACGTCATCACCGGCACGTACGGCGATCTTCCCAACGACGCTGCAATCCCGGCTGTCACATGCCCGGCAGGACTGTCGCCCTGGCGGCAGGTCGCTCTACAGGCGACCGACGCCACGGCACGCGGCAGCGACATCAACATCGGTGGCGCGATCGGCGGCAGCATCCAAGGCTCAGGCTACGTCAATGCAGCGGGTGCCGTTTCGGTCGGTGGTTCCTTCAGTGGCACATTTCAGAACTCAGGAAATAGCTACGTCCGCATGGCGCAGCGCGCCAGCATCGCCGGTGACCGCGTCGTGATTTCACCCCCAGACATGGGTGCCCGCGCCTCGGTGATTCAAGGCTGCAAGAACTAGCTCCTCCAGCAGGTCTTCCCCCAAGCCGCATATCGAGCGGCAAATCTATCGGAGATATCCATGTTCCTTCCCTCCATGCGAGGACAGGGCCGGGCTTTGCTCGCCCTGCTGTTCGCGCTGCTCGTGCCGACGGTCAGCCATGCATCTACCGCGAAACAGGCAGACGTACAGTTGCAGACCGATCTGAACACGATGGTCATCCGTGTCGACCAAGGCGCGCCGCTACCGCCTGGCGGCTGCGTCGGTGGCTACTCGTGGCACACAACCTACGGCGGATGCCGAATCGCCCAGACGCAGGCCGAGTATTCACAGTGCCCTGCCGGGTACACCGGCAATCAGGTCCGCTACAGGACCTACTACGTTCTGCAAGCCAACGCGAACGATGTCGCCTACGAGGGCTGGGGACCTTGGCAAGACGGTTGCACGGCATCTCGCGCTGGCGGTGTCCTCGATGTCGTGATCGCAAAGGCCCGTGGCAACGAGACAGGCGAGACGCTCGACAACAGTTTGGGCGGCACGATCGCCGCGCAGATGCAAGTCAACTACGGGACGATGTTTGGCGCCACCATCTATCGCCCGACTGCAGAACTGAACTGCATACATGCATCGGGCACGACATCAGGGGACACCACTCGCGTATGGACGGGCCAGCTGATGCCGCCCGGCGCGTCCGTGACCAAGGGTGTGTCGGGCTACTGCCAGCTCTCCAACGGAAATCGGACCGCCACCTTATTCGGCAGCTGCGATAGCAGTAGTGGCGGCGATGCCGACAACTGCCAGAGCGCGACACGGGTGGTCAACATCACATCGGTCAGCGGATGCACGGTCACGACTGAGACGCGCTTGCGCGGCCAGCTTATCGATGTCGGCAACTATGGCATCTGCAACTAAGCCAGGAGAACGCATATGCGAACCCTTCGACACCTCATACTGCTGCTGACGGTGACGTTAGCGCCTGTGGCAACGCCGGTCTATTCAGCCGGATCGCCTAGCGTTGACCTCGGTGACGTGCTGGACGGCGACAAGCGCTTGGCATGCGAAGCCATTCTTTGTCTGTCCAGCGGCACACGTCCAAGCGAGTGCGCGCCATCGCTTTCCCGGTACTTCGGCATCAGCATGAAGAAGCTATCCGACACCTTGGAAGCACGACGAGACTTTCTTTCGTTGTGCCCCGCTTCTGAAGACTCCAAGGAAATGAGCGATTTGGTGCGTGCCATTTCACAAGGTGCCGGCCGATGCGACGCCGCTGCGCTGAATGTCGCGCTTCGAACTTGGCGCGGAGGCAACGACGACGGCAGCCTCATCATCGGCAACAAACGCCCCGGCTATTGCAGCGTTTACGAGTCGCACGAATACACCGCCTTTGACGATGGTCTACCGCTTTACGTTGGGACGCCCGCCGACGGCGGTTACTGGGCGGAGCCACGGGACTACCAACACGAGCTTGCCAAGTACGAAAAGGCGCTTGCAGAACGCAAAGAGCGCGAGCAGAACGGCAAGGGGCCTGGCTTCGGCATGGTGGGGAATTGACCGATGGACTTCCCTACCCTCGCCAGGCAGTGTGCGCCCGACGTGCACATCAG